>NZ_JABXGB010000063.1:0-10187 GCF_022627935.1 Ochrobactrum sp. C6C9 | reverse complement strand
GTTATAACGACTCCAAGAAAACTGACCTAGCACCCGGCACGCTCTCAGTTTCCAATGCAGTTCTTGACTATTCGTCAAAACGACCACCCATGGATCAAAAGACAGCGGCGCAGCGTTATTCTCCTCCAGCCACACGAGGTAAAAATGAACGTAGCCAATCTGCAGATAGAAGGACTTTGCATGGCAATTATTGCCATAAATCATGCCTTGGTTGAAAAAGGCATTCTTACGCAAATAGGGCTAAACAGAGCACTTAAGAAAGCCGAAGCGATAGCGCGAAGCGACGAACGTTTTGTAGAGGGTCTCAATCCTTCAAGCCGAGATGCTGTCTGCTTCCCTATTCGAATTCTCGGTGCTGCAAATAACGAAAAAACTCCGCGATCCAGCACGCTTTCCGAGCTCGCCCGAACAGTTGGAGAAACCTAAGAGCCATACAACGATATGTACTGAGCCAGTTTTCTCGTGGACATTTAGAGAATTTAGACCCCGTACCGAGACAGTAATCGGTTTTGTCGAGATGCACGGCTTTAGCAACCTCGGAGTTGTCCGCGGACAACTCTGATCGCTCCATAGTTAATCGTTTGTAAAATGTTTACGAATCGGGCTTACTGTGAACTTCGCAGTTATTGATGA
The DNA here is from genome assembly GCF_022627935.1 of Ochrobactrum sp. C6C9. Taxonomy (NCBI): domain Bacteria; kingdom Pseudomonadati; phylum Pseudomonadota; class Alphaproteobacteria; order Hyphomicrobiales; family Brucellaceae; genus Ochrobactrum; species Ochrobactrum sp. C6C9. The sequence continues at coordinate 9,554 of NZ_JABXGB010000063.1, read as the reverse complement.
ATTCAAATCAATTGCGAAGTTGAAGGGCCTCAAATGTTAACAAGTCATAACCTGATGGATCAACAGGAACATCTTCCGACTCTGTTGTCAGCGGATTCGCAAGAATTGTCGCGGCAACTCCAACTTCATCAGCAAAAAATTTTCCCGCCAACATCGCAAAAAACCATTCGCCAATTTTCTCCGTCTGAGGCAGCAGCTTACATTGGCATCGGTGAAGGCTACCTTAGACAGGTAGCATCGGAAGGTCATGGCCCCGAACCAATGGCAAATGGTCGACGTATGTACACGCCGGACGATATGGATCGTATTCGCTATTCCTTAGACGAGAAGAATGGCGCACCCAAGTATGTCCCAACACGTAGAGCTAATGAAAAGCTCCAAGTGTTGGCTGTTATGAATTTTAAAGGTGGATCAGCGAAGACCACGACATCAGCGCATCTTGCGCAGTTTCTTGCATTACGTGGATATCGTGTTTTAGCGATAGATCTCGATCCTCAAGCATCTCTTTCAGCACTTTTCGGACACCAACCTGAATTGGATGTTGGTGAAAGTGAAACTCTTTACGGAGCTATTCGATACGAAGATCCGCGCAACATTACAGAGATCGTTCGCGCGACCTATACGCCTAATCTCCATGTCATTCCAGGAAACCTGGAATTGATGGAATTCGAACACGAGACGCCAAAGGCGATCACAACGGGGCGTGCGGAAAGCATGTTCTTTGCTCGAATAGGGGAGGTTATCTCCGATATTGAAAGTATTTACGATGTCGTCGTGATCGATTGCCCCCCACAGTTAGGCTTTCTAACAATGTCAGCCCTATGCGCTGCAACAGGGGTGTTGATCACCGTGCACCCTCAGATGCTCGACGTCATGTCTATGAGCCAGTTTCTCGCAATGACGAGTGAACTTATGGCGGTCGTGGAAAGAGCCGGTGGCAGAACAAGTTATGACTGGATGCGTTATCTCGTGACCCGTTACGAACCTAACGATGGTCCGCAAAGTCAGATGACGGGTTTTATGAGAGCTATATTTGGTAATCGGATGCTCCAAAACGCCATGCTGAAATCTACTGCAATTTCTGATGCCGGAGTGACTAAGCAGACCCTTTACGAGGTGGAACGGTCACAATTCACTCGAGGCACCTATGATCGTGCGATGGATTCACTGAATGCCGTCAACGGAGAAATCGAAATGCTTTTGAGGGCTACCTGGGGAAGGAAGTAACAAATGGCACGTAAGAATCTTATCGGCGTATCATTGGATACTGACCCAAAGTCTCCGCAGGCGATCGATTCTGATATCACAAGGTCGAGGCCTTTATCCGGCTTTGTGCCTACTGCGCGAAGCGCTCCAGTGGGCGGAATTACAAAGTCTTTGACCAACATTACTCAAAAGGTCGAACGCGTCGACGAACTCGAAAAACGGCTTTCAGAAGGACAAGTGATCGTCGAGTTAGATCCGAGCTTGGTTGACGGATCTTTCGTATCGGACCGTCTTGAAATTGATTCAACCCAACTTTCTGAACTCGTAGCGCAAATTCGTGAAAGCGGTCAGCTAGTACCCATTCTTGTCCGGCCAAACCCGGCAAACCAAGAGCGATATCAAGTAGCCTTTGGTCACCGACGTTTAGCAGCGGCTAAAATTATTGGGATTAAGGTTCGAGCGATCGTACGCGATCTCACAGATGAACAGTTGGTCATCAATCAGGGTCAGGAAAATAATGCTCGTACTAATCTATCTTTTATCGAACGAGCTTTGTTCGCTGAACGCCTAGAGATAAAAGGGTTTGCGCGAGATGTCATAATGTCGGCACTTGCTGTTGACAAAGCCGCAGTTTCGAAAATGCTGTCAGTCGTTAAGCTGATTTCGTCCGAAGTTATCGAGTTGATTGGTGCTGCTCCTGAAATCGGTAGACGTCGTTGGATGGAGTTCGGCGATCTAATTTCCATAGGCGATACCGAGGGGCTTATTCTAGTGTTGTCCGCGGACAACATGAGATCGCTCGATAGTAACCAACGTTTCCAAAAGGCCTTCGAGTACCTCGCCACGGCTAAATCATCGAGCCCCACGAATGTGAATGCTCGCGCCCAGGTTAACAATTGGGTGTCAAAAGACGGCTCTTTAAATCTATCAATGAACCTTCGGGCTAAAAAGGTTGCGATTGAACTAACAAACAGAAATGCAAATGATTTTGCAGATTGGCTAACAGGTAGAATGGATACACTTTACGACGAGTTTAGCCAATCAGTTGCCGGTAAGAATGGAGACTAACGACCAAAAGAAAAAGGCCCCCAAAACGTCACCGCGTGGAAGCCTCTCTCAATCTGTAGCAAGTCTGAGAATCGCATTTCCATGAATCAGTGTCAAGAGTCGTAAGCGTCTTTTTGGCGGGTGGATTTCTTTTGCCTTTTGAAAGGTGAGAGGGAATGCAAATTCTGAAGACTGACACGTCCGCGTTTTGTGGGCGAATGAAGATGTTTGCCCAGAATTCTGAGCGGCATGAGAAGCCGAAACAGGGGAGGGGCGTAAACAGATGGGCGCTCTACAAACAGCTCTGCGTGGCTAAGGCTAACTTCGGCCTGAACGATCGTTGTCTTGCCGTGCTGAGCTCGCTTCTGTCATTTCTGCCTGATGAAGAATTGCATGAGAAAAGCGGCCTTGTCGTTTTCCCATCCAACCGACAGCTTTCGCTGCGTGCCCATGGCATGCCGGAATCTACACTGCGCCGACACCTGGCGGCCCTTATTGAAGCTGGGATCATTGCGCGCAAAGATAGCCCGACGCGTAAACGCTATGCTCATAAGGACAGGGAAGGCGGCGTCGAGCTTGCTTTCGGCTTTTCCTTTGCACCATTGCTCCAGCGCGCCTCTGAAATTGCTGCTATCGCGGATAAGATTCTCGCCGATCAGAAAGCACTGAAGCGTCTTCGCGACGAAGTGTCCGTCATGCGCCGAGACATTGCGTCAGCCTTTGCGGATAGGGCCGAAGAAACGGGTGAACTTAGTGAGTGTCTCGAAGCATTGTTCGTTCGCTTCCGCGCCATTGTCGACGCTATCTCTCGCCGCGCATCTCTTGATGAACTGTCCGCGATCAAGGCCAATTTTGAAGCCATTCGTGGTGAATTGGCTATCGCTCTGAAAACACTAGGGATTGTTCCGGAAATGAGCGGCAGCGTCGCCCAATCTGAGCGGCAGCATAATGAATCCCTGCCAGAATCCCTTTTTGAATCTCAAAATAGCAAAAAGATTGATTTGAACGCGCCTTCCGCAGAAATACCAGTTTCTGAGATGCCGGAAGAAGGAACTTCTGGCGAATTAACGCCATCCATTTCTCTCGACCAGGTGCTTCGATCCTGTCCAGATATTCGCGAGTATGGTGCGAACGGAATTGGCACATGGCGTGAGCTTCTCGACGCCTCGCGTATCGTCTCAGGCTTTCTCGGCATCAGTCAATCAGCCTATCAGGAAGCGATCTGTTTCATGGGGCCGGAAACCGCTTCGACCGCTATTGCCTGGATCCTGCAGAAACTATCGGCCATCAATTCGCCTGGCGGATATCTACGATCTCTGACACAGAAGGCGAGGGGAGGGACCTTTTCAATCCGCCAGCTCCTGTTTTCAGGAATGAAGGCAAGCGGGAGTCTCGTCTCGATATGACACTGCTTTGGCCCGGTTCTAAAGGCACAGCCATGAGTTGGAAACGTCTATCGCGAATAAGCCAAATTCTGGGCTCGGGCCTGGTCGCGGGATTGCTTTGTTGGCTTGTCGGCACGCCATCTGGAAAGATGGCACAGAGTTTGAACTAAGGGGAGCCTGATTAGAAAGCTGCGCGGGGAACGTGCTGGCGAGAGTTGCCGTATCGGTTGCAGCGGCAGGCGACCGGATGAACCCGATTGATCTACATGCGAGCCAATGCATCGCGAATGAGACATTTGGGAAACCGGCGCCTTGGATGCCGAGATGAAGCGCCAAGTGGGATGACTTCGAAAAGAACCTTGCAGGCGGCCGATACATGCGACAAACTCACCGAGCGCTAACGATCAATTAAAGAACCTATATCAAGGTCAAAGGCAATTGGACCTATCTCTATCGGGCACTTGATCGTGGAGGCCAAACCCTTGACTTCATGCTCTCTGGGCGCCGAAATCTCGGGGCGGCGAGGCGCTTCTTTAAGAAAGCCATCGCAAGCAATGGCGTTCCGCACAAGGTCGTCATCGATAAAAGCGGTGCCAACCTGGCTGACGCACAGGCTGTCAATCACATCCTGAAAATCACCGGCACGGGCAAGATGATTGAAATCCTGCAGGTTAAATACCTGAACAGGATCATCGCTTCATCAAGCGGATCACCAAACACATGTTAGGCTTCAAAGCGTTTCATTCAGCATCGGCGACCATTGCTGGCATTGAAGTGGCGCATATGATCCGCAAGAACCAATTCGCAAATGACAACCGTTCGTCATTCCAGGTGTTCGAGGAGCCCGCAGGATAATTGCGTCAAGACATAAGGTCGTTCTTAATCTTCTGAAATTTTTGCGACAGAACCCCCATGCGACTACATTGTTTACACGTCGTCGGCACTTTCCTCAGCTTCGGTCTGTTCTTCGCGTTCCTGTTCTTCCACGGCCTTGGGAAGCCTTGCGAGAGGCCGACCTGCGAAATAATCGCTAACCCGCTGGATGAGAAAATCTACTGTCGCGGGACTATCAGCCAGTTTGCGAGCGAATGAACGTCCCGGATGTAGAACATCCCAAGGAGACTTGAACTGTGTCTTACGACGGTTACCGGGGTCCTTGTTGCCAAAACCGTCAATCGCGCGGTTCCATATCGGCTTGAAGCTCTCGATGAGGATGTTCTCGCCGAGCGGGATCCAGATATCGTCGACGACCAAATGGCGCACGAAGAAGTCGGCGAGGTCGAGATTTTCGGATTCGTCAATGGACATGGCGTGCTGCTTGAGCCGGTCGGCTAGTGCCTTACCAATTCCTGCATCCTTGGACAAACCGCCCTTACGCCCACCCTTGGGGATAGCCTTGCCGACGTAAATTGGCTTCCGAAAGGCATCGCCACGATTTTCTACGGCCAGCGCTTCATAGGCGGGATAGGTGCCGGTATAGTAGATAACGTAGACACCAGCACCTCTGATGTCATCCACCTCCGCCAGCTGGCTCGGCGGTCGCTGAAGAATTTCCATCTCTATGCTACGAGCGAGATTCAGCTTATCGAGTGGATTGTAGGGTTTGATGTTCATGCCGTAGCGTCCAGGATATGCCGGGCAATATCCTCCCCCACCGTACGCGCCAGACGAACGGGCACGGCATTACCGAGCTGTCGCATCGATTCTGTCCATGTGCCGTGAAATATATACTCGTCTGGAAAAGTTTGAAGCCGGGCGCTTTCGCGCACGGTGAAATAACGCACACTACCGTTCGGTCGGCGCATCATGTTCTCGCCGCCGGGCACGCCGTGCACGCCCGCCTTTAGCGTCTTGGCTGGTTCATCGAGAGGGCTGCCAGTGTGTCCGGTATAGGAACGCGCGCCTGGCTGAAAACGATGATTGAGGATATGAGACGCGGTTTGAGGTGACTTTTCTGGATCCGGCAGATCGGCGATGGCATCGCGAACCGTGCGCCATGGCTGGAAACCGACCGGTTTTTCCGATGGCGCGATCATCGATGAAGCTGAAATCCGGTGTCGCTGCGCAACGCGGTGACGATCCCAGTAATCGCCATGGACCATGTCCCAGATTAAAGCTTCTCGTGAATGTGTTTCCTTGGGAAAGCTCCACCGAAGACCAAGATCCTCGCGAAACCCGACAAAGAAAACGCGTTCGCGCTTCTGGGGAACACCGTAATTCGCGGCATTCGCCAGATGCACGACCACGCGGTAATTCAATCCACTGCGGCTACCGCTCGTATGATGCTGCTCAAGGCGTGCCAGATGATCAAGCCAAGCCTCCTCCTCGCGCGGGCGTATATCGGGATGTTCGAGTTGAAGTCGGATATATTCGAAATAATTGCGGAAAGTGGCGCGTGTGAGCCCTTTGACGTTCTCGAAAATAAACGCTCCGGGCCGAGCCTCGCGTACCGCCCTTATCGCTTCAGGGAACATGTCGCGAGCGTCTGTGTAGGCACCGTGCTTGCCACCAAGCGAAAAGGGCTGGCAGGGCGGCCCACCGGAAATCAGTTTTACCTTGCCGTCGTAGACGGAGAAATCGATCGCGCGGACATCACCTTCCGTTAGCTTCCATTGTCCAATGACCTTGATGCCACGAGCTTTGTTCTGCCGGATAGTGTCGCAGCAATAGCGATCCCATTCGATCACGTTCACGGGACGGAAACCCGCCTCGTGTAATCCAATCGCCAAGCCGCCGGCACCGGCAAATAATTCAATCGACTTCATGAAACCACGAATAAACGGATTCTCCTGATTAGAAAAGTTCATTTAGATAGCCAAACCGAAACAATGTTTGGTGCGCTCGGAAACGTAGTTTGCGGCAATGAACAGTTCTCGTTCTGAGGGCATCTTGTTCCAGAACAGATCCATCCTGTTCTCTACGAGCGGTTGCGCTTGTATCTCGGAATTCGCGGTACTTCTAATCGATTTCGTCTTGCCCGATGGACCGCGTTTTCTCTGATTTCCATGACGAACAATTTCTTGTCTTGTTTCATCGCATCTGGTCATTTGCATAGGAAAAGCCGGGCTCGAAAGCTGATCGGTTCAATTGGCGTTATTAACCGTCGAGTTCGTCGGTAAAGGGAGAGATATAAAGAGTAGCTTTTTAAATGGTGTGGAAGAAGGCAAATGGCCGATGTGATCCGCTTTTCTCTGATGTAACGGATATGTCCGTGAGAATATGGGGCGTGGGGTATTCGGATTGCGGGCGGTTGAGTTGTTTTGCGGGGCAGGGGGTATGTCTCTTGGGTTGAAACGTGCAGGTATCGAAGTGGTCGGGGCATATGATGCCTGGGATCCCGCCGTCGAGACGTACCGTCATAATGTCGGGCAATATGTTCACAAACACGACCTGAAAGATATTTTCGCTGTTGCGCCTGCGATAGCCCGAATGGCCCCGGATCTGATCGCTGGCGGACCGCCATGCCAGGATTACTCGGTTGCGGGCAAGCGGGTGGAAGGAGAAAACGCGTCGTTGACGCGGGCTTTTGCAATGCTCGTCTGCCTCGCCAGACCACAATGGTTTGTGATGGAAAACGTTCCACAGGCAGCCCGCTCCGAAGCGTGGGCGGATGGGCGCAAAATGCTAATGCGGGCCGGATACGGATTGAGCGAGTGCAAGCTGGACGCTTCCTGGTATGGTGTTCCACAACTCCGCAAACGTCTGTTCATTATCGGACGTCTGGGAGAACGGCATGGGTTCCTCGATTCAAGCCTTGTTAAGGCGCGATCGGAACGCCAGACAGTCATCAGCGACGTACTGGATATTCCGGAAGGCTGGGTCTATGCGCGGCCTTTTCGCGCCGGACGCGGAGTTCGTGGTATCCACGAACCGTTTCCCACTGTGACGCGTACGGCCTGGGAACGGCTGACGGATCGCTATCTGAACAATCCCCATCCTGCAGATCCGGTTCCAGTCTCGCAGGCAGCGATGCTGACGACCCGACAGCTGGCAATGCTACAGGGTTTTCCGGATGGTTGGCAGTGGAAGGGCGCGACACGACAGGATATTCATCAAATGATTGCCAACGCCGTGCCCTCTCCACTGGCCGAAGCGATCGGTCGTGTCATCCTCGCGCGCGAGAACGGTCAAAGCATTCCCGAAGTTGAAGGCCGTTTCGTGAACTGGATGATGGAAGCGGGGCGCTCGCCCCAATCCGCACGCAATGTCAAATCGCAGGTCAACCGGGCGCGCCGTCTTTTAAGTGGACGAACATTCTTCGATACAGGACTGGAATTGGCCCGGCTGGAACTGAATGCCGAGTTCGAAACACTGACGGTCCGGACGAGATCGGATCTGCGTGCCGCTCTTCGTCTTTATGCAGAGTATCTCGATCGTAAAGGCAAAGCCGCCCGTTCTCGCATCGCGAAGATTTCAAGAATGGCTGCTTGAGGATAAGTATTCATCGAGCGCGTGAACCAGAGGCTGGAGCAATTCGGTTATCTGTTGCAAAGAAGTCAGGCGACTTCCTGATAACCGCGTTTGCGACGAACCGCGACAAGTTTGCGAAGAAGTGCGTTGGCGGATGCTTCGTCCAGGAGTGTTTGCTGCACGGATTGTCCAAGTGTTCCGATCCGCCCCCACGAACGCATGACGCACCATTCACCGAATAAATTCGGTTGAACCGATAAGGTGTAGAAGCGTCGCATGTTGTTGCGTGGATCGATTTTACGAAAGTGTATCGGAAGCGAAGGCTGGTTCAACATATCAGCAGAATCCGGCATTGCGAGGGGAGCGTCCAACGCATTTTATGAATCGATCCGGGCTGATCGATTCATGCCGTTGATGAAATCGTAGGGGGTCTATGGCGATGTAAAAATCTGGCACAACTCTACATGCCAGTGTGGCAGGTCTCCCGGAAATGCTACGATCGGCACAGAAACGCTCCTGGTCACGCTCCTGCCGATCGCCTTGCGGTAAAGGGGCGGCATTTCCGATCGTGATGCCTTGGGAGACGCTGATTTGATTTGCCGGTGGGGCAACTTGATGTGCCTCTACCGTATTTCAGAGTACCCACATAGCGTATCACATCAGGATAATTTGCAGTCTTGCGATTCCAGGTTTTGGATTAACGTTGCGGGCATCCGGAAAACTGTTACGAAACCGGATATATCCGATTCATCGAAAAACGGCGTTTGAGAGCCGGGAACCGATGCAGAACGATCCCACCGTGTTCGAGGGAGCGTCAGGGGCGTAGAGCAAAAGAATCTGATCGACAGGCGTTTTCCCCAGGTAAGTCCTCCAGATTCAAACGCCGTTTGACGCCATATTCATTGCTGTAAGGTAAATGGATTTTATAGAATTGATTTACGTCTTGCGTATGTCGTCATGAGTTGCCCGCAACGTACCACAACGTGTCTGCACGTCATCCCAATTTGCCCGCAACGCATTTCAAATCGAGACAATTTGCATTAATCCGATTCAAAACCTCAGAAAAGCGTTGCGCGTTTCCGCATAAACGTTGCCAAATTCAAGATTTCCGTTTCAGTTACAAACGGCGTTTGCCAGCTATGCCAAGCGCGGAGACAAGCGTTTTGTGCCAATTGGTTTGGGGCACACCATGGCTGCCAACAGAGCCGATAAACTGGAACATCCGTGACGACGGACCGGTAGAAGACGGAATGGTTGGGTGAATAATAGGAGTGATAGGGGGATGTCGATGTGCTTGAAGACAGCCCCCACTAGTTCGGTGGATGATATGGTGCCCATACGAGCAGGATTAAGGTGCAAGCCAAAGCTGGGCGCAATGAACAGATCACCCGACGCGAGGCGCTGGAGCTATCGACTGACCGCTTTCAGTCTAGGCCGTAAACTCATAAAACTGCTTGGCATTTGAATGAGCTGATGATTCAAAGGCCTCTCGAAAGGGAGGCTTTT
>NZ_JABXGB010000062.1:0-10587 GCF_022627935.1 Ochrobactrum sp. C6C9 | reverse complement strand
CCGTCCGTCCCTCACCCGCCCGCGCACCATTTTGAGCCGGACCCTGTCGCGCGCCGACAATCAGTGCGCGTGCCGGTTCCCCCCCTGGGCGAAATTGCTGGCGCAAGCAACCTAGTGGCACCTATGATCTTCACCACGGAATGTTATGAACCCTCCGAACAATTTGCTGCCTGGCAACAGCACATGCTGCCCTTGCTGGACATGCGCCTGCCGGATGGAGTTCATGCCAGCGACGGATTTCTAGCATCTCAAACGGTGTGGAATCTGGGTGGCATGCTCCTCATCCAGCAGTCCGCACCGGCTTTCAGCTATGAGCGCCCGAAGGAAAAGGTGCGTTTCAGCACGATTGATCACTGGCAGATCGGCTTTTTGCGCAGCGGCCACAGCTGGACCGGCGTTGATGGGCGTGTGGCGGAAAATGAGCCGGGCATGATCGACGTGCGCTCGCTCGGCTATCCTTTTCGAGGGCGGGCCATCGCTTCAGAGTCCGTTTCCCTGATCATCCCCGTCGATCAGTTTGCCGGACGCGGCGGCATGCCTGAATCGAGTAACAACGTCACTTTGGGCGGCTACCGCGCCAAATTGCTGATCGACTTCGTTTCGAGCCTCGAAGACGGTCTCAGCCGGGTCACCAACGAAGATTTGCCGGCATTGCGGGATAGTCTGCGACAGATCATATTTGACACCATTGCGCCGCTAGTAAAGAAAATCGACGTCAGCGAGCAGATTTCCCAGTTGGGATTGATGACAAAGGCGCGGCGGTTCATCCAGAAAAATCTTATGTCGCGGGATTTGACGCCGGAAGCGTTGAGCCGTGAACTGGCGATTTCGCGCACGCATCTTTATCAGCTCTTTGAAGGGTCAGGCGGCGTGCTGAATTATATTCGCCAACGGCGCTTGTTTGCGGCTCATACCATGCTGGCGGATGCATCCGAAAATCGAAAGGTTGCGGATGTCGCGCTCGCTTTCGGGTTCGATTCCGCTGCTAATTTCACGCGCGCATTCACACAGCAGTTCGGCTATAGCCCCAGCAGTGTGCGGAAGCCATCGTCAAGGACCGATGCGGTGGCAGACGCGCATCAGGATCAGGCCCAGCCTTCGACATTCGAAACATTGTTGCGAACGCTTGCCATGTACGAGGCATGAAAGGAATATCTGGGCGAGAGCAGGCGAACAGGCATAAAAAAGGCGCCAGCGGCGCCTTGTTTTATGAACTGATCATTCTTCCGACCCATATGAGTATACACGCCCCGACGAAGCCTGAAATCAGATAACCGAGCCAGCCACCGAAGGACACGCCGAGCAGACCGAACAGAAAGCTCGCCACTGCAGCGCCGATGATACCCAAAATGATATTCATGAATATGCCGGTGTTGCTATTCATGAAATTGGAAGCAATCCAACCAGCAAGGCCGCCGATGATGATGGCAGCAATCCAGCCCACGCCTGCACCGCTCATATGATCCACTCCTCTAATCCGGTCTCGACAAACGGCATAGCCATCTGCCGAACCTTGAAACATGCCTTTCGAAATCATGCCCACAAGGCGGGCTACACTCGGAAAACAGGCACGTAAGACAACAGGTTTTCAAAAGCGTCCCAAAAGCACGGAAACACTTCACAAAATCGGATCGATCGTTCGAACTATCGACAGACGCCCGGAACATCTGCTTATCTCTTCAGATAAACTTGCCGCTCCAAGCGTCTGTTTATAAACGTGTTATGCGGCCAAATGTTCCCATTGGCCGCAAAATATCAAAGCCCGCTTGGAACAATGCCGCCATTGTCCTTGAGCTTCTGAATGACCTGCTTGTGCAGCCAGACATTCATCGTCGCGGAATCGCTCGTGTCGCCGGTATAACCAAGTTCCTTGGCAAGTTCCTTGCGGTGTTCAAGGCTGCTGTCGAGCCCGAGCGCCTTCATCAGATCGACGATAGATGCTTTCCAGTTGAGCTTCTGGCCGCTTTTCGCCACCGCTGCATCAAGCACAGCGCTGACATCGACAGAGCCTGTGGCGGCAGGTGCCGACGGCGCTGGCGCTGCGGTCGGGGAAGGTGCTGCTGTTGTCTGGCTTGGTTCGGCGGTTGCGGTCGTTTCGGCGGTAGGTGTCGCTGCTTGTGCCTGACCCCAGATGGCGCCCTTGATCTTGTCGAAAATGCCCATGTCGAACTCCAGTTGTAAAACAGGTGGCCCGACCGGGGGATTGTCACAACAGACGTGGTCGGACACTTCAATCAGCCAAAGGACTGGATGACTGTGCCGAAAAGAATGCATTATTTTGCAATTGGTTCCAGACAATATTGCATGTCAGTCTTCGATAACTGAATTTATGTCTGTATATCTTGTTAAGATGAACGACTTCAGCTCGAAATAAAGGGGGTTCGCTCAGTCTGGTGAATATAATAGTGCTCGATCGCAACATCAGGAAGTTCGGACAGATAAAATGATTGTCTGTCTGTTGCTTTCGCCGTTCCTTCACCGAACATGTTCACGTTTGATGCGCTCTTCAAAGGCACGGCAACGGAGAGGCCATAAAGAATGGCGCCCCAGATCACGAAGGGTGAGGCCGCAATAAGTACGAATATGTACTGAGCTGTTTCCATGTTGGTAATTTTGAGGTCATAGCCTGTAAACGTCAAAGAAAAGACGACCTCTTCAGGGCATGTCAGGCGCTTTGATTTGCCAATCTTTGCTGGAAAGAGGGGAATAAATGTTCAGCTGCTCCGTGGCAGCGCCTTTCAGTTGCCGACACCCGCCATGCGTGTGCTGTTGAATATCAACAATCTACGAAAACAAACGTTGCATTTTCGCCACAATGCGTTGCATAGATGCAACGCTATTGGGTATCATGGTTAATATGAACGCAGCGAATCTGACCACGGATATGGATAAGACGGAGAAAACGTCGCGCAAAGGCGAGGGGCGCAGGCTTCTTGCGTTGCCCGGTATTATCACCGTCGTTTCGGCGCTGATAACGGCGTCTATTTCCTTTGCGATCCTGATCGGCATTACCCCGATCACCCCTGACCGCACAGTCACGCTGGCCTTGGTCATCATCAATGTCGCGTTGATTTTGTTCCTGATTTTGCTGATTTGCCGTGAGGTCTACCGCATCGTAACGGCCCGGCGGTCGGGCAAGGCGGCGTCGCGGCTGCATGTCCGCATTGTCGCGCTGTTCTCCCTGATCGCCGCTGTTCCGGCGATTGTGGTAGCCATTGTCGCATCGGTGACGCTTAATCTCGGTCTGGACCGATGGTTCGACACCAATACGCGCGACATTGTGAATTCCTCACAGAGCCTCACCACGGCCTATATTCGCGAGACCGCGCTCAATCTGCAAAGCACGTCGTACTCGATGCTGCAGGATCTGGATGCGCAGCGTACGCTCTATAGCCTTGATCGGGGCGGGTTCATCGAATTGATGACGCTACAGACGCGTGGACGCGGTCTGCTCGGTGCATTTCTGGTGCGCGAAAACGGTTCCATTGTCGTGAAAAGCGGCACCGGGCTGGAAACGCGCCTGCCGCCGCCGACAGAAGATGCGCTAAAGACGGCGACTGACGGCAAGCCTGTCATCATTCCACCGGGCAACAGTAATTTTGTCGGCGCAATCATCAAGATGCGCGAAATTCCGGACGTTTTTCTCTACACGGTGCGCGCCGTCGATCCGCAGATCCTCGACGCAATGCGCCTGATGGAAGCCAATACGCAGCGCTATCAGGCGATGGATGCGAACCGCATTCCAACCCAGATTGCCTTTGCGCTTTTGTATTTCGGTCTGACACTGATTGTTCTTCTGTCGGCCATCTGGACCGGTATTGCCGTTGCGGATCGTCTGGTTCGCCCGATCCGTCTGCTGATCGGCGCTGCCGATGACGTAACAGCTGGCGATCTTGACGTTTCCGTGCCGGTTCGTTCGTCCGACGGCGACGTCGGCGCTCTGTCGGGTACGTTCAATAATATGGTCGCGGAGCTTAAAAGCCAGCGTAACGAACTGATTTCGGCCAAGGACCAGATCGACGAACGCCGCCGCTTCTCGGAAGCTGTGCTTTCTGGCGTGACGGCTGGCGTCATCGGCATCGAAACCGACGGTTCCATCTCCATTCTCAACCGCTCGGCCGAACATATGTTCGGGGTCGTTTCGGAGGATGCCGTGGGCAAAAGTCTGAGCAGCATCGCACCCGAAGTCGGTCAGGCGTTTGAAGTCGCCCGCACTGCGGACAAACCCGTACATCGCGAGCAGGTGAGCATGACACGCAGTGGTGTGGCGCGCACATTCAATGTTCAGGTTACCGTTGAAGATATTGAATCTGAAGACCATTCCTATGTCGTGACGGTGGACGACATTACCGATCTGGTGCAGGCGCAGCGCACGTCCGCGTGGGCCGATGTCGCGCGGCGCATCGCGCATGAGATCAAGAACCCTCTGACCCCGATCCAGCTTTCTGCCGAACGCATTCGTCGTCGCTATGGCAAAGTCATTACCGAGGATCGCGAGGTCTTCGACCAGTGCACCGACACCATTATCCGTCAGGTTGGCGATATTGGCCGCATGGTGGATGAGTTTTCCGCCTTTGCGCGCATGCCGAAACCGGAAATGCGGCAGATGGATATGCGCGAAGCGTTGCGTGAAGCGTCCTTCCTGATCGAAGTCAGCCGTAGCGATATCAAGTTCGAAAATGATTTCGGCCCCGAAAAGCTGGCTGGCTCTTTTGACAGCCGCTTGATCGGTCAGGCCTTCGGTAATGTCATCAAGAACGCGAGCGAAGCAATTGACGCCGTTGCTAAGGAAGACCGCGGCGAGGGGCATATTCTCATTCGGTCCTACAAGGCGGACGGGCAGTTGTTTGTTGATGTGATCGACAATGGCAAGGGCCTGCCCGGTGACGACCGCCAGAAGCTGCTTGAGCCCTATATGACCACGCGGGAGAAGGGCACCGGGCTTGGCCTCGCCATCGTCCGCAAGATTGTCGAGGATCACGGCGGGCATCTCGAATTGCATGACGCGCCAGCGGATTTCCACGGAGGTCGTGGCGCGATGATACGTATGGTCTTTCCCGATACGCAGGCCGGTACACCCGGCGCTGCCAACGGAAATGATGAGACAAAGATAGCTGGACAGGTGAATTGATATGGCAGCCGATATTCTTGTAGTTGATGACGAAGCGGATATCCGGGAGCTCGTAGCTGGTATTCTCAGCGATGAGGGTCATGAAACCCGTACCGCGTTCGATGCGGACAGCGCGCTGGCCGCCATCGGTGATCGCGTGCCGCGACTGGTTTTTCTCGATATCTGGCTTCAGGGCAGCCGTCTTGACGGTTTGGCTTTGCTGGACGAAATCAAGAAGCAGCATCCCGATCTGCCGGTGGTGATGATTTCCGGCCACGGCAATATCGAGACGGCGGTTTCGGCCATTCGTCGCGGCGCTTATGATTTCATCGAAAAGCCATTCAAGGCGGATCGCCTGATCCTCGTCGCCGAACGCGCACTGGAAACGTCTAAGCTGAAGCGCGAAGTGTCCAATCTGCGCAAGCGCTCCGGCGAAAGCATGGAACTGATCGGCGCATCGCTGGCCATGAGCCAGCTCAAGCAGACCATCGAGCGCGTTGCCCCGACCAACAGCCGTATCATGATCACCGGCCCTTCGGGTGCCGGCAAGGAACTCGCGGCCCGCGCCATCCATGCGCAATCGGCGCGTGCCAATGGGCCCTTCGTGACCGTTAATGCGGCGACGATCACGCCGGAGCGCATGGAGATCGAGCTTTTCGGCACCGAAATGGACGGGGGCGAACGCAAGGTCGGCGCTCTGGAAGAAGCGCATGGTGGTATTCTCTATCTCGATGAAGTTGCCGATATGCCGCGCGAAACGCAGAACAAGATTCTGCGCGTTCTGGTCGATCAGCAATTTGAGCGCGTGGGCGGCACGAAGCGCGTCAAGGTCGATGTGCGTATCATCTCATCCACGGCACAAAACCTTGAAGGGATGATTGCCGAAGGCACATTCCGCGAAGACCTGTTCCATCGGCTGTCGGTTGTGCCGGTGCAGGTTCCGCCGCTCGCAGCTCGTCGCGAAGATATTCCGTCGCTTGTCGAATATTTCATGACCCAGATTGCCGGGCAGGCGGGCATCAAGCCGCGCAAGATCGGTGCGGATGCCATGGCCGTACTTCAGGCCCATAGCTGGCCAGGCAATATTCGTCAGCTGCGCAACAATGTCGAACGCCTGATGATTCTGGCGCGGGGCGACGACGCGGATGCGCCGGTAACAGCTGATCTTCTGCCAGCCGAAATTGGTGACACGTTGCCGCGTGCGCCGACGGAGTCGGACCAGCACATCATGGCGTTGCCATTGCGTGAAGCGCGTGAGCGTTTCGAGAAGGAATATCTGATCGCGCAGATCAACCGTTTTGGCGGCAATATTTCGCGTACTGCGGAATTTGTCGGTATGGAACGCTCGGCCCTGCATCGTAAATTGAAATCACTCGGCGTATAAGCATCTGGTGATTATAGAAGCGGAGCAGTCATGCGGGTGATCGTATGCGGAGCGGGGCAGGTCGGCTATGGCATAGCTGAGCGGCTGGCCGCCGAGGAGAACGACGTTTCGGTCATCGATACGTCGGCGCGTCATATCGAAATCGTGCGTGATACTTTGGATGTGCGTGGGTTCGTCGGCCATGGTTCGCAGCCGGATGTGCTGGCTGCGGCTGGCGCTGACGAAGCGGATATGATCATCGCCGTCACGTTGTCCGACGAAGTGAATATGGTCGCCTGTCAGGTTGCACATTCGGTTTTCAATGTGCCGACGAAGATTGCGCGCATTCGCGCCCAGTCCTACCTTCAGGCTGAATATCAGGACTTGTTTCTCCGCGAAAACCTGCCGATCGATGTGATTATTTCGCCCGAACTGGAAGTGGGCGAGGTGGTGCTGCGCCGCATCGCCTTGCAGGGTGCGACGGATGTTCTGCGCTTTGCCGATGATCGCGTCATCGGCCTGGCCATCGAATGTCTGGAAGAATGCCCGGTCATCAACACGCCGCTCAAGCAGCTGACCGATCTGTTTCCCGATCTCGCGGCAACAGTGGTGGGCGTGGTGCGCAATGAAAATCTGTTCATTCCGCGCTCGTCCGATGAGCTGAATGCAGGCGATCTGGCTTATGTGGTCACCACGCGCGAGCAGGTTCGCCGGACGCTGTCGCTGTTCGGCCATGAAAAGCCGGAAGCGCGCCGCATCGTCATAGCAGGCGGCGGGAATATCGGGCTTTATGTCGCCAAGGCTATCGAAGACCGCAAATGGCAAACCCGCGTGAAGATGATCGAAAGCGACCACGAGCGCGCCTTCACGATTGCCGATCAGCTGAAGCGGACCATGGTGCTACATGGCAGTGCGCTGGATCAGGCTTTGCTGCAGGAGGCCGATATTCAGGATGCCGACCTGATGGTGGCGCTCACCAATCAGGATCAGGTGAATATTCTCTCCAGCATCATGGCGAAACGCCTTGGCTGCAAAAGCAACATGGCGTTGCTCAACACGGTCGCCTATCAGGATTTCACCCACATGGTGGGGATCGACGCCTATATCAATCCGAAGGCGGTGACGGTCTCCAAAATCCTCCAGCATGTGCGCCGCGGCCGTATCCGTGCCGTCTATAGCGTCTATCGCGACATGGCGGAAATCATTGAAGCTGAAGCGCTGGAAACATCATCGCTCGTCGGCGCGCCATTGCGGGATCTCGATCTCCCGGTCGGCTTGCGAATCGGTGCGATCTACCGGGATGGGCAGGTGATCCGGCCCAATGGCGACGTCCGCATCAAGCCGAAGGACCGGGTGGTTATTTTCGCTACTGCGGAAGCTGTAAAGCATGTGGAACAGATGTTCCGTGTCAGCTTGGAATTTTTTTGACCATAGAATTCTGATATAGTTAATTAAATATGAGTGGTATAAGTCTTCAAGCTGCAATCTTGGGGGCTTGTATGGATATTTGTACCTTCTGGTACGGACCTCGCTTGCGCGAGGTCGATCGGATTTGTCTCGCATCGATGGTGATGACGGGCCAGCGTGTGAAGTTATTTGCTTACGCGCCAATTGAAAATGTGCCGTCTGGCGTGGAATTGCATGATGCCAATGCGGTTCTGCCGGAAAGTGCATTCACACGGCTGGATTGCGACTATCCGAATTTTCGTTCATCGCGAACCATTGTGCAGTTCAGCGATATTTTCCGCATCATGCTGATGAAACACCAGCAGGGCGTATGGCTCGACACGGATGTTTTTCTCGTAAAGCAATTCCACCCAGATCCGCAGAAGCCGTATCTTGCGCGCGAAAACCGGTTTCGCGTCGGTGTATCGGCGCTTTACTTCCCGTCGGACCATCCGATTATTGGCGAGTTTGAAGCCTATATGGGCGCGACTTATTCCCTACCGCGATGGCTGGGAGTACGGCGTGGAACGCTGCGACCGCTCTATTACCGGGCAATCGGCAAGGAAGTTACGCCAGCATCTATCGGTATCACGGTTTTCGGCAATGACGGCATTTCACGCCTTGCCCGCAAATACGGAGTTTTCAAAAACGCCGCTCAGCAGGAGAATTTCTATTATTGGGTGGGCAAGGATGCGACCCGTATCTACGATCCTGCCTATGGTCTGGAGCCGCTCAATCATCCCAACTTCATCGGCTTCCATGTTCATAAAAAACACAAGGAAGTTGTTTCATTGCAACCCGGAAGTTTTTACATGTGGATGAGGGATCAGGTTAAGCCTCTGCTGGAACACAATGATAACATTGAGCTTTCAAAGGCAGGCTGACCGACAGCCGACAGGCTTGTGAGCAATATTTGACGCGTGTTCAACAAAAATGTCGGTTGCGCAAAGATTCCCATCCTGTTAACCGAAGCTAGAGGGCGAAGCAGTTGTCTTTCCACAGCAATTGCAGTTCTGTACTGGCGCCTCGCGCTCCGGTGCTTGATTTATGCAAATGCGCATGCTCGTCTGGAGCATTTCCAGCAAAAGTGTCAAACGGTTTTGCTGGTCGAGAAGTGCACGAAAACAAAGAGATAGAGCGGGTTCACCGCTTTGACGTATCGCGAACAGGCTGCTGATCGATTAAAGGAATAAAAACAATGGCTGAACGATCGCAAAATCTTCAAGACCTTTTTCTGAACTCCGTACGCAAACAGAAGATCTCGCTGACGATTTTTCTGATCAATGGCGTAAAACTGACCGGTATTGTGACGTCGTTCGACAATTTCTGTGTGCTTCTGCGCCGCGATGGTCATTCGCAACTTGTTTATAAGCACGCAATTTCGACGATCATGCCGAGCCAGCCGGTTCAGATGTTCGAAGGCGAGGAAGCCTGACGCTTTCCGAATTCCATTCGGGTGTAGCGGCTTCGTCCATCGATGTCGCGTCGCGTGGATGTTTTGTTAGGCGATTATTTCCGGGTCTCAGCCATGGGACTCGGATATATTTGCTTTAACGCCCGGGGCGTCTTCCATTTGAAACACGCATAGCGGCGACCTATTTGTGCTTGATGATGGAGCGCAATGTCTCTGCACTCCCCGGAGAAAATTTATTTGTCCAAATTCAAGGATAAAAACGCGTCATCCTTCGACGCGCATAAAGACGATGCGAACAAAGGCTACGGCCTTTCCGAACAAGAACCGACCAGAGCTGCCGTCGTCGTTCCCATTTTGCCGGAGCGCTATAGTGCGAACGGCTCGGGCGAAGAAGGCGCACGCACGCAGTTCCAGCGCTCGAACGAAGCACGTCTGGAGGAAGCGGTCGGTTTGGCGCGCGCCATCGATCTGGAAATCATTCACGCAGAAGTGGCGATTGTCACCAATCCACGGCCCGCAACCTTGCTTGGTGCAGGTAAGGTCGAAGCCATTGCCGATACGGTCAAGGAAAACGATATCGGGCTGGTCATTGTCGATCATGCTTTGACACCGGTACAGCAGCGCAATCTCGAGAAGGAATGGAACGTCAAGGTCATCGACCGCACGGGTCTGATTCTTGAGATTTTCGGTGAACGTGCGCGCACCAAGGAAGGCGCGCTGCAGGTCGAACTGGCGCATCTGAATTATCAGAAGGGCCGACTGGTTCGCAGCTGGACCCACCTGGAGCGTCAGCGCGGCGGTGGCGGCTTCCTCGGCGGTCCGGGTGAAACGCAGATCGAAGCCGACCGTCGCTTGCTGCAGGACAAGATTCTGAAGATCAAGCGCGAACTGGAAACGGTGGTGCGCACCCGCACACTGCACCGCCAGAAGCGGCGCAAGGTTCCGCATCCGATTGTCGCCCTTGTGGGCTATACCAATGCCGGAAAATCCACGCTGTTCAACCGTATGACCGGTGCCGAGGTGCTGGCCGAAGACATGCTCTTCGCCACGCTCGATCCGACTTTGCGGCGCATTCGCCTGCCGCATGGCGAGACGGTGATCCTGTCTGATACAGTTGGATTTATTTCCAACCTGCCGCACCATCTCGTGGCTGCCTTCCGCGCGACGCTGGAAGAAGTGGTGGAAGCCGATCTCATTTTGCATGTGCGCGATATTTCTGATCCGGACAATGCCGCGCAGGCTGATGATGTCGAG
>NZ_JABXGB010000061.1:0-10697 GCF_022627935.1 Ochrobactrum sp. C6C9 | reverse complement strand
TGAGAAAGCGAGCAGCACGCAGCTTCGACGCCATCTCAAAAGCACTTGGCGATATCATCAGTCTCTTCTCCATCAATCAATGCCAGAACTTCTTTAAGGTTGCTGGGTATGAGGCCGAATAAATGCGACACGCTTTAGTTTCTCCAATTAAATTTGCGGATATTCAAGTGATTTATGAATTGTATTGCACACTGGAACAAGCTCGCCGTATCATCATCGTTTTTGAGATCGATTTCGAAAAAGGCTGACGGCTCTATATTTCCATTTCTCCGATAATTCAGTCCTCAACAGAACAACGCCACCGACTGAAAAATTACGCAGATGTACTGCTAAAAGAGAGAATTAAGAATAGAATTTCTGTACCACTCATCTTTGGCTATATTGCGCAGTTTCCTGATTCCGTCGTCTTTGACAGACTTCTTACTATGTTTGAGCTGTAGAAGCGAACGTAAGACTTCAAGATCGATGTCACGGACCAGCTCACGCTTATCCTTTCCCCAGATCAAATCCAGGAGCCTACCTCTATCAAGCCAGTCGGGTGCACTCAGTAAGACACAGTCCATTTCCTTCTCACTCGCTGTAGAATCGGCAAGCGAAAGGTTTCGCCCATGCCACCGATAGGCGACACAAGGCTCTGCGATGCAATGAAAAAGCTGATCTTTCACGCAAGCCCTAAGCCAGTATTCATAATCCTGCAATTGCCAAAGATCTTCGTTAAAAAGTCCCACCGTATTCCAGCACGTCAGCGTCATGGCGACTGATGGCGCACAGATTATGTTACCGCCCCTGTAGATGTGCGCAAACATATCCGTAGCGGTTTCAAAAGCGTAATGACTAAAAAGCGGCGGATGGGCCGAATCCGGCAGAGGATCTCCATTTCCATCAATCCATTCCGGTAAGCTGCTGACGATCGCGGCGCGCCCCTTGCGCAAAACGGCCACTCGCTGCGCAATGCTGTCGGGAAGAAGCCGATCATCACCTGACAGAAAGACGACAAATTCACCTTTGACACGTGACATGCCGTAATTCAGTGCACTGCTTGGGCCACCGTTTTGCTTCGATAGAATTTCAAATCCCGACGATTCAAACGTCCGTGCGATCTCGAGGGTTTCATCACTTGATCCATCATCAACGACGATCACTTGGAGGTCTGTCATTCCCTGCATTATGACACTATTCAACGCATCGCGGATATACCGGGCTTGGTTATAGGTCGTCACTACAAGGGATATCATCACAAACTCATAGGAAACACTGGTAATTCTACGAAAGATATTCGACGGAAATGGGTCCGCCTTTCTCGATCATGGATCTATATTTTTCTCGTACGTTATGCCAATCAGCACACGATAACGAGTAATACCTGTCGAGATGATCCTCGCTCGTCAGCTTCGCACCCCAACTTTCATGAAATTTCCAGACTCGTTCATTTCCCTGTCGCACGTCGAAATGGGATGATGCGAAACCCAGATTGTCAAAAGCATATATGTACAGCAGAAGCGCACTTTTCGTTGCGGTGCGCGACGATGCTTCGGGGGAGACAATCCAGCTTCCCCAGCAGAAACTACTTTCTCTCTGATCATAGATCCGGATAGTGCCCAGTGACGTCCCATCCAAGTCTTCAATCACGAAAAATGCTTCATTATCCTTGATCTCGTAGCGCCGTAGAAAATCAACCTGCTGCTGCACGTCATCACTGACAGCAGATATATATTTGTTGAGGTTGTCGTTCCTTCGTAAAGAAAATATGAAATCGGCATCTTCTGTGACGGCGTTTCGCAACCTCAGCCCCATACCTTCTACTCGGGCGGCTTTTCGGATACGGATCATAGGGCATCCTTCAGTTGCTTCAACTCTATTGTAAAATCGTCATGCATTGAGTGGATACCTGTCACCGCATACGCTCGTTCGCCGTCGATGTATCTGATATCCAACTGCCGCGCCATACCGATTCTATCCCAAAACGTGGTGTTATTGTAAGGGTGATCGGGATACAGGATTACGGCTTTCGTGCCTGGTCTGCACCAAAGAAGATTGGTAAATGCAGCACCCGTGCCACCAACAATGACATCAGCAGACGAAAACAACTCTACCTGCGAATTGATCGACAATGCAGCAAGATCGACGACCTCGAAATCCTGCCTGACGAGCATATCAACAATTTCCGCTTCATTTAGGATTTTACGACGTCGTCCTTGCCGCGTCAGGAAAAGCTTCCGCCTCCTACGTACATCATCTTGCGGATTCCCGCTCGGCAGCACCGAACCGGCAATGGCGTGGAGAAGTCTTGAGGGCAGATAGGTGTCAGATGGTACAGGCTTTCTGTCGTAAACATCGCTGACGAGAGAGAGATCAGAAACGTAGAACAGCCTCTCGACCAAATATGGAACATTTCTCTCCATTTTCAGAAGCGCGCGGTCCGGATGCTTGAGCAGGTCAATCAATTCGTAAAGTCGCTCATCGAGATCGTCCGAGACCAGAAGAGGGATGGAGACATCGAGTTCCATTTGTTCGAAGTACATAAGCTTCGGCAACAGTTCCGCGACAAAGTGGAAATAATTTTGCTCATATTCCTTGAACAGATGCAGCCCGGTTTTTATCTTGGGATTGAGTCCGACCTGATACTTGAGGAGGATGTTATCTCCATTTCGCCAGATTCGATCCCACAGCTTTGGGCTTGAGGTATGGGAAGAGACTGCGATCTCATCACTTATTATGAAAGTGTCTTTGGCCAGCATGGTGCTACCGGGAATAACAAATGTGTCAGCTAAGGCGACACTGTACGGCGGCACGACGTGAACGATCCCCTGGTCATGCATCTCTTGTGCTATTTCAAGCAGCGTGGGTTGCTCGGCTATATCCACACCTTGAGAAGCGCAATATGCTCTACCCGTGGTAATCTTAGCCTGGTGCAAAGCGTCTTCGCCAGCATGTGCCATCTTCCACTCGACATCGCTCAAAGCAATAGAGGCATGTCCGCCAAACGTCGAGCCCCGAAGAAACGATCTTACATAAAGGTCTTCACGCGGCATATACCCTTTCTGACGCCCCTCTCGAAGGAAGTGCGACAGTGGATTAATCGAGGTCAGATCGACTCTATATGTTCGTGAATACCAGTCGACGTCAAACAACGGCGATGGATCACGAAGCTCAAAAGCTCCGTGCTGCTCGAAGTGTTGAAGTGGGTTCATACCAGCGGCGGCAACATCCTGATACCTCTCGAGGTACCAGGCTCCCCAGAAAAACTCACAGGGATCAAATTTCAGCTTCCATCCGACCTGAAGGTAATGCTTCCAGACATCATCGATATGACCGACATCGTCCGCATATTTTAGCCTATACCAAGCGGCATCAAAGCATTGTGAAAAAAAAACCACATCACAAATCGCCTTATCTGGGACTAAAGTCGCAGTCTGCGTCCTGAGGCCTCGAACAGGAAGAAACCGCCGTCCAACGCTCTTAGCAACTCGGAGAAAAAAACGCTGCATAGCTATTACCCGGTCGCCTCGAGTAGCGACTGAATTACTTGATCCTGCTGCGCAGTAGTGATTCCTGGCCAAATAGGCAAAGACAGACCATTTGCAGAGGCTTGCCGACCCATTACACATGTCGCGCGATCACAGTCTAAATCGTAGGCGAGCTGATCGCCTGGGGCGATTGGATAGTGGACCGCGACATCTATCCCTGCCGCCCGCATTTTTTCGACGACCTTATCTCGATCATGCACTAGGACTACAAATAGATGATAGACATGTTCACGCTCGGGCTCGACCTTCAAAAGCGTCACCGCAGCGACATCCTTTAAACGATCAATATAATAGTGAGCCGCTTTCAGACGGCGCATGTTTTCGTCATCAAGGCGGCGCAGCTTGATCCGCAGGTAAGCCGCCTGCAGTTCATCAAGTCGAGAGTTGAAACCTACCTCCTGATGGTAGTATTTCTTCTCACTTCCATAGTTGCGCAAGCGCTTTAGCTTTGCAGCCAGGTCAGCGTTCTGGGTGACGACAGCCCCTCCATCACCAGCTGCACCGAGGTTTTTTGTCGGGTAAAAGCTGAATGCAGCGAGATCACCGAATGTCCCAACGCGTGCACCCCTATAACGAGCGCCGTGCGCCTGCGCCGCGTCTTCTACGACATACAGGCTATGTCGCGCAGCGATCTCCATGATTTTTCCCATATCGGCAGCCTGACCAAACAGATGCACGGGAACGATCGCTCGAGTTCTTGACGTAATCGCCGCTTCGATCTTGTCGCAATCGATAAGAACGGTATCGGCTTCGACATCGACCTCAATTGGCGTCGCCCCAACATGTGAGACTGCGAGCCATGTAGCGACAAAGGTTTGCGACGGCACGATCACCTCGTCACCAGGGCCAATGCCGAGCGCACGCAATGAAAAGCTGATAGCTTCCAGTCCATTCGCCACGCCGACACAATGGGCCGCACCACAATAGTCGGCGAATTCCTTTTCGAAAGTAGATAATTCGGTGCCAAGAATGAGATTGCCGCCCGCGACTACACTATTACAGGCCGCCGACATATCTTCTCGCATAGTCAATAAGGCTGCCTTAAAATCAACGAATGGCACATTCATTTTTGGATACCCATCAAATTTTCAAAATCAGCGCGGCTTCGGATATAGTCTTTTTCAGAATACTCATGTGAAGCAAGTACAAGACAAACCGCATTCGAAGAGAAGCTATGGATTTCCCGCCAGGTATAAGGGCCGATGTGTAAGGCCTCATCAGGTCGCTCCATTCGATATGAGGCGCGTCCTTCACTGGTAACAAGGTCAACCGTAAAGCTGCCAGAAATTGCAATTAGATACTGCTGCAGTTCGTGATGGGCATGCCCACCGCGCTCCGAACCGGATGGTACGTCATACAAAAAATAGACCCGCCGAACCTCAAAGGGCAAACCGGTGCCTTTTTCAAGGACACAAAGCTTACCCCGCCAATCAGGTATAACCTGCAATGGCATCAGTTGCGGCAAAATCGGTGTGACAGTCGACTTTTGTGGAGCACTCATTAGTTTTAAATTAGGCGTTTCGCAAAATGTTTCGATCAGTGGAATTTCTGCCATGCCTGGCCTGTGTTTTAGTTGCTTCATCGATAGCTACCCTTACCGATAGACACGTAATCGCTTTACCAGAGCTACAACTTAGGCGAAAGCACCTGAAAAAAATAAATAATAGTTCTGAGAATCAGAGCTTCGCAGCCGCAGCTATTGTCCCTAGCCCTACAGTTGCAAATTCGTCAGGCCGTGGCGAAACGAGTGATTTTCGATCACCGGAGCACAGACAATTGCTCGTTGCAGTCCGGCATCACGAAGAATGCAACTGTAGGGCTAGACAAGATGTGGTTGCTACGAGAGGCGCGCCTGCTCCGCTAAGTTCATCTGGCGTCTGAAGGATACCGGCTGCCGAATTGTTGTATGGCTACCAGTTCGTCAGATAAGGCGGCTTCAGACGACACCCATTTGCAGACGAAAGAGCCCGAAGCACAGGCGGCGGTTAGCACTTTAAACCATTAAAACGGAGAGGATTACCTCAGCTCAAGCGCAAATTGTATTCGCTCGATATGAAAAAACAACCGCAGCGCTTGTTTAGCGATGCCGCGTCGGAGATGCTCTCACTAAACGTTACATCAGCCTTGCCACCACATCCCGTAGTGACGTTTGCCAGTGAGGCGCAGACCAGTCGAACACCTTTTGGAATTTTGCTGTCGACAGGCGTGAGTTGGCCGGACGCATAGCTTTTGTCGGATAGTCTGCAGTAGCAATATCCGTCACTTCGGCAGTCGGGCCGCCATGTTTTGCGCTTTCAACGAAAATCCCGCGCGCAAAACCGCTCCAGTTGACATCGCCCGTGCCTGCAAGATGGTAGACGCCGTAATCGGCGAAATCCGGCTTTGCCGCCAGATGATCCGCCACGCGGATAATCGCTTCGGCAATATCAAGCGCGGACGTCGGGTTGCCCCACTGGTCGGACACGACCGACAGGCCATCGCGGGTTTCTGCAAGGCGCAGCATCGTCTTGACGAAGTTCTTGCCGAACGGGCTGTAGACCCAGGCCGTGCGCAAAATGATATGCTGTGGATGCGCCGCGGCAACAAGCCTTTCGCCTTCAAGCTTGGAACTGCCATAGACACTGCGGGGACCAGTCGGATCGGTCTCGACATAGGGCCTGTCGCTATTGCCCGCGAAAACATAATCCGTCGACAAATGAATAACCGGAGCGCTGCACGCTTTCGCCGACTCGGCAACGACAGCAGCGCCAGCCGCATTCACCGCCAAGGCGATTTCCGGCTCATCCTCAGCCTGATCGACGGCGGTATAGGCCGCAGCCGACACGACGACATCGGGCTTGGCATCGACAATCGCCTTGCGGATGGTTGCGGGGTCGGCCAGATTGAGTTCCGGTCTTCCCAACGCAATCACTTCGAGATCCGGGCGCTGAGCAGCCTTTTCCAGAAGGCTCTGAACGACCTGCCCTTCCCGCCCGGTGACGACCATCTTCATACGGCACCTGCTTTGGCCGCACCACCGCCCAGACGCTCACCGGCATAAGTGCCGCTGCGGATCGGCTCCCACCACCAGCCATTGTCGAGATACCACTGAATGGTCTTCTCAAGGCCGGTTTCGAAAGTTTCCTGCGGCGTCCATCCGAGGTCCCGCTCGATCTTCGAGGCGTCGATGGCGTAACGGCGGTCATGCCCGGGACGATCCGTCACGAAGGTGATCAGGTCGCCATATTTCTTGCCATTGGCACGTGGGCGCTTCTTGTCGAGAATGGCGCATATCGTTTCCACGACATTGAGATTGGTGCGCTCTGAACGTCCGCCGATATTGTAGCTTTCGCCAATTTTGCCCGTCGTCGCGACCAAGGCCAGCGCGCGGGCATGGTCCTCGACATAAAGCCAATCGCGCACATTCGCCCCTGCCCCGTAAACCGGCAGCGGCTTTTCATCGAGCGCGTTGAGAATCACCAGCGGAATGAGCTTTTCCGGGAAATGGAACGGACCATAATTGTTCGAGCAATTCGAGAGAACCACTGGCAAACCATAGGTCTCGTGCCATGCGCGCACCAGATGATCCGACGCAGCCTTCGAAGCCGAATAAGGCGACGACGGCTTATAGGGGGTTTCTTCCGTGAAAATACCGCTGTCGAACGGCAGATCGCCAAACACTTCATCGGTCGAGATATGGTGGAAGCGGAAGTTCGACTTGCGCGGTTCCGGCAGTTCACGCCAGTAAGCGAGAGCCGCATTAAGCAGACGGAACGTGCCAATAATATTGGTTTCGATGAAAGCCGCCGGACCGTCGATGGAACGGTCAACATGGCTTTCGGCGGCCAGATGCATGACGATATCGACATCATTCGACCGCAGCGTGTCCAGAATCAGGTTATCGTCGCAAATATCGGCTTGGAGGAAACTGTAATTCGGGTGGTTTTCGATCTGACGCAGCGATGCGAGATTGCCCGCATAGGTCAGTTTGTCGAGATTGAGAACATTGACCTTCGGATCGGCGGCGAGATGACGGCACACAGCCGAACCAATGAAGCCTGCACCACCAGTGACGAGAATATTCATATCATTCCTCAAGCAAAAACTTCTGCGTCGGCGAAAAGCGGCGCTTTCTGATCCTTGTCGGAAAGCTGGACGTCCGAAGAAGGAAGTGGCCACTCAATGCCGATAGCCGGATCGTCAAAACGGATCGAGCGATCATGCTCCGGAGAATAATAATCCGTGACCTTGTAGATGACCTCCGTGTTCTCCACGAGCGTCATGAAACCATGGGCAAAGCCCTTGGGCACCAGAATCTGGTTCCACTTTTCGGCGGAAACTTCCAGCGCAACCCACTTCCCGAATGTCGGCGAGCTTTTGCGAATATCGACAGCGACATCAAGAATGGCGCCGCGAATCACGCGGACAAGCTTGTCCTGCGCGCGCGTTGGCAATTGGTAGTGCAGACCGCGAACAACGCCCTTCGCCGCCGAAAACGAGTGATTATCCTGCACGAAGGTCAGGTCGATACCAGAATCAGCAAATGATCTGGCATTATAGGTTTCCGAAAAGAAGCCGCGATCATCGCCGAATTTACGCGGGATGATTTCGAACACTCCATCGAGACCAAGCGAGCGGACTTCCATTATTGATTTCCCAGTTCGTTTACACGGCGGCGCAAATAGGCCGCATATTCGGTTTTACCCAATTTGCCAGCGCGTTCCAAAACGGCATCGCCCGAAATCCAGCCCTTATCGAGACCGATTTCTTCCGGGCATGCAATCTTAATGCCCTGACGCTTTTCAATCGTCTGTACAAAAGATGACGCTTCGTGAAGGCTATCGTGAGTACCGGTATCCAGCCAGGCATATCCACGACCAAATCGCTGAACGGTCAGCTCACCCCGTTCAAGATACACATTGTTTACAGTGGTGATTTCAAGTTCACCACGTGCGGACGGTTTGATCGAACGTGCAATATCCACGACCTGATTGTCATAAAAATATAGACCCGTAACAGCCCAATGAGACTTCGGCTTTTCTGGCTTCTCTTCAATCGAGATTGCCTGACCTGTCTTGTTATCGAATTCCACCACACCGTAGCGCTGCGGGTCATCCACGCGATAAGCAAAAACTGTACCGCCCTTCATCGGCTGGGAAGAGAGCTGGGAGAGGTTCGACAGACCGTCGCCAAAATAAATGTTATCGCCGAGAATCATCGCGACACTGTCATTGCCGATAAATTCGCGCCCGATGATGAAGGCTTCGGCGAGACCATTTGGATGCGCCTGCTCGGCATAGGAAAAATTCACGCCGAACTCGCTGCCATCGCCGAGAAGCTTCTGGAACAGCGGCAGATCCTGTGGCGTTGAGATGACCAGGATATCTTGAATACCCGCGAGCATGAGAACGCTCAGCGGGTAATAGATCATAGGCTTGTCGTAAATCGGAAGGATTTGTTTGGAAACAGCTATTGTGAGAGGATATAGCCTTGTGCCACTTCCGCCAGCCAGGATAATGCCCTTCATGAAACTTCCCTTAACAACATTAGAATGCTGGCTACTGCACTAGCACTTTGACCATGATTTGGCGACGGAATACGTAAAGAAGCTTGTAGGCAAGTTTTTTTTGGAATACCGAACCATTATATTGCCTTGAATAGCGAGCGACGAACGAAAAGCATTCATGATCATCGATTGTCAAAAAACCGATAATACTACGCCTAAAGTGACCGGGATCATTGTCACATTCAATCCCGACATCGAACCATTAGAGAAGTTAATCAATGCTGCCACTCCTCAGCTAACGCACCTCATTGTTGTGGACAACGGCTCGCGCTGCGATCTTTCACTCACCTTGAAAGCGCACCCCGATATTGAACTGATCCCATTCGACGAAAATCACGGAATTGCTAAGGCGCAAAATGTTGGCATCCAACGCGCCAAAGCCATCGGCTCAGACTACGTGCTGCTCCTCGATCAGGACAGTATCCCTGCCCCCAACATGGTAGCTGAACTCCTGAAAGTAGCGAAAACGCTCGCCTCGAAAGGCATTCATGTCGCCGGCGTCGGACCCTCCTATACCGATACCCGACAAGGAGAAGCCGCAGCCTTCGTCTATCTGGACGGACTGAAGCTGAAGCGCCGCGAGCGTCAACCTCTCGATGCGTTCGTAGAAACCGACTTTCTCATAGCTTCTGGCTGCCTTACGCCGATACAAAGCTTCGACGCCGTTGGCCTTATGAACGAGGAGATGTTCATCGATTATGTCGATATCGAATGGGGTCTGCGCGCACGCGAAAAAGGCTACTACTGCTTCGGCGCCTTCAATGCCAAAATGGAACACACACTTGGAGATCAGTGGATAAAATTCCGCGGTCGACGTATCCCTGTTCATAGCCCCCTTAGACACTACTATCATTTCCGTAACGCCATTTGGCTTTGCCGCCGTCCATGGCTATCCTTTTCGTGGAAAATTGTGCTTTTGTGGCGACTGGTCCGCCAGTATCTCTTTTTCACCTTTTTTGTCCCGCAAGGGATGCGCCACGCGAAAATGATGACCCTGGGCCTTTGGCATGGCGTCATCAACCGAATGGGTCGAAAGTAACACCTTGATGGAAGCCACTGTCTGGCGAAATTGTGATACAATCCCGATGCTCACGATTTCGATCGTGACATTCAATCCAGACACAAATGAGTTTCGCGCCACACTCGCAGCGCTTTCAGATGCACTGGCTCCATTCGACCCGACTTCCGTGGCAATAACAGTTATCGACAACTCGAGCGAAGACACAATCTCGGCAATTATTGAGGAGCAACTTCCAAACTGGAAAACTCGTGTTATGCATGGACAAGGCAATATCGGCTTCGGCCGGGGGCATAATCTGGCTTTGTCGGATATGGGTGAGTTTCATCTCATCCTCAATCCCGACATTCAGATGGATCATCTCGCCTTGCGCAACGCCATTGACTTCATGCAGACACATCCTGATTGCGGATTGCTTTCACCCCGGGCCTTTTGGCCGGACGGCACACGCCAATATCTATGCAAACGCTATCCAGCGATTTTCGACCTGCTGCTTCGCGGCTTTGCCCCGAAAAGCGTTCGGAGATTTTTTGACAAAAGGTTGAAACGCTACGAAATGCGCACCGAAACCCAGAACGACATATTCTGGAATCCACCTATTGTGAGC
>NZ_JABXGB010000060.1:0-11362 GCF_022627935.1 Ochrobactrum sp. C6C9 | reverse complement strand
CGTAACGGCTCGCATCCGGTCTTCGTAGGAATACATGAACTACCTCCCTGATAGTCCAAGTTTTCGTCCGCACCCCCGGCTCCAGCAGCCGGCGATTGTTGAACCAGTCGACCCAGGTCAGCGTGGCGAACTCGACGGCCTCGAAGCTTCGCCATGGTCCGCGCCGATGGATGACCTCGGCCTTGTAGAGGCCGTTGATCGTCTCGGCCAGCGCGTTGTCGTAGCTGTCGCCGACACTGCCCACAGACGGTTCGATGCCGGCTTCGGCGAGGCGCTCGGTGTAGCGGATGCTGACATATTGCGATCCGCGGTCGGAATGATGAACCAGACCGCCGCGATGAACGGGCCGGCGTTCGTGCAGGGCCTGTTCGAGAGCGTCGAGCACAAAGCTCGCGTGGGCGGTCCTGCTCACCCGCCAGCCGACGATACGGCGCGCATAGGCGTCGATGACGAAGGCCACGTAGACGAAGCCCGACCAGGTGCTGACGTAGGTGAAATCCGAGAGCCAGAGCTTGTTCGGAGCCGGCGCGTGGAAGACCCGATTCACATGGTCAAGCGGGCACGGCGCGGCCTTGTCCTGCACCGTCGTGCGGATCGGCTTGCCACGAACAACACCGTGAAGGCCGAGATCGGCCATCAGCCGCTCGACCGTGCAGCGCGCGACATTGAAGCCCTCCCGCACCATCTGCCGCCAGACCTTCCTCGCGCCGTAGACCTCGAAGTTCTCGGCGAAGACGCGTTCGATCGCCGGTTTGAGCTCCAGGTCCCGCTTCGCCCGCGCCGACAGCTTCGCGGGATCAGTGCGCTTGGCGACATGATCGTGGTACGTCGATGGGGCGATCGGCAGCACCTTGCAGATCGGCTCGACCCCATGCGCCTCGCGGTGATCGTCAATGAACGCGATCATCGTTTGAATGGGCGGTCGAGCTCCGCCTGGGCAAAATAAGCGCTCGCCTTGCGCAGGATCTCATTGGCCTGCCGGAGCTCGCGGTTCTCCCGCTCAAGAGCCTTTATCTTCTCGGCCGTGTCCGTCGGCAAGCCGGCCCTCCTGCCGGCATCGATCTCGGCCCTCTTTACCCAATCCAGTAGAGTGTGCGCCGAACAGCCGATCTTGGCGGAGATCGACTGGCAGGCAGTCCAGCGGGAGGAATGATCAGCTTCGTGATCCAACACCATCCGCACGGCACGCTCGCGCACCTCAGGGGAAAACTTGTTCGTCGTTTTGCTCGTCATGGCTCCATCCTATTTGGAAGTTGGAGCCTCCGGCAAACCCGGGGCGGTTCAGACTGTTTAATCAATCGCTAAGAACTTGGATGCCGTTTTCTCGGGCATTGGGGAGACTAGTGACCGAGCACGTAGCGGTCCCCTAAAGACAAGGGTACAGTTGGCTACAGGCTGTATGACCCATAGAAAAGAGCGAATAACCTAGGCATTTACGTTGCTGCGGGCAACAACCTTCGGTGCTCATCCTTGATGACTTGGTGCGGAACGACTGGCGAGCGCGAGAATGCCAGCAACGGTAATCAACAGTGACCCCACCAGCATTGCTACATCGGGGAGGTCTCCCCAAACGATGAAGCCGGCCACTAGTGACAAAGGTAGGGCAGAGTAACGAAACGGAGCGATCTCAGCGAGCGTGGCGATGCGCGTTGCTTGTACAAAAATCCAGGTACCTGCAGCAGCGAAAACCCCTGCGTACGCAAGAAGCATGAAATCTTGAGGGTGCATCGGCAGATAGCCTCGAGTGGCAATGATCGGTGCAACAAGCACTGGTACCGAGAGCGTCGTTAAGAGGGCGACGAGCCCGGATGAAATATCCGCCGACGTTTGTCGTGTGAACAGATCACGAGCGCTAAGAAGAAGAGTAGCAGAGCATGCAAGAAACAGGGGCAAGTTCACCCCGGTGGAGATCGGCCGCGCGAAAATCATTACGCCAATGAAGCCAAGCACCACACTTATTGTAAGTCTTCTCGTCAGCCGTTCACCAAAGATCAGGGCGCCGATAGCAGCAGAAAGAACGGGCGCGAGCATCATGATGGCGGTTAGTGTCGCCAGCGGCATTTCAGCCAGGGCAAAGACGAAGGCGAGACTTGCAAGTCCGTCGCAAGCGGACCTGATTATCACTGCCGGCATTAGCGCGTGCCTCCAGCTGTAAGTAGTACCACTCAGCCTTAAGAGAAAGAGAAGCGAAGCGGCGCCGATCACGCCTCGAACCATCATGACCTGAAGGGTATCGAACCGCTCAGTCAGCAGTTTGGTGGCGACATCATTCTGTATGTAGAGAGTCATGGCGACGATCACGAGGGCGGCGCCCTTCAGGGCCTGGTTTTGCATCGCCTATCGCCGGTAGGACCTGTCGATCCGGTCGAGAAGCCGCAGGTGAGCATCCCACTCCAGAACGAGATCGCCTTCGTCGAATGAAACGATGTCTGCCTGCTCAGCCACCCTGGACCTGACCGAAGTTTCAGGCAGGTTGATTTTGCGGTTCATCGAAAGCGTCGAAACCTGGATTTCGCAAGCGAGATTAAGATAATACATTAAGTTGAACGCCTCTGCGACACTGCGTCCGACCGTTAGCAGTCCATGGTTTCGAAGGATTAACGCTCGCTTGTCTCCAAGGTCGGCAACAATTCGGTCGCGCTCCCCGATATCAAGCGCTATGCCCTCGTAGTCGTGATAGGCGACATGTGGCTCCAGTCCTAGAGCGATCTGGTTCAGCGGGAGAAGGCCTTCCTGCAGGCTGGAAACGGCAATACCCGCTCTTGTGTGCGTGTGAATAACACAGAGTGCATCATGCCGCGCACCGTGGATGGCGCTGTGAATTACAAAGCCGGCTCGGTTCACCCGATAGGGATTGTCTCCGATTTTGTTTCCGTCGAGATCAATCGTGACCAGAGAGGAAGCGCTAATTTCCTCCCAAAGCAACCCGTAAGGATTGATCAGGAAGCGACTGCCGTAATCGGGCAGTCGAAGTGTGGCGTGTGTATAGATGAGATCTGCCATCCGGTAATGGGCTATCAAACGGTAACACGCCGCCAGTTCGACCCGATACTTCCATTCGGCGATGTGCATTTGCATTAGTGCGCGCTCCTTGTCGTTCAGGTGTCGTGATCGAGGAATTTAAGCAGCCGCTCAGCCGCGGTCGTGAGTTCCTTCGTTTCCCCGGCAAAACAAAGCCGAAAGTAGCCTTCGCCCGCCATGCCGAATGCTCGCCCTGGCGCGAGGCCAACTCCGGTTTTCTGCAGCAGCCTTCCGGCAAATGTCGTGGAGTCGGCGATCCCGTCGATGCCGAAAAACAGGTAAAAGGCTCCGGCAGGCGCAAAGTGAATGCGGGAAGAGGTTGCTAAGATGGAGGAGACCCCCTCAAGCCCTTTGCGACACCGCTCCATCTGCGCGGCCACAAACGCCTCGCCATCGTACAGCGCGGCGCAAGCGGCGCGCTGCATAAATACCGCGACGCCAGAAGTCGAATACTGGATCAGATTTTCGATGGCGGGGCCGACGGACGTCGGGGCCTCAATCCAACCGATCCTCCAGCCGGTCATCGCCCAGTTTTTCGAGAAGGTGTTCACAAAAAGGACGCGATCCTCTTCGGTTATCAGCGAGTGTAGCGACGGTGCAGTCAAGGCATCGGAATAGGTAAACCGACCATAAACCTCATCGGCGATGATCCAGAGGCCATGCCTCCGGGAGAGGTCCAGGATCGCCTGAAGAAGGAGGTGATCCGCGATCCAGCCGGTCGGGTTCGAAGGGGAATTCAGGAAGATCGCGCGGGTCTTCGCTGAGATCGAGCCCTCGAGGAGGGCAAGATCCAGAATCCAGCCGGCCCGGTCGAACCGCATGGGGACCTCCCGGACGTGGGCGCCAGCTACCCCGACAGCCGCGGCGAAGTTCGGCCAGGCGGGGGTCGGCACCAGGATTTCTTCACCGACCCCCGCAGTCAACCGAACCGCCAACTGGATCGCCTGCATTCCGGACCCCGTGACAAAGAAACGCTCGGGTTCGAACTGTTTACCGAAAAGACTGCCATAAACGCGATCATGATATTGGGCGAGCGCGCGGCGAAGCTCGGGGATACCCGGCTGCGGCATGTAGAATGTTTCGCCCTGCTCAAGCGCGGTCGCCGCCGCGCGATAGATCACGGGGGGTGTCGGTAGGTCGCCCTCGCCAACCCAAAGCGGGATGATGTCGGATCGTCCAAAACCATGCTTCATAATCGCGGCGATGCCGCTCGCTGGCGCCGCCACGGCTTGTGGGCTGATAGACAACAGTGAGGGGCTGGTCATAAAGGGCTCCAGACAAAAAAATGGGTCAGCGGCCAAGCAGAGGCAGTCCGTTGACCCGTAAAACGCGCCCTTGACAAAGGGCGCGGGGGAAGGGCTTACTGGTGATCGTAAGGATTGCCGCGCGTCACGAAGGGTACGATGCTGATCCTTCCACTTTCATCGGACCGGTAGCCGCGCACGCCCGCATAGGAAATCTTGTTGGTGTCCAGGAGGCTCTTGGCCGCCTCTTCCTGACCTTCGGGAACATACAGAAAGAAGATGCGCGTTTCGTATTCCGGCAGCGGATCGCCGGCTTCGGAAGCCGCCCTCCAGAGTGGTACCTTTGCCGGATCAAGAACCTCCTCGACGTCGCCGATCTCGCGCGTATTGCCGTCGGAGTCGATCACGACGATGTCGGGGTAGTATTCGCCCGAGGGACCGCGCACCGCACGTTTTTTTTCCGGAGCGTTGGTCAAAGTGGTGTAATTGGCGGGCCATGTCGTCTGGCCCGGAAAGGGGAAGCGGTTGGCCGCAACGAAGGCGACAACCTCGTCATGCGAAGGTACTGGCATCGTGTTCTCCTTGTAGGGTGTTGAGTTCACAGACGATCCGCCTTAGAGCACGGACCATTCGTCACCGCGGGGCGTGACAATCCATTCCGGCCAGCGATGGTCTACTGGCGCCTGGAAATCGGAAGGAAGCTGTGGCGGCACCCATCGCGATCCGCCAACCCCTCCGCCGGTTCTCTCACAGAACTCCTGCTGGGCGCGTTGGAGGGCCGCGCGATCCGTCATCATGTCGAGGATCGTCGTGGAAATGACGTCAGCCGCCTTGCTCCACATCGGATCGATACAGGCTGGGTCGCCGTTCATGGCGTGCCGAAGCCACTCGCCATAACGCTTGCCGGCCGGATCCGGCTTAAGCGTTGGACGGGCGACATAAAGACGGACCGTCGGCGCGTGCCAGGTGTATTCGACATAATCGTCCGCGGCGTAATTGAGCTGCCAGGCCGGCAATTGCTGACGAAAGGCGTCTTCACCCTCCTGTGGCGGGGTCAGCCGCATCATGTTGTCGATGAAGGGCTCGTCCATCGGCTCGATGCCGTGATTGCGTTGTCCCTCGCGGGCGAATTGCTTGGCCGCTTCGCTCCATACCGGCGCGCCGAGCTTTTCGAAATTTCGGAAGGTGAGTTCAGCAAGGGTGTGGTTTGGTAGGCCAGCGCGGGTCTTTGTGATCCAGTCCGCGCGCCAGGTGCAATGGGTCATCGCCGCGATATGCTCGGCATTGCGGTCGAGTACAGAGAAGACGGTCTCGCACATTTCCAGTTTCGGAGCCCGCATGGAATACTGTATCTGCGAATAGGCGGGCGCCAGGTTGTCGGCCGTTGCCTGCCCGGCGACGGGAATGAATTCATTGAGGGTCCAGGCGCCGGTGTGGGGCAGCAAGGATTCCTTCATCATCTTTGAATTGGTGTACATGAGGCACACGGCGTCGATGGCACCCGGTGCGCGCGCGGTCGCGTGTGCATGCGCTACGGCGCCGCCTCGACTTTGGTCGAGCCAGGTCTCCGGGGTATCGCATTCGAACGTATAAATTCGGCTCCAATAGGGCGCGCTGGTCGTGTCCCAGAAGCAGCCATTGGTGAGCGCGTTGAAGGAATGCGGATGAAAGCTGATCGCGGCATCCAGCCCGTCGTAGTAGCCGTGGGCTGCATGGACCGGCTTGGAACCGCACATCTTTTCAGCCGGCTCGCCGAAGAACCGCAGAGTACCAGTGATGCCATGCGCTTCCATGGCCTTCTTGGCCGCTAGAAAGCCAGCGAAAGCCCCCATGCCGAGCGCGGAATGGGGATCAGTGTGGCCAGCGGCATGTTTGGTCGTTCCGGGCCTCGGCGCGCGGCGCGGCTCAGCGATCTGGGATTGGCCGGGCACGGCATCGTATTCGGCGTAGCCGCCGATAACGGGTCCGTCACCATTCGACCAGGTCGCGCAAAAGGCGGTCGGCATACCGGCAGACCCCTGCTCGACCTCGAAGCCTTCTTCCCGGAGCCGATCGACATACCACTGGGACGAGCGGTATTCGCGCCAAGAAGGCTCGTGAAACGACCAAATCGTCTGATGCCAGATGGAGATGAGCGCACGATTTTCATCGAGCCAGTCCAGGGCATGGTTTTGGGCGAAAGAAAAATTGCTTCTGGTCATGTGCGCTCCCGTGTCCGCTCTCGAGGCGCAACAGGCCGTCACCGTTCTCGCAAGAGAATGGCCGCTGCGCGTCAAGGCGGTTCAGAAAATTTTAGATTGGCCTGGCACAAAGAGTATGCCGCGTGGGCCGCCATCTATGCATAGGGGATACGAGAAGACTGTGCAAGTATAAATTTGGAGTTGACTCCAATTTTGTTACGTGGATTCTTCGATAACCCCGCGCAGTACCATTTCCAAGTGCGGGATCCCCCATTCGCGCATCGCTTCAGGTTTCATCGTGCTCGAAGTGACGAGCCGGGCGAGCGCAGCGCTGCCGATACCGAGAAGCAGATCGCAGAGCACGGAGAGATCGACGTCGGGCTTGATCCGCCCGTTTTGTTGGTAGACCGCGAGCATGCGCATGTACTGGCGCCGCAGCAGCAGGTCGAGGCGCTTTCCGGTCCGATGCGCTATGCCGCCGGTGTCCAGGAACTGCGCCGACATGACCACCCTCCAACATTCGCGGGTAAGGTGGCGCACGGCCTGATCCGCCAGGAGGCGCTCGAAGGCCAGGATGCCTTCTACCGGATCGTCAGGGAGGGTTTCCAGGTACTTGCGCCGCTCGGGCAGGGCTGCCTGCACGTGGCGAACCGCAATCTCCATTAGGAGGTTCGGCTTGTTCTTGAAGTAATTGTAGACCGATGCGGGTGCGACGGAAGCCAGCTCGGCGATTTCCTCGATCTTCGTGATCTCATAACCTTGCTCGCGAAACAAGGCATCGGCGGCGTCAAGCACCTGCTCCACCCGCTTCTTGCGATGCTTGATCCTCAGTCCTCCGGTCATGTCTTGTCCTTCCTCACGGTCATGGGAATAAGCAATATCGTCAAAATTGAGCTAGCCTCTATTTTTAGAGTTGACACTAAGTTTGTAGTCATAGAACATGTCAATATATTGAGCGCGGTTCAAGTGGGAAGCGCAACCTATCGACAAAATAATGAAGGCAGCCGGTCTTCCCATCACCAGAGCCGCCGGTCGCGCGCGGTCGCAGAATGGAGAATGCCTTTTGCTCAAACTCATCGACAACCCACCGCAATGGCCAAACGGCGCACGCTGCGCTGTTTGCTTCGCGTTTGACCTCGACGCGGAAAGCCTGCTGCACCTTTACTACCCCGAAGATTCGATGCGCCGCATCACTCTCTCCTCGGCCTTGCGGTATGGCCCGAGAATCGCGGTGCCGAGGCTTATCCGGATCTGGGAACACTACGGTATCAAGCAGACGGTGTACGTTCCCGGATGGTGCGTCGAAACTTACCCGCAAGCCGTGGAGCAGTTGGCTGCAGCCGGACATGAAATCGGCCATCATGGCTGGCTGCACGAGCGGGTCAACGCCCTCGACGCAGGCGACGAGGCGACAGTGTTGAAAGCCGGCATCCAGGCTATCGAACGGATCACCGGCAAACGGCCGGTCGGTTACCGCTGCCCCTCCGGTGCCTTCTCGCCCGCCACGCTCGACCTCCTGATTGACGAGGGCTTTGCCTATGACGCCTCGCTATCCGGCGACGACGTGCCCTACCTGATACGCAGTGACAAGGGGGCACTCCTGGAATTGCCTTCGGACCACGCGCTGGATGACTGGCCGCAATATGTAAACATGCGCGATTTCAATCACATGCTGCCGATCCAATCGCCACAGCAGGCCATGCAGGTATTCCGGTCGGAATTTGATGCTGCTTGGGCGAACGGAGGCCTTTGGTCCTCGGTGTGGCATCCGTTCGTGTCGGGAAAGCCCGCTCGTGCCCAGGCCATGGTGGACCTCATCGAATACATGCATGCCAAGGGAGACGTCTGGTTCGCCACGATGGAGGAGATCGCGGCGCATGTGCAAGGTCTCGTGAATAGCGGAGAATGGAAGCCGCGCGAGGAGAAACTACCTTTCTGGCAGCAGCCGGTGCCGCAAATCGTTCGCCCGGTGCGTTAGCCTGAAGCGTTTCAGTATCAGTCAAACCAAAATAAAGAGGGAACAATGCGTAAAATTGGAATTCTAGCTACCGCAGCCCTCGCCGCCACGCTATTTACCGGCGGCGTCTTCGCCCAAACCGTGCCGAAGGACATCAAGGACTCCGGCAAACTGATTGTTGGCACCGAGCGCGACCACCCGCCGATGGAGTTCATCGATCCCAAGACGAACGAACTCGTCGGTTTCGACGTCGACCTCATCCGCGCAATCGCGACCAAGCTCGGGCTGGAAGTCGAATTCGTCCATTCCCGCTTCGAGGGCCTCACACCCAACCTGCAATCGCGCCGCATCAACCTCATCATAAGCGGGATGTACGACACGCCGAAACGCCGCGAGAGCTTTGACTTCGTCGATTACCTCAGCGCTGGCACTACTTTCTACACGCTCGACAAGAACACTGAGATCCAGGAGCCGAAGGATTTCTGCGGTAAGGTCGTTACCACCAATCGCGGCACGACATATCCAGACTCGGTCAAAAAATGGAGCGAAGAAAACTGTGTTGCCGCCGGCCTTCCTGCCATCGACGTGATCACCGACACCGACATGGCATCCGAGTTCCTCTATATCAACCAGGGGCGCGCGGTCGGCGCTGTGCAGGGCACCGAAGCGATCCCAACCGTGCTCGCGAGTACGGATGGCCCCTTCCGCGTCGTCGGCAAGCCGTTCACCAACGTGCGCATCGGCATCGGCTTCAACAAGGAAGACACTGAACTGCGTGATACGATCCTCAAGACGCTCGAGGACCTGTTCAAGTCCGGGGAATATCTCCAGATCGTCAAAAAATGGGGCCTCGACGCCAGTGCGCTCGATGCGCCCACCGTCAATGCGGGTGATGCGCCGTGACGCTCTCGTTCCCTCTCGAAGACCGGACAAACGACCAGCGAAAGCCGAATATGGACGTCATTGACATCTCGAAACTCAAGCATGCGCGCCCGCTTCACCTCGGGCGCCTTGCAACCGCCGCCGTCCTGCTGGCTGCGGGAGCCTACATCGGTTACGCATTCGCGGTCGGCACCATCGACTGGCCGGTCGTCGGGGAGTACATGTTCAGCGAGCGCATCATGAGGGGTGCGGTCACCACCGTCGTCATCTCGGTGATCGCCATGGCGATCGGCATCGTCATCGGCATCCTGACCGCCATTGCCCGTTCCTCGCGGAACATGGTGCTGTCCTCAGCCGCCATGTTCTACACATGGCTGTTCCGCGGCGCGCCCATGATCCTACAGCTCCTCATTTGGTACAATCTCGCCCTTGTTTTTCCGACGATCGGTATTCCCGGCCTGTGGGAAGCCAAGACGGTAGTCGTGATGACACCGCTTGCCGCGACGCTCATCGCTCTGAGTCTCAATCAGGGCGCCTACACGTCCGAGATCATCCGCTCCGGCATGCTGGCCGTCGATATCGGCCAGTACGAGGCGGCCAAGTCGATCGGCATGACTTACTCCGATACTTTGCGCCGGATCATCCTACCGCAGGCGATGCGCGTGGTCGTGCCACCGCTCGGCAACGAGTTCATCGGCCTGCTGAAGGTGACAGCGCTTGCCAGCATCATCGGGTTCGGCGAACTGCTCGGAACGGCCCAGGACATCTATTACAGCAACGCCAAGATCATGGAGATGCTGTTTGTCGCCACCATCTGGTATCTGGCGATCGTTTCCCTTCTTTCCGTCGTGCAGATGTGGATTGAAAAGCGTTTCGCGCGCGGCTTCGCAAACAGCGGGAGGCACGGATGAAACCCCTCGTATCGGCCGTCAGGCTCGGCAAGAAATTTGGCGACCACCAGGTCCTTCACGATATCAACATCGAGATCATGCCGGGCGAGGTCGTTTGCATCGTCGGCCCTTCCGGATCGGGCAAGACCACGTTTTTGCGCTGCATCAACCAGCTGGAGACGATCGAGATGGGAGCGCTCTATCTCGACGGCGAACTGACCGGATACCGCGTCGAGAACGATGTCGTGCACCGCCTGACCGACAAGGAGATCGCCCGCCAGCGCCGGATCACTGGCATGGTGTTTCAGCGGTTCAATCTCTTTCCGCACATGACGGCGCTGGAGAACGTCATGGAAGGGCCGACGCGGGTCCTGCGGCAGGACCGGCAGGCCGCGCGGGACACGGCGATGGGCCTTCTTGCCCGCGTCGGGCTCGGCGACCGGGCCGACGCCTTTCCCAACAACTTATCGGGTGGGCAGCAGCAGCGGGTCGCGATCGCCCGGGCGCTAGCGATGCAGCCACGGTTGATGCTCTTCGACGAACCGACATCCGCTCTCGATGCCGAACTCGTCGGCGAAGTGTTAGCGGTCATGCGTGATGTCGCGGCGACAGGTATGACCATGGTCATCGTCACACACGAGCTGAACTTCGCCCGCGAGGTGGCGGACAAGATCGTGTTTATGGCGGACGGACGCGTGGTGGAGACCGGCCCGCCCGAGCAGGTATTAGAAGATCCGCAGGAGGCTCGAACCAAAGCGTTCCTGGCGGCGGTCGTCAGCAAGAAGCAGGACGCCGCCTGAGCGGCTGCCGACCATATGTTAACCTCACTTCGAAGGACGTGCCGAGGCCTCATCTCGGCAAGCGATAGAGCCATGCCCGCCATCATCATCAAACCGGACCGCCTCCTCGCCGACCTGCACCGGCTCCGTACGTTCGGAGCCTACAAGACAGGTGTCCATCGCCCCACCTTTTCGCCGGAGGATATGGCGGCGCGCCGCTGGCTGGTGGCGCGTATGCAGGAAGCCGGCCTCTCGTCACGCATGGACGGGATCGGCAACATCGTCGGCGAAAACACTTCTGCGCGGCGGCGGCTTCTCGTCGGCTCGCATTCCGACTCGCAGAATCATACCGGTTGGCTTGATGGCGCGGTGGGCGTCATCTACGGACTGGGAGTTGCCCGGGCAATCG
>NZ_JABXGB010000005.1:0-228520 GCF_022627935.1 Ochrobactrum sp. C6C9 | reverse complement strand
TATTGCTGAAAACCCTTCTGGCAGAAACCTCACTCACCCAAAATGCCCTAAATCAATGGGACAGAGACGGCGCATACTGAAGTTCGCAAGGATGACCGGATCGAGCGTCTGGAGAAGCTGGTCGCCGCTTTCAAGCAAGCAGCATTCGGCCGCAAATCCGAGAAGGCCGATCCTGAACAATTCGATCTCGCATTGGAGGACCTGGAAACGGCCATCGCGGCCATCCATGCCGAAGATGAAGCCGATAGCCCCTCTGAGAAGCCGCAGCCTAAACCCCGTGCCACCAATCGCGGCTCCCTTCCTGCTCATCTTCCTCGCGTCGAGGAGATCATCGAACCAGAAAGCCTGATCTGTGCTTGCGGCGGAGGCCTGCACTGCATTGGTGAAGACGTCTCCGAGCGGCTGGATGTCATTCCGGCGCAATTTCGCGTCCTCGTCACGCGTCGTTCTAAATATGCTTGCCGTGCCTGCACCGACGGCGTTTCTCAGGCTCCAGCGCCTGCAAGATTGATCCACGCCGGGTTACCGACGGAGGCGACCATTGCGCATGTGCTGGTCGCAAAATATGCCGATCACTTGCCGCTTTACCGACAGGTCCAGATCATGAGCCGCCAAGGCGTTGATCTCGACCGCTCCACGCTCGCCGACTGGGTCGGCCGAGCAGCATTCGAACTCCGCCCGGTCTTCGACGCTCTGATCGCCGACCTGAAGCGGTCCACCAAGTTGTTCATGGACGAGACCCGTGCGCCAGTCCTTGATCCTGGCTCCCGCAAAACCAAAACTGGATACTTCTGGGCGCTGGCCCGCGATGACCGACCGTGGGGCGGAGGTGCTCCGCCTGGTGTGGCCTTCACCTATGCTCCAGGTCGCGGCGGACAGCATGCCGAACGGATATTGCAGGGGTTCACGGGCATCCTTCAGGTTGACGGCTACGCGGGATATAATCGGCTGATCGCGCCGGATCGTCTCGGTTCCGACGTCAAACTCGCCTACTGTTGGGCGCATGCAAGGCGGAAGTTGGTCGAGGTCACCCGCACCGGTTCGACGCCGATTGCAGAGGAAGAGGTGAAGCGGATTGGCGAACTCTATCGCATAGAAGCAGAGCTGCGTGGTCTCGACGCCGACGCTCGTTTGGCTCGACGGCAGGAACGATCAGCGCCATTGATTGCAGACACGCGGGACTGGCTCACGCATCATCGTGCCCGCGTCGCTGGCAAATCGCCGCTTGGCGAAGCGCTTTCCTACATCGCCAAATACTGGGATGGCCTTTGCATCTTCCTGACCGACGGTCGGATCGAGATCGACAACAATACCGTTGAGCGGACCATTCGGCCGATAACATTAAATCGGAAGAATGCTCTATTTGCGGGACACGATGCAGGAGCGGAGAACTGGGCGACAATCGCCTCGTTGATCGAGACGTGCAAGCTCAACGCTGTCGATCCGTTCGCCTATATGACCGCCACGCTCACCGCCATTGTCAATGGTCACAAGCAGGGCCGGGTTGACGAACTCCTGCCGTGGAGTTTCACCGCAAGGTGAGATTTGCCGAAGAAGTCATCCCTCGGCAAAGGCCGATGAACTCAGCTTGAGATCACCCTACCATGGCGTCGTGTTCTCCGGTTCGACGAACGTCCCCGATGTCGTTGCAGTCAGCGCATACTGCACTGGCAGCCTTGCTCCTTCCTCGGGAGTCATATTGCCGTAGCCGGTCAGGTCGGTCTTGACGAAGCCGGGGCTGACCGAATTCACGATAACGCCGGTCTCTTTCAGTTCCTGGTGCAACTGGATCGTCAGCATGTTCAGAGATGCCTTCGATGCGTTGTAGCCGATGAACTGCTGCGAATAGTATGTCGATGTCGGATCGCCGTTCAGTGTTAGCGAACCAAGCGAGCTGGACACGTTTACGATGCGCCCGGCTGG
The DNA here is from genome assembly GCF_022627935.1 of Ochrobactrum sp. C6C9. Classification (NCBI taxonomy): domain Bacteria; kingdom Pseudomonadati; phylum Pseudomonadota; class Alphaproteobacteria; order Hyphomicrobiales; family Brucellaceae; genus Ochrobactrum; species Ochrobactrum sp. C6C9. Next base: position 226,597 of record NZ_JABXGB010000005.1, on the reverse strand, counting down.
TGACGTACTCAGCAGCGGCAGCACCGCCTGTGTCACAGCCAATGCGCCGATGAAGTTGACTTCCATCACTCTGCGAACAGCATCAATGGCCGCACGGCTGGGAGGAGCGTCTGCAAAATCAAAGATGCCAGCATTATTGACCAGGATGTCCAGGCGGCCATACGTCTCTGCAATAATCTGGGCTGCAGCAGTGATGCTCCGTTCGTCCGTGACGTCGAGCTGGACGCAGAAGGCATCAATGCCCTGCGACTTCAATTCTGCGGCCGCCGTAGTGCCACGATCCACATCCCGTGCACCGATCACGACCCTGACACCAGCCATGCCGAGTTGACGCGAGACTTCCAGACCAATGCCCTTATTGCCGCCAGTTACGAGCGCGACGCGTTCTTCCTTCATGCCTAAAGCCTTTCTTAATCTGCATTTTCAGTCATGATATGAAGAATTGTTCAGTTTGAGGATTCGCTTTTGATCTCTTCCGCACCACAAGCCTTGAAGCCCCGGAAACGACCGCAGCAACGACGCGCTTCGGCCACCCTCGACGCAATTTTCGAGGCAACCATTCAGCTTTTGGTAAAAAACGGTCTTTCGCAACTTACCACCACACGCGTCGCCGAGCGGGCGGGAGTGTCGGTCGGCACGATGTACCAATATTTCCCCCACAAACAGGCTCTGATCTATGCCGTCAACGAACGTTATCTGGAGCTGCTGGCCGAAAGGATCGAAGCCACTTGCCGCGAATGTCAGGGCAACCGTTCAGGCGACATGATCGAAGCGCTAATCGAAACCTACTGGGAAGCCAAAACCGATAAACCGGATGTTACGCGGGCCCTGTACCGATCTGTCGTGGAGATGGACAACGAGGCATTGATATCTGCCTTCGCGGCACGGACCGACGCGGCAGTTACCACCATGCTCGCAAGCGCTTCCGACAACGACGGTTCCGATGCAAGGTCGAATACGCGCACGCTGGTCACCATCATCTTCGGAGCGGTGCGAAATTCCTTCGAGCGAGGCCATTCCGGCGATGTTGCCGAGGACCTACGCCGACAGCTCGTGATCATGTGTCGAGGTTACCTTGAGAGGCATGTGAGATGACTTCCTCCAGACACCCCTAAATGCGACTTCTGGGCGAGATACGGTCAAGGTGATACCGAGACATCGCTTACGCTTAAAGCCTGACACGAACAAAATTCTTAACTAAGCATTCTCGTAGGGGAAAGTTATCCTGTTCTTTTTTTGTAACGATCAGGAATTATGCACCCGAATAAATTTTCTCAAGAACTAATAAATTTCTGGTTCTTTTCCGGTATGGACTCTTAAAATCTGTCTAATACGATGAGCCAATGTGAGGCAGCTTATACCAACGCATGCTAGGCAAAGCATCGTCACAATGTACACATCAAAAATGTTTTCTTGAATATCACTTCGAGCAAGAATTCCAGTACCTGAAACAGTAATACTCATAGTTCCAAATATTCTTAAGGCTCTCATAAGCTTAGAAAGATCGTATTCCATTATTTCCTCACACCAAAGATATCGACTAGATTTTTAACTTCATCCTGTAATGATGTATTTTTTAAAATTATATTGTCATATATTTGACGAGATAACTTCATAATTTTATCTGGCTCTAGGTATATTTCTCGTTTTGATAATTCTTCTAGAACGGAAACTACCGCTTGATCGTAAGTTTCTAGGTCTACAGTTTGCTGTTTTTCACCTGTCAAAAGCCAAAGAAGATCCGTTGAGGCTAATGCAGCCGATTGGATGAGAAGGCCAATTGGAGATTCACGCTGGCCCTGCTCATAATATTTGTAGGTACGATCAGAAATTCCAAGTTTTGCGGCCATCACACCCTGAGTGAAGCCTAGCTTGCGCCTCATTTCCAGTAATCGCAAACCAATGGCTTCTTTAGAACTTGACTCAAGTGAACGTTTATGCATTAAAGTGTCCAAATAGGCATTATTTTAACAGTTTGACGCTATTCTGCCTAATGGAGTGCACTTTGGCTACTACAAACTTGAATATTTCAGTTGTTGAGAAGCGGATGATGAAAGTTTCTGAAGCCGCTCATTATACCGGGTGTCCTGCATCCAAGTTTAAAAATATGTGTCCAGTGGTACCTGTTTTGTTAAGCGATGGAGGACTCCGATGGGACAAGCGGGATTTAGATTCATGGCTCGACAGCCTCAAAGAAAGCACATTACAGACAGATCGGCATAGAATTATTAGGCGCCTTTGATGACAAAAATTGACGTTAAAGGGTTTAAAATCTTCAAAGACCGCCATGGAAAGATGCGATGTTATCATCGTAAAACTGGCTATAAAGTTGATCTTGAACACTCCCCTTTAGGCACCGCTGAATTCTTCGTAGAATGCGAGAAAATAAGGGATCTCGCTCTCGCAAAGCAGAGCAATACGCCTAAACCTGGAACATTAGGGGGGTTAATATCTTTTTATATGCACACAGATCACTTTCACTCTCTCAGTGATAGAACCAAAACTGATTATCGTAAGCAAGTTTCTTTTCTATCTCCAATACTCGATACGCCTGCCCATTTGATCGATACGCCATTAATCGCTGGTATTCACGACCGAGCTTCAGAAAAAAGAGGCTGGCGTCAAGCCAATATGCTTCGGACGTTCCTGAGTGAAGTTTTTCGCTTTTGCAAACCTGCAGGATTGATCGATGGTAATTACGCGACAGACGTAATACCAAAACGGCGGCCAAAGAATCGACCTCGCGCAAATCGACCGTGGGATATATCAGAATTACTCTTTGTCTTGGAAAATGCTCCCCCTCAAATTGCTGCTGCCGTCGCCCTTATTGCGAATACCGGCCTTGATCCTTCCGACGCGTTAAAATTGCGCAGAGATGCAATCAAAGATGGAGTTATATGGGCGGATAGAGGAAAAACAGGCAATCCAGTTGCAATTCCTGTGCCGGAACGTCTGCAAACCATCCTGAATACTGCTCTTAATCATAACTCAATTACGGTGCTGGCCAGCACAAAAGATAAGCCATGGACTTATAATGGATTTTCAACTGTTTGGGGGCGCTGGAAGCGGAAGCAGGCTAACGACGGCTTGTTGTCGGTCGATGTGACCCTTAAGGGATTGCGCCACACCATGGCTACCATCTTGCGGGAAGCCGGGACCGACTTACGACAGATTGCTGACCTATTGGGGCAAAAAACGGAGAGTATGGCAAACTGGTATTCTCGCGATGCACAACTTGCGGAACGCAACCGTAAGACGATGACGATTTACGACATAGAAATCGAGCGGAGAACAAAAGCCGTCAAACCTTCAGCTAAATCTGTCAAACCAGAATTAAAAGGAAACTCTAAATGATTAAAAACATCAAAATTTTCAAATATTTAAATGGTGCCCGGAGGCGGATTCGAACCACCGACACGCGGATTTTCAATCCGCTGCTCTACCAACTGAGCTATCCGGGCATCCTGTCGCAAGCACTTGGTCTTGCTTGTGGCGGTGTTGGTGTCCGCCGGAAGTGGGTGGGTTATAGCATTAAATTTCGCGCTGTCCAGCACCGTATCGCATTTTTTATGCGCTTTTCTCACAGTTTCTCTAATGTTTTGATTTCACATCAGAAAAAGCGCCAAAAACCCTAATTCTCGCCCTCATCCTCGTCGCCCAGAGGCTTGCCGGGGATGACATAGCTTCCCGAAAGCCAACGATTGAGATCGATGCTTTTGCAGCGCGGCGAACAGAACGGATAGCTGTCACGCGCCGAAGGCTTGCCGCATTCCGGGCAAGGTCGTGTCGGGCGCAGCGGCGTCACGCGTGCGCCTGCTGCTGCGGATATGTCCTTCTTGCCGTTCATGGCTGAACCTTAAACTTTTCCGGTGCTCCAGTTGGCATAGACCGGATAATCACCGTCAGCCAGCAGGCTTACGGTTTCCTGAAGCGGCAGGCCGACCACATTGCTGTAGGAGCCGACCAGCTTGACGACAAAACTGCCTGCAAGGCCCTGTATGGCGTAGCCGCCAGCCTTGCCGCGCCATTCCCCGGAAGAGAGATAGGCGTCGATCTGCTGGCGCGACAGGCGCTCAAAGCGCAGGCGTGTTTCCACCAGGGTCTGGCGCAGATTGCCGTTCGGCAAAAAGAGGCAGACGCCCGTAAAGACCTTATGGGTACGGCCCGACAGAAGACGCAGACATTCACGCGCCTCATCGGCGGTTTCCGCCTTGGGCAGAATACGCCGCCCGACCGCGACGACCGTATCGGCCGCGAGCAGGAAGGGCTTGACGAAATTGGCGTCGCTTTTCAGTTGCGCCAACGCCGCTTCAGCCTTTTCACGCGACAGACGACGCGCCAGCGAGCGGGGATGCTCGCCACGCTGCGGCGTCTCGTCTATGTCCGCAGGCTGGATATGATCCGGCTCGATACCGGCCTGCCCAAGCAGTTCGATCCTGCGAGGAGACCCGGAAGCCAGAACCAGCTTATGTTGCGCAACTGTCGTCAAGAACACCCCCGAAACGGCTGCCCGTGCGTGATAAGCTTACTTGAAGCGGTAGGTGATGCGACCCTTGGTCAGATCGTAAGGGGTCATTTCGACCAGAACCTTGTCACCAGCCAGAACGCGGATACGGTTCTTACGCATACGGCCAGCCGTATGAGCGATGATTTCATGTTCGTTTTCGAGCTTCACGCGGAACATTGCATTCGGCAGCAGTTCCGTAACAACACCCGGAAATTCGAGGACTTCTTCTTTCGCCATGCGATACCTGTTTCTTTCTTCGATAAAAGCGTCCGAAAATGGACTCTGATCCTAAATTTGGCCGGAACCTATATGATTAGGCGGCATTTGTGAACAACGGAATTCCGTGAACTTATTTCGGGCTGAAACGCTGCAAAATCTGCGTCTTCAACCGATCCCGCACATCGCGATAAGCATTCATGATCTGCTCGCGGCTGCCGGTGACCAGCGTGGGGTCTGGTGTCGGCCAATATTCCACATCCACGGAGAAACCGCGCATGCGCTCCAGCACCGTATGGTGGGCAAGCGGTGTCAGCGTCACAATGAGATCGAAATAGCCGTCGGCCAGTTCTTCAATGCCCCGCGGCTGGCGGTCGTCGAGCGAAAGACCCTCTTCCGAAAGCACCGCATCCACGAATGGATCGCGTTCGCCCCGTTTCACACCTGCAGAAGCCACATATATATTGGGCGGCAGCAGCTTTCTTGCAAGAAGTTCGGCCATCGGCGAGCGGATCGCGTTCTTGCCGCAGACGAAAAGCAGGGATGACGGCAGTTTCTGTTTCGGGCCGCCATCGCCCTCTCCATCATCCTGCGCGCTTTCAACATCAACGGCGACCATGCAGGCTCAACCTCGCCAATGCAGCACGCAGACAAGCGTGAACAGTCGCCGCGCCGTGTCAAAATCGACTTCGATCTTGCCCTTCAGCCGCGCCTGCAAGGTTTGCGACCCTTCATTATGCAGTCCGCGCCTGCCCATATCGATGGCTTCGATCTTGCTTGGCGTGGCCGAGCGGATCGCCTGATAATAGCTTTCGCAAATCATGAAATAATCGCGCACCACGCGGCGCAGCGGGGTCAGCGACAATATATGCGTCGCCACATCGTCCCCGCTTTCGCGGCTTATGGCAAAGATCAGCCGCGTTTCCATCAGCGACAGCTTCAGCCTGTAGGGACCGCCGGTCTCGTCGCCAATCGGGTGAAAGGAATTCTCCTCGATCAGATCGAAAATCGCGACCGCGCGTTCATGCTCGACGTCAGGCGTCGACCGCCCGATGGATTCATCGAGCTCGACATCAACAAGACGGGCATTGGGAACGCCAGCGGTCATGATGCCTCATAGATTGAGCCGGATGGCGACTGACTTGGCGTGCGCGTCAAGACCTTCGGCGCGCGCGATTTCGATGGCAGCAGGGCCGAGAACCCGCAACTGGTCCGGGCCAAGCTTCAAAAGCGAGGTGCGCTTCATATAATCAAGCACATTCAGGCCCGACGAGAAGCGGGCCGAGCGCGCCGTCGGCAGCACGTGATTGCAGCCGCCCACATAATCGCCGATCACTTCCGGCGTGTGCGCGCCGATAAAAATGGAACCGGCATTGCGGATTTTCGGCAGCAGCGCTTCCGGGTCGGCGACGGCGATTTCCAGATGTTCGGCAGCGATACGGTTGGCGAGCGGAACCGCCGCCTCGAAATCCTCCACGAGAATGACCGCGCCGAAATCGCGCCAGCTTGCCGTGGCAGTTTCAGCACGCGGCAGCGTCAACAACTGACGCTCAACCGCCGCTTCCACATCCTTGGCCAGCGCTTCGTCATTGGTCATGAGGATGGATTGTGCGGCAGTGTCATGCTCTGCCTGCGCAAGCAGATCGGCAGCGATCCAGTCCGGATTGTTGTCCTTGTCGGCAATCACCAGAACTTCCGACGGACCAGCGATCATGTCGATGCCGACCGTACCGAAAACAATACGCTTGGCAGCCGCGACATAGGCATTACCGGGGCCGACGATCTTGGCGACCGGCTTGATGGTTTGCGTGCCATAGGCAAGCGCGGCAACGGCCTGTGCCCCGCCGACGCGGTAGATTTCCGAGACGCCTGCGAGACGCGCTGCAACCAGCACCAGCGGATTGAGAATACCGTCGGGTGCGGGAACAACCATGACGATGCGCTCGACGCCCGCCACCTTGGCGGGCACGGCATTCATCAGAACCGAGCTTGGGTAACTGGCCGTGCCGCCCGGCACATAGAGGCCAACCGCCTCGATTGCCGTCCAGCGCGAACCAAGCTCGACGCCAAGCGCATCCGTGTAACGGTCATCCTTGGGCAACTGTCGCGCATGGTGGCTTTCAATGCGCTCATGCGCCAGTTTCAGCGCTTCGACGGTGGATGCGGGCGCAACTTCAAAAGCCGCGTCGATTTCAGCTTCCGTGATGGCAATGCCGGTCTTTTCCAGATCGATACGGTCGAAGCGGCGCGAATAGTCGATCAGCGCCGCATCACCTTCGCGACGCACGCGCTCGACGATTTCGCGGGCTGCGCGGTCCACGTCTTCCGAAACTTCGCGCTTGCCGGACAGAAAGGCTGCGAATTGCTGTTCGAAGTTCGGATCGGTTTGTCTGAGCGTCGTGACCACGCTTTTATTCCTCTAAATAGTCCAGATAAGAGCAATCGCCCGCATGGCAGCAGACGCGATGCATCGAAGTTACATTGTCATACGCCGTGACGCGGGAGCGATTCCGTTTCCCAGGCCGCGCCCAGATCCGTCAGCTGCGCTTCGATGCATTCCACCGAAAGACGGATAGCGGCATTTGCCGAGAATGTCAGTTCTATTGTGCCTGCAGGCGCTTCGCCGGGGACAAAACCGATCGTCAGCAGCGACAGGACATCATCCTGCTTCTGGCGGTCGATGCCAGTAGCCTTGGCGGCAGTGACGCGGTTGAAATGCAGAGCGGCGCGGCGGCGCTGATATTGCGGCTTGCGCAGGAATTTCGGCCGCGCCTCTTCCCAGACGAAACGGTTCGCCGTCAATAAAAAGCGCTGCTCTTTGGCGATAAATTGCAGATCGGAGACTTTGAGAACCGCGTCCTGAAGATGGGCGGACAGGACCTGTAAATCCTCTTCATCCAACGCCACAAGCTTCAACATATCCATGGTCCGCACCGATTTCCTGTCATGTTCAAAACAACCGCCCGACATCGCATCCAGATTGGCGACATGGTTGGTTCACGAAGCAACTTTGCTCAATGGTTTGAGACAACTTTGCCCAATAACTTTGCATGTCGGCAGAAAAAAATCGACAGGCTTTTCAAGCCTGTGATCAATCAGCGTGCCAGAATGAAAAAGCCGGAGCTTGATTTAAGCTCCGGCCCTTGCCGATTATCCGCTGATGCGTTCGACATTCGCGCCGCAACGCGAAAGCTTTTCTTCCAAACGCTCGAACCCGCGATCCAGATGATAGACGCGGTTGACGACGGTTTCGCCTTCAGCGGCAAGGCCCGCAATAACCAGCGATACCGATGCGCGCAGATCGGTCGCCATGACCTGAGCGCCCTTGAGGCGTTCCACGCCTTCAACGGTCGCCGTCTGGCCAGACAGCGAAATCTTCGCGCCAAGACGCGCCAGTTCCTGCACATGCATGAAACGGTTTTCAAAGATCGTTTCGGTGATGTGCGACGTGCCCTTGGCCTTGGTCATCAGGCCCATGAACTGCGCCTGAAGGTCGGTCGGGAAACCCGGGAACGGATCGGTCGTGACATCGACCGGATGGATGCCATGGCCGTTGCGCACAACGCGCAGGCCGCTATTGGTCTCGGTGATTTCCGCACCGGCCTGACGCAGCGTATCGAGCGCCGAGGAAAGCAGGCTTTCTTGTGCGCCTTCGAGCAGCACGTCACCGCCGGTCATGGCGACAGCCATGGCATAGGTGCCGGTTTCGATACGGTCAGGAATGACGCGCACACGCGCGCCGGAAAGGCTGGTTACGCCCTGCACATGGATCGTGCCGGTGCCTGCACCCGTGATCTTCGCGCCCATTGCATTGAGGCAGTCGGCAAGATTGACGACTTCAGGCTCACGCGCCGGGTTTTCGATGATCGTTTCGCCCTTGGCGAGAACTGCGGCCATCAGCATGACATGCGTTGCGCCGACCGAAACTTTCGGGAAGCGATAGCGCCCACCGACAAGACCGCCCTTCGGCGCACGCGCCTTGGCATAGCCGTTTTCGATGTCGATTTCGGCACCCAGCGCCTGCAGGCAATCGAGCAGCAGATCGACGGGACGCGTACCAATAGCGCAACCGCCCGGCAGGGACACGGTTGCTTCGCCCATACGCGCCAGAAGCGGGCCTATGACCCAGAAGCTTGCACGCATTTTCGAGACCAGCTCATAAGGCGCGGTGGTATCGACGATGTTGCGGGCTGTGAAATGGATGGTGCGGGAATAAGCGCCGTTCTGGTGTTCGCGGCGGCCATTGACCGAATAATCAACGCCATGATTGCTCAGAATGCGGATCAGCTGCTCGACATCGGCCAGATGCGGCACGTTTTCGAGCGTCAGCGTATCGTCGGTCAGGAGCGAAGCGATCATCAAGGGCAGCGCGGCATTTTTTGCGCCCGAGATCGGAATGATTCCATTCAGCTTATTACCGCCGACGATTTTGATGCGATCCATGCTGTTTCCCCTTCTGGGCCGGGGCTTCTCCCCCGGTAATCGATTTGAAGCCGTTGGAACGCGTTTCGATCGGGATAATCGGATCGACACTCCAACTGTTTGTTTTCAAGCACATCTTATCCGAAAACCGGTTCACCCTTTTCGGGATGTGCTGTTGCTGCTACCTGAACGGCGCGACGGCGATACATGACAAATGACGAGTCTTGCGGCGGAATTACGTTCGAAGGCGAATCGCTTTCGAACGACAATGGCAACCGAGAACAGAAAAGCGCTTTTACCTTAGCCGACGTTTCTCTTCAAGAAAGGCTTTCCAAGCTAAAGCGAACTCTTATTTGGTCGGATGATGCCCTATTCCTTTTCTTGCCCCGCTTCTTTCCCGGCGCTGGCAATGCCGTCGGTGCGCTCATCCGCTTCGCCGGAGCGTCGCGAGCGTGACTGTTCCTTGCGGCGCATCAGATTCGCGCGCAGCTGATCGGCCAGCCGCTTTTTTTGGCGGTCCAGCTGGTTTTGTCGTTCCTGATTGATCGGTTTTTCGCTCATGAGCCGTGTTTACTACGAGAAAAAGCGCCGGAAAAGCGGCTTGAAGCGCAGCTATACGCAGATTTCCACATTATGTGAAAAGAAATGCATTTGGTCGCTTGCGATTTGCGCAATGATGTGTCAGAAGTCCGCCGCACTCAAGAGAATGCTGCGGTAGCTCAGTGGTAGAGCACTCCATTGGTAATGGAGAGGTCGAGAGTTCAATCCTCTCTCGCAGCACCATTCATCTCTTTGATTTGGCAAATTTTCCCTGAAAATTGATCACGAATGTCACGGCTTTGTGCGATAGCATTTTAGCGCATTCTTACCCGTTGTTTTTTCATCGGATGGTCGAAGATCGCCGGTGAAACATTGGCGTCCAGCCTTTGAAGAAATGGGAAACTCAGGAGAGGATATTTTATGCTGTGGACCTTGTTCGGCATTCTTTCGGGTGCCTGCATCGCCATTCAGGCGCCGATCAATGCAGCTCTTGCGCGCGGACTTGGCTCCCCACCGACTGCCGCTGCGATTTCATTTCTGGCAGGTGCAGTCATTCTCGCCATCGTCTCGACCATAACCGCAAAGGCGACCGGCAACCTTCCCACATTCAATGTACCCGCAGGCTGGCTGTTCGTCGCGGGCGGCGCGCTGGGCTGTATCTATGTCACCGCATCGATCCTGCTGACACCGCGCATCGGCGCAGCAGCCGTGATGGGCCTTGCCGTGGCCGGGCAGTTGATGGCCGGTCTACTTGCTGACCGCATCGGCTTCATGGGCGTCGCCGTGCGAGAGATCACCGCCGGACGTGTCGCAGGCGCCGTGCTCCTGCTTACCGGTGCCCTGATGATCCGCTTTCTGTAAAAGAAAACGCCGCGCTTCAAAGCGCGGCGTTTTCGTATTCGTTAAGGCATTGAAACTGGCTCAACCCTTGAAAGTATAGTCCGCAATCGACTGCGGCTTCATCTCGATGGAGAAGCCCGGCAGCGACGGCGGCATATAGGCCGCGTTCTTGATCACGCACGGGTCGATGAAATGCTCGTGCAGATGATCGACATATTCGATCACACGGCCTTCCTTGGTGCCCGAAACGGCCACATAGTCGATCATCGACAGATGCTGCACATATTCGCACAGGCCAACGCCGCCCGCATGCGGCCAGACCGGCTTGCCAAACTTGGCGGCCATCAGCAGCACGGCCAGAACTTCATTCAGACCGCCCATGCGGCACGAATCGATCTGGACGATGTCGATGGCGCCTTCCGCGATGAACTGCTTGAACATGATGCGGTTCTGGCACATTTCACCGGTCGCGACTTTCACGTCGCCAATGGCTTCGCGAATCTTGCGATGGCCTGCCACATCGTCCGGGCTGGTCGGTTCTTCAATGAAGAACGGCTTCGAGAAGGCCAGCTTGTTGACCCATTCGATCGCCTGATCGACTTCCCAGACCTGATTGGCGTCGATCATCAGATAGCGGTCCGGACCGATCACTTCGCGCGCGATGGTCAGGCGACGGATATCGTCTTCGAGATCACGGCCGACCTTCATCTTGACGTGGTGGAAACCCTCGTCGATGGCTTCCTGGCAAAGACGGCGCAGCTTGTCGTCGTCATAGCCGAGCCAGCCGGCAGAGGTCGTGTAGCAGGCATAGCCTTCGGCCTCGAGCGTGGCGATACGCTCGGCCTTGCCGGCTTCCGCCTTGCGCAGGATCGCGACGGCTTCGTCACGCGTCAGCGCATCGGTGAGATAGCGATAATCGACGATGTCAGCGATTTCTTCCGGTGACATGTCGGCGACCAGCCGCCATACCGGCTTGCCTGCCTGCTTTGCAGCCAGGTCCCAGAAGGCGTTGACGACAGCGCCGGTGGCAAGATGCATGGCGCCCTTGTCCGGGCCGATCCAGCGCAGCTGGCTGTCGCCGGTCAGGTAACGCCAGAACTTGCCGGGGGCTGCGAGGAAATCATCCATCGAAGCACCCACGACCAGATGACGCATGGCGAGAATCGCCTGACAGCAAATGTCGTTGCCGCGTCCGATGGTGAAGGTAAGGCCGTGGCCCTTCAGCGAGGCATCATCCGTATCGAGGATGACATAGGCCGCCGAATAATCCGGGTCCGGGTTCATGGCATCCGAACCGTCCAGACTTTGCGAAGTCGGGAAACGCAGATCGAAGACGCGCAGGTCAGTGATTTTCGTCATGATATATCCGTGATCAGGGCATGATCCCAAAACATGGGAACGGTTTTGGGACCATGCGTAAACAAAGCCTAGATGTCAGCGCGCACGTTCTGCTTCTGCGAGCCGAGGCCTTCGATGCCGAGTTCGACGACATCACCAGCCTTGAGGTAACGCGGCGGCTTCATGCCCATGCCGACGCCGGGAGGCGTGCCGGTGGAGATGATGTCGCCCGGCTGCAGGGACATGAACTGCGAGAGATAGGAAACGAGGTAGCGAACGCCGTAAACCATGGTCTTGGTCGAGCCGTCCTGCATGGTTTCACCGTTAAGAGTGAGCCACATTTTCAGGTTCTGCGGGTCAGCGACTTCGTCCTTCGTCACCAGCCATGGGCCGGTCGGACCGAATGTGTCGCAGGACTTGCCCTTGGTCCACTGACCGGCGCGTTCGATCTGGAAAGCGCGTTCGGAAACGTCATGCAGCGTGCAGTAGCCAGCGACATAATCCAGCGCATCGTCTTCCGAAACGTATTTCGCGGTCTTGCCGATGACGATGCCGAGCTCGACTTCCCAATCGGTCTTTTCCGAGCCGCGCGGGATGAGAACGTCATCATTCGGGCCGACGATGGCCGAGGTGGCCTTCATGAAGATGACCGGCTCAGGCGGCACAGCCATGCCGGATTCGGCTGCGTGGTCGGCATAGTTGAGGCCGATGCAGATGAACTTGCCGGTGCCTGCAACGCAGGGGCCGAGGCGCGGATTGCCTTCAACCTTCGGCAGCGAATTGACGTCGACCGCGCCAAGCTTGGCCAGCGCGTCGGGGGCAAGAGCCGCACCGGAAAGGTCGCTTACATGGGCGGAAAGATCGCGGATCGCACCATCGGCATCGAGAATGCCGGGCTTTTCCTGACCGGCTTCACCGTAACGAAGAAATTTCATGAGTTTACTCCTTTGGGGGTAGCTGGGGCGAACTTAGATAGTCCAGCCGCCATCAATGTTATAAGCTTGTCCGGTCGTGTAGGTCGCACCAGCGAGATAAACGGCGAGATCAGCGATTTCTTCCGGCTGGCCGATGCGGCCAATCGGCTGGCGGGCGATGAACGCCGCGCGCTGCTCTTCGTAATCGCCCTGCGAACGCAGACGGTCCTGCAAGGACGGGCTTTCGACCGTGCCGGGGCAGATCGCGTTGCAGCGGATGCCCTTGGCAACATAATCGGCAGCGACTGCCTTGGTGAGACCGATAACGGCGGCCTTGGTGACGCCATAGGCGAAACGGTTCGGCACGCCCTTCACGCTCGATGCGACGGAAGCCATGTTGACGATGGCGCCGTCCTTGCGCTCCAGCATGCCCGGCAGCACGGCGCGGATGGTGCGGATCATTGCCTTGACGTTGAGATTGACGGCGAAGTCGAGGTCTTCGTCCTTCATTTCGAGGATGGAACCGCCATGAACGACGCCTGCGCAGTTGAACAGGATGTCCACCTGACCGATTTCGGCTACAAGTGCGTTCACTTCCGCCTCGTCAAGCACATTGAGCTTGCGGGTGATGATACCGTTGACGCCTTCGATTTCCTTGAGGGCATCGGTGTTGATGTCGGTCGCATAGACTTTGGCACCCGCTTCTGCGAAGGCCAGCGCGCTGGCGCGGCCAATGCCTTGTGCTGCGGCTGTCACCAGCGCGGTTTTTCCATCAAAGCGTATCGTCATTTTCAAGCCTTCCGTTCGACAAGCAGGATGTGGTCACAAGCGAGCACCACTTCGTCCCGCTGATTAAGCACTTCGCAACGTTCCGTCACGCGTCCCATAGTGGCGCGTTTTGGATCGTCTTCCTTCGCACTGATCGTAACCCGCGTGCGGATCGTATCTCCGATATGCACCGGACGAATAAACCGCAAGCGATCATAACCATAGGAGAAAGCAACCGGGTTGATCAACGTCGCCGTGAGGCCGACGCCAATGGCAAAAATCATGGTGCCATGCGCGATGCGCTGGCCGCCGGGCAAGGTCTTGGCGAATTCCGCATCCATGTGATGCGGGAAGAAATCGCCCGTATGCCCGGCATGGACCACGAAATCCGTCTCTGTAATCGTGCGGCCCGTGGTGAGGCGCACATGGTTCATTTCATAATCTTCGTAATATATTTTCTGCTCGGCCATGGTCAGACCTCCGGTTTTGCAGCAAGCGGCGTGGCGGGCGCGGCGCTCGATTGATAGGCGGCCTCGACAAGCGCCATGGTGTGCCAGGCATCTTCGACCGAGCCGAGGAGTTCGGCATCCTCGCCGCAAGCGAAACGCTGCAACTGCGCCATGCGATTGAGGAAAGCGTCCGGGAACCAGGCCCCTTCAAGCGGCACGGAAACCCAGTCTTCGGCACCCTTCGACTTGATCCAAAGCTCGTCCGGTTCGCCGCGCGGATAGTCGAGATTGACGCCCAGTTTCACATAGGCCGCACCCTCGGTCCCGCAGATGCGGAATTCGCAGGCCTGAAACTTGCGCCCGAAATCATGATCGTGGTTGACCGACAGCGCGCAGCGAACGCGGTCGCCATAATCCAGAATTGCAGCCGTGCGCGTCTGGGCTACGTCGTGGTTCGGATGGCCAATGGTCTTGGCGTGAACGCCGAGAGGATCGCCCAGCAGACCGCGGACGAAATCCAGATAATGGATCGAGTGCATGGCGATTTCGATGCGTGGCAGACCTTTCAGGAAAGGCCACAGACCCCATGGCGTGGCAAGCGCCAGCCAGGCGTCAAAATCCACCACTTCGCCCAGCAAGCCCTTATCGACGGCGTCATAAAGCGCGAGCATCATCGGCGCGAAACGCAGCTGAAAATTCACCGCCGCCTTCAGATTACGCGCGCGGCAGACTTTGAGAATTTCCGTCGCGGCGGCGAGGTCGCTGCCCATCGGCTTCTGGATCAGAACAGCCGCACCTTTCGGCAATTGCGACAGGATTTTCGCATGGGCTGATGGCGGCGTCGCCAGATCGAAGATCGCGCCTTCGACGGCAATCGCTTCCTCGGCGCTGGCAAAAGTCTTGACGCCCCACTGGTCGGCAAGCTCCCGCGCCTTGTCCAGATCGGGATCGAAAATACCGGCAACCGGAAAGCCGCCCTTCTTGTAGGCGGGCAGGTGCGCGTCGCCGACAATGCTGCCCGCGCCAAAGATCACGATGGGTTTTGGCTTGGTGGGCTTTGCCCACCACTGGCGCAACTGCGTCGGATCGAAAGCCTCAGTCATGATGGAACACCTCTTCCATCATGGCCCACCACTCGCCCTCTTTGCGGGTTTCGAGCGGCTTCTGGCAGGGCATACAGAAGGACCACCATTCCTGATTTTTCGGATTATCGGCCATCTTCTTCATGTCGGCCTCAAAGTCGGTGCCGACATATTCCCATGTGCCGAACAGGAGATTTTCCGGCTCTTTCAGAAAGATCGTATAGTTGGTGATGTTGCACTCGGTAATGAGAGCCAGAATTTCCGGCCACACGGCGGCGTGCAGCTTCTTGTATTCTGCGATCTTTTCCGCATTGAGTCCGATCACCATGCCCATTCTTTGTGCCATTACGACCTCACGATCTCGCGGGTAAACTCGGAAATCGAACGGCTACGCACTGCATCCCAATCCCATTCGATGCCGATACCCGGCTCGGACGGGGCAATGGCGCGACCGTCGCGAATTTCCATGCCCTTGGTGGTGAGGTCGTCGAGCTGCGGAATATATTCGACATAGCGACCGTTCTGCACCGCGCAAACGAGGCTGACATGCAGTTCCATCAGGAAGTGCGGACAGACTGGAATGTCGAATGTTTCCGCCGCATGGGCGACTTTCAGCCAGGGCGTGATGCCGCCAATGCGCGCCACATCCACCTGCACGATGGAGCAAGCACCCTTCTGCATATATTCGCGGAAATGGCGGATCGAATAGATGGACTCGCCCACCGCAATCGGCGTCGGGGTGGAGCGCGTCAGGCGGATATGACCGTCGAGATCGTCGGCCGGAAGCGGTTCTTCGATCCATGCCAGATCAAGCTCCTTCAGGCGCTCGGCACGACGAATGGCTTCATCAACCGTAAAACCCTGATTGCAATCGGTCATGATCTCGAAGCCGTCGCCCAGCGCCGCACGCACGGCGGACAGGCGCGCATAATCTTCAGAACCGTGCGGCTTGCCGATCTTGACCTTGGAGCCGGTGAAGCCCTTGGCCTTGGCCTGCAACGCGTCCTCGACCAGCGCTTCCTTCTCGATATGCAGCCAGCCGCCTTCGGTCGTGTAGAGCGGGCAGCTTTCCTTGGCCCCGCCCGCAAGCTTCCACAGCGGCAGACCCTGCTTCTTGGCGCGCAGATCCCAGAGTGCGGTATCGACCGCAGCCAGCGCCAGCGCGGTGATCGCGCCGATGGTCGTGGCATGGGTTGCGAATTCCAGCTTGCGCCAGATGGCTTCGATGCAATCAGCATCCTCGCCGATGATGAGCGGCACGAGATGGTCGCTCAACAGGCGCATGACCGACGAACCGCCGGTGCCGATCGTATAGCTGTAGCCGGTGCCGACCGCGCCGTCGCTGTCGGTGATGGTGACAATCGGCGTTTCCTGGCTGACGAAGCTCTGGATCGCGTCGGTGCGCTTGACCTTCGGCGGAAGGTCAACCATGCGCAGTTCAACTTTTTCAATACGTGCCATGGTCAGATAGCCAAAGTCTTGCCGCTTACGGCATCGAAAAGATGCGCCTGCGACAGATCGAGTTGCATGGTAATGGTTTCGCCCGGTTGCAGGTGACGCGGGTTCAGCATGCGCGCCACCCACTCCTTGCCCGCGAACTCCACGAAGACAAGCGTTTCGTTGCCGAGCGGCTCGGTGATCGAAACGCGCATGTCCTTTTCAAACACGGCGTCACTGGTGGAAATGCCATGACCTTTCGGGAAGACATCATCCGGGCGCAGACCGAACGTCACCTTGGAACCATCCTTGGCCTTGCCCTGGAACTGTGCAGGCAGCGGCAGGCGGTCGCCATTGGCGAAGACCAGATCGCCGCCCGTCACCGTCGCCTCGCCCATATTCATCGGCGGGGAGCCGATGAAACCGGCAACGAACTGCGTCGCCGGGCGCTTGAAGACTTCATCCGGGGTTCCGGCCTGTTCAATATGACCATCGCGCATGATGACGATGCGGTCGGCCAGCGTCATGGCTTCGACCTGATCATGCGTCACGTAAACGACCGTGGACTGCACCTTGGCGTGCAGCTTCTTGATTTCGGTGCGCATCTGGGTGCGCAGCTTGGCGTCAAGGTTAGACAATGGTTCGTCGAACAGGAACACTTCGGGATTACGCACGATGGCGCGGCCCATGGCGACGCGCTGGCGCTGGCCGCCCGAAAGCTGCGCTGGGCGACGCTCCATCAGTGCTTCGAGGCCGAGAATGGCCGAGGCTTCATTGACGCGACGGTCGATTTCCGCCTGCGGCTGCTTGGCGATCTTCAGCGAGAAGCCCATGTTCTCGCGCACCGACATATGCGGATAAAGCGCATAGGACTGGAACACCATCGAGATGTTGCGGTCACGCGGCGGCAGATCGTTGACTTGCCTGCCGCCGATTTCCAGCGTACCGCCGGAAATGGATTCCAGACCCGCGATCATGCGCAGCGTTGTGGACTTGCCGCAGCCGGACGGACCGACAAGTGCTACAAATTCCTTGTCCGCGATTTCGAGATTGATGCCATGCACCACGCCGACATTGCCGTAACGCTTGACGAGATTTTTGATGGAAAGCTGAGCCATTGTTCTATCAACCTTTAACCGCGCCGAACGTCAGACCAGCAACAAGGTGCTTCTGGACGATGAATGTGAGGGTCAGCGCCGGAATAATCATCACGACCGCCAGCGCGCACATGCCGCGCCAGTCGATGGTGAATTCAGCGGTGTAATCGAGAAGACCGACAGGAAGGGTCTTGGAATTGACGGAACGGGTGAGCTGGGAAGCCAGCGCATATTCGTTCCACGAGGTGAGGAAGGCAAAGATGCCAGCCGTCGCGATGCCGGGACCGGCCAGCGGAAACTCCACCTGCCAGAAAGCCTGCCAGCGCGTGCAGCCGTCGATCTGGGCGGCTTCCGCAAGATCCTTCGGCACCTGACGGAAGAAGCCGTCGATCAGCCAGATCGTGAATGGCACATTCAGCGCCACATAGGTCAGGATGAGGCCAAAATGCGTGTCGATGATGCCGACGCGGGAAAACACCATGAAGAGCGGTAGCGAGAGCGCAATGCCCGGCACCGAGCGCGTCAGCATGAAGCCGAGGAAGGTTGCCGACTTGCCCCAGAAGCGGAAGCGCGCGAAGGCATAGCCGCCAGATACGCCGATGATCAGCGCAATCACGGTCGAGGTGATCGAGATAATCAGCGAATTGCGGAAATAATCCCAGACCGGAATGCCGCCCGCACCTGCGCCCGAGAACATGGCGCGATAGGCTTCCAACGTGATTTCCTGCGGAATCCAGACCGGTGGCTTTGCCATGATCTCGACCGGCGGACGCAGCGACGAAAGCACGATCCACAGGCCGGGCAGGCAAATGACGGTCATCGCCAGAAACAGACCGACCAGATAGGCGATTTTCTTGAAACGGCGCAGCAGACGATGCTGGCTGTTGGAAAGTGTTGTTGTTGCCATGATTACCACTCCGCTCCAATCTGCGTGCGTGCGGACGCAAGTTTGCGGAAGAACAGGACGGTGAAGAGGATCGAGAGCAGGATTGCGACATAGGCCATGGCATTGGCCATGCCCATCTGCGCATCCGCATAGGCCGTGCGGCCCACCAGCGTCCAGATCAGTTCGGTGCGGCGCGCCGGGCCGCCATCGGTCATGATCTTCACAATGTCATAGGCGCGGGCCACATCCAGCGAACGGATGGTCATCGCGATATAGGCAAACGGCATCAGATAAGGCCAGATGACGTAGCGGAAGGTCTGCCACGGCGTGCAGCCATCGACGCGCGCAGCCTCGACCGGGTCCTGCGGCATGGACAGAAGACCGCCGAGAATAAGGATCGCGAAGACCGAGGTGGACATCCACACTTCCGCCAGCAGGATGGCGATCAGCGCCAGATTGCCGTCGATCAGCCATGGAATGGCGGTATTGGTCAGGCCCAGCGACTGCAGCGCATTGTTGACCAGACCGATATTGTCATTGAACATGAACTTGAACTGGAAGCCGACAAGCACCGGCGAGAACATCATCGGGAACATCATCAGCGTGCGCAACACGCGCTGGCCGTGCGTCGCCTTGTTGACGAGCATGGCAAGGCCGAGGCCGAGCAGCATTTCCAGATTGAGCGCAATGGTGAGGAAGACCACCGTGCGAATGAAGGCCGCCCAGAACACCCAGTCGGTCAGGATGCGCTGATAGTTGCGGAAACCGATGAAGTTGAACAGGCTCTCGGGGCGCGTCAGCCGGAACGGCGTGAAGCTCGAATAAAGCGACAGCGCGAGAGGAAACAGAACCACCGCTGCGAGAATGATGAAGGCCGGAAGCAGAAGCAGGACCGGCGGGGAAAGTCTCTTGAACATTGCGCTTCCAAATAGTGGACTGGCAAACAGTGGAACGGGCGAACAGCGGAACTGCCTCAGCGCCGCCACTGGCAAAAAAGGCCCGCCCCAAAAAGGCTTCAGGGCGGGCCCATGATTTTGTTCAGGCAGGATCAGAGCTCGCCTGCATCCTCAAGAATCTGCGTTGCCTTCTTGGCAGCGTCATCGAGGGCCTGCTGGGAGGTCTTGTCGCCAAGGATCGCAGCCTGAAGCTCAGGATAGACCGCGTTGGAGATTTCGATCCAGGATGGGGTCTGCGGAACCGGGAAAGCGGTCTTTGCCGTTTCCTGGAACACCGACAGCACTTCCTTTTTGTACGGGTCGGAAGCGGCCTGCTCGATCACGTAATCCCAGACAGCGGTGCGGGTCGGCAGCGTACCGGCAGCCGATTCCTGCTTCTGCGAATCTTCGTTGGTCAGGAACCAGACGAGCGAGGCGGCGGCTTCCTTGGTTTCGCAAGCTTCCGTTACCGAGAAGCCGTGATGACCCGACCAGCCGGTGCGCTTGCCGGAAGAACCGGTTGGCGCCGGAGCGATGCCGACATTGCCAGCGACCTTCGACGACTTCGGATCGTTGAAATAGGTCGCCCAGCCCGGCCAATCCAGGTTGACCGCGATGGTGCCGGAAGCAAAACCAGCGCCCAGCTCATCCCACAGATAGTTGGTGGTGCCAGCCGGAACAGCCTTGGCCTTGTAGAGATTGACGAACCAGTCGAGGGCGCGAACACCGGCTTCCGAATTGAAAGCAGGCTTGCCGTCCTTGAGATATTCGCCGCCTTCGGCGACCAGCATTTCATAGAAGCGGCCATTGATGGCTTCTTCCTTGCCCGCAAACTGCGTGCCGTAGAAATTCGGCGGATCGGCGAAGAATACTGCCTGATCCGACACTTCCTTCCAGGTTTTGGCCGGTGCGAGGTCGTAGCCGTATTTCTCCTTGAACGCCTTCTTCTTGGCTTCGTCGTTGAAGAGGCTCTTCTGATAATAGAGTGCCGAAACGTCGAACTGCGCACGCGGCAGCATGATCAGCTTGCCGTCAAGCGTGGACGCCTTGATGACCGATGGCACGAAACCGTCGATTTCTTCCTTCGGAAGCAGCGAGTTCAGATCGACATAGAGGCTGGTATATTGCGGCGCGAAAGACGAGTGGTTGGAACCGACGCACCAGTTGATCGAACCCGAAGCGATGTCGGACTTGATTTCCTTGTCCAGCTCGAAATGGTTCTTCTTGGACAGGATGTTGACCTTGGCGCCAGTCGCCTTTTCCCATTCGCCGATACGCGAATAGAGCGCCTCATATTGCTGACCGCCGATCAGCTTGGCGTTGATCGTCACGCCTTCGAACTTGCCGGGCAGATCGGCTGCAACTGCCGGGGCCATCCCCACGGCGAGCCACGCCACACCTGCCAAAATGTGCGCCTTGAAACTTTGCATCACTTCTCCTCCTAAAACGGGCACTCCCTGCCCGCACCCCCGGTTGTGAAGGTTGTATTTATATGCAAACATAGTATTCAAGAACGGTCAAGGCGTTTTATCGCCGATATACGACTTTCGCAGTCGGAAATGTTTGTATATGAATGACGAAATTCACGAAGAGCCACCTTGGGGGAACGCATTTGGAAACCGATGACCGCTACCGCGCGCCCGCGCTCGACAAGGGCCTTGATATCCTCGAATTGCTGGCAGGCGTGGACGGCGGACTGACGCAGGCCGAGATCGCCAAGCATCTGGATCGCAGCCCGAACGAATTCTACCGCATGCTCGACCGGCTGGTGAAACGCGGCTATGTCACCAAGCTAGAGGGTGACCGCTATTCGCTGACGCTGAAACTGTTCGGCCTTGCCCAGTTGCACGCGCCGGTGCGCCGCCTCGCCTCGTTCGCAACGCCCTTCATGCGTGAGCTTGCCGACCGTTCCAAGCAGGCAAACCAGCTTGCCGTGTTCGACCGCGGTTCCGTGGTGGTGATTGCCCAGCAGGAAGCGCCGGACTATTGGGGCATTTCGATCCGCGTCGGCTCGCATATCAGCCTGTTCGACACGGGTTCCGGCCATGTGCTGCTTGCCTTCCGTTCGCCGGAAGAGCGCAAGATGATGATCGCTGAATATGGCAAGGATGGCGAGACCGTCGATCTCGATCCAAGCTTCTATGAGCGGCTCGACCAGATCCGTGAGCGCGGCTATGAAATGATGCCAAGTGCCCAGGTTGCAGGCGTTTATAACCTCTCCGCGCCCATTCTCGGACCAGACGGCACCTGCATCGCGGCGCTGACCTGCCCCTATGTCACGCTGGTCAATTCCGGTGCCTCGCCCGACATTACCCAGACCATCACGCTGCTGCAAAAGACGGTGCAGGAATTGTCCAAGCTGGTGGGCGCAGATCTTTCCACACTCGATTAGGGCTGGTTCCGTCCGGGTCGGACCACGCCCTAAATTCTTATTTGAAAACTATCTTCTTTTTTGAAAATATCGGGATAGGAGGAATCTCTATGCTGATTGATACCCATCTGCACCTGATCGACAAAAGCGCGCTCACCTATCCATGGCTAGGCGACGTGCCAGCGCTTGATCGGGATTTTCTGTTCGACACCTACCGGCAGCAGGCGGAACGCTGCGGCATCGCCGCCGCCCTGCATATGGAAGTGGATGTCGCGCCCGAAGCGATTCAGGCCGAAACGGACCATATTCGGGCGCTTTCCATCGCAAATGGCGGCTTCATCAAAGGCGCGATTGCATCCTGCCGCCCCGAAGAAGACGGCTTTGCCGCCTATCTTGAGCGCCAGCTTGCTGATCCCTTTGTCAAAGGCTTTCGCCGCGTTCTGCATGTCGTGCCGGACGAGCTTTCCGAAGGCGCGCTTTTCCGCGAAAACCTCAAGCGCATGGACAATACGCGTCTGACCTTCGATCTCTGCACCCTGCCGCATCAGATCGACAAGGTTATCGCGCTTGCCGATCTGGCGCCGGGCCTGCAATTCGTGCTCGACCATTGCGGCGTGCCGGACATCAAGTCGGGCGCACTGGAAAGCTGGCAGAAAGGCATCACCGAGATTGCCCGCAGGCCGAATGTGGTGGCGAAGATTTCCGGTGTGGTAGCCTATGCCGATGCTGAAAGCTGGACTGCCGAAACCATCCGCCCCTATGTCGAACATGTCATCGAGGCGTTCAGCTGGGACCGAGTGGTATGGGGCAGCGACTGGCCGGTCTGCACGCTTGCAAGCTCTATCGATGCCGGACTTTCGACATGGGTGGCGACGACCCACACCCTGCTTGAAGGCTGTGGCAAGGACGAAAAAGCGCGCCTTCTGTCTGAGAACGCGCGCCGTATCTGGAACCTTTAAGTAGACGAGAATAGCTTTCTCCTCGACCCTCATCCTGAGGAGGCTCCCTGAGCGAAGCTCGGGGAGACGTCTCGAAGGATCGAGGGATAGGAAACGAGAAGAAACACAGTGCCTGGCTCCTCACCCTTCGAGACGCCTCCTTCGCAAGCTCAGGAGGCTCCTCAGGATGAGGGGATGGAGAGGTCGATCAATACAAGCCGTCAGAAGCTTTCGCGGAACAGCCGGTTCAGATCGGCGATCACCTGTTCTGCCGGTTCATGGCCCTGAAGCCCCTTGTTGATGCGCTCTGACGCTGCTTCCTGAAACGGCATATAGCCGTCATGGCGTGGGCGCACCCACGCCCCTTCAAGCGTTGCGCGCGTATCGAGATAGAAGCCTGATGTAGCGGCATTCACACCCTCGTCTTCCCATGCTTCCGCATGGCCGGGCTGGCCGTTGGAGGCGGCATAAAGCCCCTTCTGCACCGCGCCGCTTGCTATCCAATAGGCGAAGTCGATGGCGGCTTGCGGGTGCTTCGTAAAGGCCGAAACGGCAATGCCCGTGCCACCCAGCGCCGAACCCGCAACACCTTTCACGCCTGCCGGAATATCGGCAAAACGGATCAGACGGTCGCGGAAACCCGGCATGGCATAGTTCACATATCCATAGATCAGGGGCACGCAGGCAATGCCGGAATCGGGCTTTGCCATTTCTTCGAACACCGCAATCGGGTCCATGCTGAAACATTCCGGCTTCACCAGCGCAGCAATTTCCCGAAGCTGTTCAAAAGCCGTCACGCCGTCTTCAAGGTGGATCAACGCGCCCTCGGTGGCACAAGGCGAACCGTTATTGGCAGCGAATGTATAGAAGCACATCAGCGAATGCGGCGAGCGCAATGGCAAAAGCACCTTGCCCGCGCGCGCCAGTTCCAGCACTTCGGCCCAACTTGTGGCGGGCTTTTTGATCAGGTCCGGACGCCATGCCTGAACCTGCGTGGCCGCATCGAGCGGAAACGCCCATTGATGGCCCTGCCATTTATAGCTTGGGAAGGACTGCCCGACCGAACCGTCGGCCAGCGCCTCCAGCTCGGCTTCGCGGCCCGGCACATCGAGCGGCAGCAGGCAGCCTTCCTTGGTGATCTGGCCGACATGGGGATGATCGATCACGATCATATCGAAATTGCGCGCCAATTCCTCGACCGGAAAGGTCTCGAAATCCTGCAAGGAACGCTTTTCCCATTCGATCTCGACGCCCTGGTCGCTCAGCCATTGCGTGGCGCCGGCAACCATCGGATCGTAACCGCGCGGGTGGCTCCAGGTCATGCCTTTCAGCTTGATCGCACTCATAGACCAAACTCCTCACGAATTGCCTTGCTGTTTTCACCGACGCGCGGCGCTGCTCGTTCCACCTTGTGCCGCTTCCCGTTGATGCGCAGCGGCGAGCGGGTGGTGGTGATGGACACGTCATCCTCACGCGTGACGGTCTGCAGCATGTCGAGAACCGAAAAGCCGTCGCTGGCCAAGAGCTCTTCCCAGTTGAGAACGCGGGCGCACCAGATATCCGCCGGTTCCAGAATGGCCAGCCATTCATCCACCGTCTTCTGGGCGATGCGGTCGGCGATCAGGCGCTTGATTTCATCGCGCTTGGTAAACCAGCTCGACGGATCGTCGGCATAGGGCGCCAGCGTGTCGGCCTCCAGCAGCGCCGCCAGTTTCGGGATCGGCGTCATGGCAATGGCGAGATAGGCATCCGCCGCTTGATAGACCCCGTAAGGTGCGGAGAGATAAGCATGCGCGCTGCGGAAATCGGAACGTTTTGGTAAACGGCGTCCGTCATTGAGATGGGTGGTCAGCACTTCGAACTGGAAATCGACCAGCGCTTCCAAAAGGCTGGTTTCCACATGCGCCCCCTTGCCGGAAATGCCGCGCCGCACCAGTGCAGCGAGAATGCCCTGCGCCACGGCAGCGCCTGCCAGCATGTCGGCGACAGCCAGACCAAACGGCACCGGTCCCTGCCCTTCATCACCATTGAGCCACATCAGGCCTGAACGCGCCTGCGCCAGCAAATCCTGCCCGGGACGCTTGACCCAAGGACCTTCCTCGCCATAGCCGCTGATGGAGGCATAGACGAGGCGCGGATTGATCGCCTTGGCGGATTCATAATCAAGCCCGAGGCGTTCGATGACGCCGGGACGGAAATTCTGGATCAGAACATCGGCCTTGGTGATGAGCTTCTTCAGCGCTTCCACATCATCCGGATTTTTCAGGTCGAGCGCCAGGCTGTCCTTGCCGCGATTGATGGCGTGGAAAATCGTTGAATCGCCACCGATCTCCGTATCGCTCAGATAAAGCCTGCGCGACAGGTCGCCGCCGTCCGGGCGCTCGATCTTGATGACCCGCGCTCCAAGGTCCATCAGCCGCAGCGAGCAATAAGGCCCCGACAGAAACTGGCTCATATCGACAACAACGAGCCCGCTCAGCGGCAGTTCATTTTCCGGCATCGGGAAATTCCCTCCTCATGAATTTCTTATGTGAATATAGTCTTCACATATGGATTTATAGAAGGCAAGACTGAAATTGCCCTAAAAACAAAAACGCCGCCCGAAACGGACGGCGTTTTTGAGAATTGAAAGTGAAGGCGTAAGTCGAACGATCAGACTTCGAGTTCGACTTCGCGGCTTGCGGTTTCGAGCAGCGTCCAGACGTGATCGGCGAGCGAGTTCCACACTTCGACCCGGTAGTGATCCGCACCCCATTTCAGGAGGATGATCTGCACGCGGTCGAAGATGGTGCGCGCAGCGCCGGGTGCCGCCATCGAAGCCAGATCGAGCGGCGAAGCGGCATTGAGCAGCCACTCGGCCTGCGGCCCGGTGATGTCGATGCCGGTCTCGCGATGGCTTACCTCGACCAGCGCATGTGGTTCTGTCTCGTAAAGGCTCGCGAAGGCCGCGACGATCTCCGCGGCCTTGCCGTCATCGGCCCAGATATACCATTCATCCGGTCCGATGCAGGCAATGGCGATCTCGCCGGTTTTCGCAAGTCCGCCGATTTTGGCGGGGATTGTTGCGCCAAGCGCCTTTTCCGCCAGCGCCAGTTTTTCCGGCTTGAAGCGCAGGACAAAGCGCGCACCATCAGCAGCCGGACGGATATCGAGCTTGCCCGGAATGGCAACCGCGCGGCTCGCAAAAGGGTTGGTCTGTTGCAGCATGATGCGATCCTTATCCGTTCAGCTTCTTGCCTTCTGGGTCATAAAAGACGAGCCCAGTGATTTCCGCCTCATGCACACTGCCATCCGGCATCGGCATATAGATGGTTTCGCCCGTGCGATCCTTGCCGCCAGCAACCAGCGCCATGGCGAACGAACGGCCCAGCGTCTCGCTCCAATAGGACGAAGTGACATGGCCCAGCATGGTCATCGGCACGGCCTGTTTCGGATCGGCGACGATCTGCGCGCCTTCCTCCAGCACCAGCTTCGGGTCCTTCGGCAGCAGGCCGACCAGATGCTTGCGATCCTTCTTCAGCATGTCCGGGCGCGCCAGCGAACGCTTGCCGACAAAGTCCGGCTTCTGCTTGCCGATGGCCCAGCCGAGCGCGGCATCGTCCGGCGTCACCGTGCCGTCGGTGTCCTGACCGACGATGATATAGCCCTTTTCTGCACGCAGGACATGCATGGTTTCGGTGCCATAGGGCGTGATGTCGTATTTCTGGCCCGCTTCATAAAGCGCCTTCCACAAAGCCAGGCCGTAACGCGACGGGACATTGATTTCGAAGCCGAGTTCGCCGGTAAAGCTCATACGGAATAGACGCGCCGGTACGCCGAGGAACTTGCATTCCGCCACCGACATATGCGGGAAGGCTTCGTCGGAAAGGTCCAGCCCCTCGACCATCGGCTCGATGAGCTTGCGCGCATTCGGTCCGTTCAGCGCCACCACGGCCCATTGTTCGGTCGTGGAGGTCAGCGAAACCTTGAGGTCCGGCCATTCCGTCTGGAGATAGTCCTCCATCATGTTCAGCACACGCGGCGCGCCGCCGGTGGTGGTGGTGACGTGGAAACGGTCCTGCGACAGCCTGCCGACGACACCGTCATCGCGGATGAAGCCGTCTTCACCGAGCAGCAGACCGTAACGGCAGCGCCCGACACCGAGCTTCGTCCATGGATTGGTGTACATGCGGTTCATGAATTCGGCTGCATCCGGGCCGACCACTTCGATCTTGCCGAGCGTCGATGCATCGAACATACCAAGGCTGGTGCGCACGGCCTTGCATTCGCGCGCGACGGCCTTGTGCATGTCTTCGCCCGCCTTGGGGAAATACCAGGCGCGACGCCACAGCGAGACCGGCTCGAAAGCAGCGCCCTGTTCTTCCGCCCATGAATCGATCGGCGTCTTGCGCGTCACGTCGAACAGCTTGCCCCGATTGTAGCCGCAGAAAGCGCCAAAGGTCGTCGGCGTATAGGGCGGACGGAAGGTCGTCAGGCCGACCTGCGGTGCGGGACGGCTGAGCGCATCGGACGCAACGGCGAGACCGTTGATGTTCGAGGTCTTGCCCTGATCTGTCGCCATGCCGTTGGTGGTGTAGCGCTTGATATGCTCGATGGAGCGGAAACCCTCACGCACGGCCAGACGAATATCCTTGGCGGTCACGTCGTTCTGGAAATCGATGAAGGCCTTTGCCTTGCCGGGATCGCGATCTGTCGGCAGCTCACGGCAATTGACGCCCGCGCAGACGAAATCGCCCGCCACCGCATATTCGGCGGGTTTCGCCTTGTGTCCGGCATCGCTTGCCGCAGCCGCACCGCTGACGGCACCCTCGCGCAGCGCAGCCTGAAGATCGAAATTGCCGTTACCGGCACCGGCGCAGCGGCTTTCTTCCGTGCGTTCGCCCGGCAGATAGATCTGGCGTTCCTCATCCCAGATGAGCGAGCCCTTGGTGTGCGAGAACAGATGCACGCTCGGATTCCAGCCGCCAGACATCAGCACGACATCGCAGGCAATGGTGCGCGCCGCGCCGACCGAACCGTTTTTGACCGGATTGACACGAACGGAGGAAACACGATGACGACCCGCCGTATCGCTGACGGTCCAGCCGGTCAGCGTTTCAATGCCGAGCATTTTTGCGCGGTTCACCAGACTGTCGGCGACCTGATCGCGCACATCGATAATGGCCGGTACCTTGACGCCCGCAACCGCGAGATCGAAGGCCGCAAGCCAGGCGGAATCATGCGAGGTAACAACGACAGCCTTTTCGCCGACCTTGACGCCGTAGCGATTAAGATAGGTGCGTGCGGCACCGGCCAGCATCACGCCCGGACGGTCATTGCCCGCAAAAACCAGCGGTTTTTCGATTGAACCCTGCGCAAGCACAACCTGCTTGGCGCGCACGCGCCACATGCGCTCACGCGGGGCATTGGCGGCGGGCTTTGCCTGATGGTCGGTCAGGCGCTGGCAAAGGCCGACCATGTTCTGATGATAATAGCCAATCGCCGTGGTGCGCGGCAAAAGCGTGACATTCGCCATCGCGCCCAGTGCTGCCAGCGTCTGGTTCAGCCAGTCCCAGCTGGTGCGGCCATTGATGACCGGCTCCGGCTCGGACAGGAGCGAGCCCCCCATTTCCGCCTGCTCGTCGCAGAGGAAAACTTTCGCGCCGCTCTTGGCGGCTTCAAGGGCTGCGGCAAGACCGGCAGGCCCGGCGCCCACCACCAGCACGTCGCAATAGGCATAACGGCTGGCATAGCTGTCGGGATCGGCTTCGGACGGCGATTTGCCGAGACCGGCAGCACCCCGGATGAAAGGCTCATAGACCTTGTTCCAAAAGCTCTTCGGCCACATGAAGGTCTTGTAGTAGAAGCCTGCCGAGAAGAACATGTAGAAGGCGTCGTTGACCGCGCCGACATCGTGCTTCAGCGACGGCCAGTGGTTCTGGCTTTCCGCCTTCAGCCCGTCATAAAGCTCCAGCACCGTGGCGCGGGTGTTCGGCTCGTAACGGCCCTCTCCACGCGAAACGCCCATCAGTGCATTCGGCTCTTCGGATCCGGCAGAAAGAATGCCGCGCGGACGGTGATATTTGAACGAACGGCCCGCCAGATGCTCGCCATTGGCCAGAAGCGCGGATGCAAGCGTATCGCCCTCAAAGCCGCTATAAGTCTTGCCGTTGAAGGAAAAGCGCACGGGCTTCGCCTTGTTGATGCGGCCTTTATTATTCAAACGCATGTCGGTCATTATTTTGTCTCCGCAGCGGGAGTTTCTGCCAATACAGGGCGCGGCTCACCGGCCTTATAGGTCATGACGAATTTGTCGCTCACCGTGTCGCGCACCGCATTGAAGAAGCGGCCGCAACCGTTGATGTGCCGCCAGCGTTCAAAATGCGTCCCGCGCGGGTTGGAGCGGATGAACAGGAAATCGCGCCATTCATCGTCGGAATTGGTCGAAGGATCGGCAGGACGCGCAATATGAGCTTCGCCCGCATAGGCGAATTCGAGTTCCGGACGTTCCATGTCGCAGTAAGGGCAACGGATCAAAAGCATGTCGATATTTCCTCAGTGCGCAACTGCGGCAGCCGCCGCTTCGTCGATCAGGCGACCCGTCTTGAAACGGTCGAGCGTGAACGGCGCGTTGATCCAGTGCGGCTCGTCGCGAGCGATGGTGTGGGCAAAGACATGCGCCGAACCCGGCGTTGCCTTAAAGCCGCCCGTGCCCCAGCCGCAATTGACATAGAGACCCGGAACCGGCGTCTTGCCGATGATCGGCGAGCGATCCGGGGTGACGTCGACGATGCCGCCCCATTTGCGCAACATACGCATGCGGGTGAAGATCGGGAAGATTTCGCAGATCGCCGCCAGCGTATGCTCGATCAGCGGCAGGCCGCCGCGCTGGCTGTAGGAAGTGTACTGATCCGTACCCGAACCGATCACCAGCTCGCCCTTGTCGGACTGGCTGATATAGGCATGGACGGTGTTGGACATGACCACGCAGGGGAAGATCGGCTTGACCGGCTCGGACACCAGCGCCTGCAGCGGGAAGCTTTCAAGCGGCATGCGCACGCCAGCCGTATCCATGACGACCGAGGTGTTGCCAGCGGTCGAAACGGCGACCTTCTTGGCCTTGATGAAACCGCGCGCGGTTTCAACGCCGGTCACACGGCCAGAAGCATCACGACGGATCGATAGAACCGGGCAATTCTGGATGATATCCACGCCGCGTTGGGTCGCGCCGCGCGCATAGCCCCAGGCCACCGCATCATGACGGGCCACGCCGCCGCGACGCTGCAAGGTTGCGCCAACCACCGGATAGCGGGCATTGGGCGAAATATCGAGCGGCGGGCAATATTCTTTGGCTTCTTCTTTCGACAGCCATTCATTGTCGATGCCGTTGAGGCGGTTGGCATGGATATGGCGCTTGAAGCTCTGCACATCATGCACCGTATGCGCCAGCATCATGACGCCGCGCTGTGAGAACATAACGTTGTAGTTGAGGTCCTGACTGAGCCCCTCCCACAGCTTCACCGCATGTTCGTAGAGATGCGCGCTCTCGTCATAGAGATAGTTGGAGCGAATGATGGTGGTGTTGCGCCCCGTATTGCCACCGCCGAGCCAGCCCTTTTCGATCACGGCGACATTGGTGATGCCGTGTTCCTTGGCCAGATAATAGGCGGCACCCAGACCATGACCGCCCGCGCCGACGATGATCACATCATACTCGGCCTTGGGTTCGGCATTGGGCCATTGCGGGTCCCAGTTCTTGTTACCGGAAAGCGCGTTTTTGATAATAGAAGCTGCAGAAAAGCGGGACATGAACAACCACCAGTTTCGCGGCTGCAAGCACCCTGACGGCACATGCGAAGCCTTTGATGATATTTCTATTGTGTCCTGTGAAAACCCGACAGCAGGCTTGCGTCAAAAGACGCCATAAATACGACATGCGCACCATTTCGCGACATGACGCCCCGCGCAATAACGATGGCTTTTTTCCTGCCCGCCAGTCCTCCTGACAGACAGCTGTCAGGAGCCGGTTCCACCCAAGGTTTCCTTTTTGCGGTCGCGCTATAGTTTATCATGAACACAATTAAGCAATATGGGACGAGGAATATGTCATACCGAGGTCTTCTGAAGGGCGCAGCCATCGCAGTCACCCTGATTGCGGGCGCGACGGGACTTTCAAATCCAGCACAATCACAGGTTGTCGTTTCATCCAAGATCGATACGGAAGGCGGCGTGCTGGGCAACATCATTCTCGCCATGCTCAACGCCAACGGCATTCAGACGACCGACCGTATTCAGCTCGGCGCGACGCCAGTGGTGCGCAAGGCCATCGTGGCCGGAGAGATCGATATTTACCCCGAATATACCGGTAATGCGGCCTTCTTCTTCAACAAGGCAGATGATCCGCTCTGGAAAGACCCGGCCAAGGCGTTTGAGACGGCAAAGAAGCTCGATTACGACGCCAACAAGATTGTCTGGCTGTCGCCTTCGCCCGCCAACAACACCTGGGGCATTGCACTGCGCAAGGATGTGGCGGACGAAAACAAGCTCACGAGCCTCAGCGATTTCGGCAAATATGCGTCCGGTGGCGGCAAGGTCATTCTGGCCGCCTCGTCGGAATTCGTGAATTCGGCTGCCGCCCTGCCCGCTTTCCAAACCGCCTATGGCTTCACGCTGAAACAGGACCAATTGATCACGTTATCCGGCGGCGATACGGCGGCGACCATTGCCGCCGCCGCCAACCAGACCAATGGCGCGAATGCGGCCATGGTCTACGGCACCGATGGCGGCATCGCGCCGTCCGGGCTGGTGGTGCTGGAAGATGACAAGCATGTGCAGCCCGTGTATCAGCCCGCACCCATCATCCGCGAGGACGTGCTGAAAAAGAACCCGAAGATCGAAGAACTGCTGAAGCCGGTTTTCGCAAAGCTCGACCTGACCACGCTGCAGGAACTGAACGGTCGCGTGCAGTTGGGCGGTGAACCGGCCAAGGCGGTCGCCGAAGACTTCCTCAAGAAGAACGGCTTTCTGAAATAGGCGGATAAAGGCGACCCGTTGCCGGATAGAATCGCAGTCCCTCATTCCAATTCGGCGAATGCTGACAAGGTCTCGCATGGCCTGTTCGGCCATGTCGACAAGCTTGGCTTCGTCATCGCGGTTTTGTCCATTGCCGGGCTGCTGCTGCCCTTTGCCAATTTCCGCGCCAACCGCATCGTGCAGGGCGAGCCGCGCTTTGTGCTCGACGCCTTGCCGATGGCCGAAGCCTTGTTTTTGCTTGGCATAATGGCAGCGGTCCTGCTTTTTGGCCTCTTCTCGGCCAAAGCCATGCTGCGGCTTGGCGCAAGCCTTGTCGGCCTTGCCGCCATCCTGATCGCGATCGGGCTTGCGGCAACACATCTTTCACCCGGCGGCAATAATTATGCCCGCGTTTCACCTGCATCGGGCTTCTGGCTGCTGCTGTTTGCCAGCGGCATTTCGGTTGCCGATGCTCTGGTGCGCTTGCAAGTGCGACCGCTGGTGCGGGTGGGTTTGCTCACACTCGCTGCCCTTCTTCTCTATACGCTGCTCGCCTCGGGATTTTGGGACAATCTGTCCTTCATGAAGGAATATCTCAGCCGCGCCGACAGTTTCTGGAACGAAGCCCGCCGTCATGTGGAACTGGCGCTCGGCTCGCTTGTCGCAGCGACGATCATCGGCATTCCGCTTGGCCTCGTCTGCCACCGTGTGCCAAGGCTGCGCGGACTGGTGCTGAACAGCCTCAACATCGTGCAGACCATTCCCTCCATGGCGCTCTTCGGCATTCTGATCGCACCGCTCGGCTGGCTTGCGGCCAACGCGCCATGGGCGGCAAGCCTCGGCATTCGCGGCATTGGGGCCGCTCCCGCTTTCGTGGCGCTGTTTCTCTATTCGCTGCTGCCCATCGTCGCCAATACGGTGGCCGGGCTCGCGCAGGTGCCAGCACCGGTCAGCGATGCCGCGCGCGGCATGGGCATGACGCGGCTGCAACGGCTGTTCAAAACCGAATTTCCACTGGCCTTTCCGGTGATCCTCACCGGCATTCGCATCGTGATGGTGCAGAATATCGGCATGACCACCATTGCCGCCCTGATCGGCGGTGGCGGTTTCGGCACATTCGTCTTTCAGGGCATCGGACAGACGGCCATGGACCTCGTGCTGCTTGGCGCGCTGCCAACGGTTCTGCTGGCCTTCGGTGCTGCCGTTCTGCTCGACGCCGCCATTGGAATCGCCGGGAAAGGAACCGCGCCATGATCGAGTTCGACCAGATCACCAAGCGCTATAATGGCCGGGCTGCCGTGGATGCGGTCAGCTTTTCCGTTGAGCCGCACAGTATCGCGGCCATTGTCGGAACCTCCGGTTCGGGCAAGACGACCCTGCTGCGCATGGTCAACCGTCTTGTCGAGCCGACCGAGGGCGAAATCCGCATCGACGGGCACAGCAATATGGACGAGCCGGGGCACGCCTTGCGGCGGCGGATCGGTTACGTGATCCAGCAGCACGGGCTTTTCCCGCATCGCACGGTGGCAGAAAATATCGCCACCGTGCCGGTTCTGCTCGGCTGGACGAAACAGCGTATCGATGCCCGCGTCGATGAACTGCTCGATTTGTTTCAGCTTGAACCGGCGGATTATCGCGACCGCTATCCGCAGGAACTGTCCGGCGGGCAACAGCAGCGCGTCGGCGTCGCCCGGGCGCTGGCGGCGGAGCCGAACATATTGCTGATGGATGAACCTTTCGGCGCGCTCGACCCGGTCATCCGTGCCAAGGCGCAGGAAGACCTGAAGGCGATCCAGCGCCGTTTCGGCACCACGATCCTGCTGGTCACGCATGATATGGAGGAAGCGATTTCGCTTGGTGACCATATTGCGGTGATGGATGACGGCAAGCTTTTGCAATATGGCCCGCCTGCGGAAATTCTGGCGCGACCCGCGACGGACTTCGTCGAAAGGCTGGTCGGCACCGGCGAACGCCCTTTCCGCCTGCTCTCGCTCACCGATCTCAAGACGGTCCTGCAACCGGGTGATGCCAGCGGCGACGCCATGCCGGTTTCCGCCTCGCAACGCGATGCGCTGGCCGAGCTTTTATGGTCGGGTCGCAATGCTCTGCCGGTTCTGGACGCAGACGGCAGACCGCTTGGCCGCGTCACACTGGAAAAGCTGTTGCGAAAAGCGGAACGCCCGGCATGAGGCTGTTCATTTCCATCATTCCACGGCTGGCGCTTCTGGCGATGCTGCTGCTCTTTCTGATGCAGCCGAATCTGTTCGAACCCGTCTTCCGCCCATTGGTCAGCGATGGCGCGCCCGTCATCTATGACCGCGCCAATCTGATGACGCTGACCTTGCAGCATTTGGGGCTGGTGGCATTGGCGACCCTGATATCCACGCTGGTGGCCGTCGCCATGGCGATCTTCGTGACCAGACGGCAGGGCGCGGAGTTTCTGCCGCTTTCGCGCAGTCTGGTGAATATCGGCCAGACCTTTCCGCCCGTTGCGGTGCTGGCGCTCGCCGTGCCGATCTTCGGTTTCGGCGACAAGCCGACGCTGATCGCGCTGTTTCTCTATGGGCTGCTGCCGATCTTTGAAAACACGCTGACCGGCCTCACCACCCTGCCTGCGCCTGTCGTGGAAGCGGCGCGCGGCATGGGCATGACGGGAATGCAGCGTCTGGTCAAAGTGGAAATGCCGCTTGCCATGCCGGTCATTCTTGCCGGAATAAGGCTATCGGCGGTGATCGGCCTTGCCACCGCCACCATCGGCTCGACAGTGGCCGCCCGGACGCTTGGCGAAGTCATCATCGCCGGTCTCATCTCCAACAATCTTGCTTTCGTGCTGCAAGGCGGCCTTGTCGTCGCGGCGCTGGCCATTTTGATCTTCGACGGATTTCAGGCCCTTGAACATTATCTCATGAAACAGGCCGGAACCGACGCCTGAACCGCACCAGCCCCCTTTGAATAGCCGCATTGCATTCCTATATCATCGTAAATGACCATTGGATGAGGAACGGAATGAATATCGGGCAGGCAGCCACAGCATCGGGCATATCGGCGAAGATGATCCGCCATTATGAAACCATCGGGCTTATCGAGGCTGCCGAACGCACAGGTTCCGGCTATCGCGTCTACACGCAAAAAGATGTCGAGACGCTGCGCTTCATCCGTCGCAGCCGCGATCTCGGTTTTCAGGTCGAGCAGATCAAGGAACTTCTGGCGCTCTGGCGTGATCGCAACCGCGCTTCTTCCGATGTGAAGAAGGTTGCGCTCGTTCATGTCGAGGAACTGGAAGCCAAGATGCTCCAACTGCAGGAAATGGCCGACACGCTGCGCCATCTGGCGCAAAACTGCCATGGCGATAACCGTCCCGACTGCCCGATCATCCACCAGCTCGCGGCAAACGTCGCCGAGCCGCGCAAACGACCTGCCGCGCGCAAGGGCGAATTGCTGCACAGCAAGGTTTGACCAACCCACATATTCAGAAGAAAACGCCGGGATTTCTCCCGGCGTTTTTGTTGCAACTTCCGTTGGGAGTTAGCTCTTCGGCAGCGTATAGGCGATAACGTAATCGCCCGGCTTGGTGCCGATCGAGCCATGACCACCGGCCACCATCAGCACGAATTGCTGATCGCCGACCGTGTAGGACATTGGTGTCGCCTGTCCGCCCGCGGGCAGACGTGCTTCCCACAGAACCTTGCCATTGGTCAGGTCATAGGCGCGCAGATAGTTGTCCACGGCGGCACCGAGGAAGGCAACGCCGCCTGCCGTGATCATCGGTCCGCCTATGCCCGGTACGCCGACTTTCAGCGGCAGCGGAACCGGCGCCATATCGCGGATGGTGCCGTTGCGATGCTTGTAGACGGTCTTGCCGGTGCGCAGATCGACGCCCGTGACATAGCCCCATGGCGGGGTCTGGCACGGAATGCCGAGCGGGCCGAGGAACGGTCCCATGAAGACGCCATAAGGCGCGCCGTCATTGCGGTTCAAGCCCTGTTCGCTGCCCTTCTCATCCTGTCCCTTCGGTGGAATTTCCGAACGCGGGACAAGGCGCGAGGTGAAGGCCAGATAGGTCGGCATGCCGAACATGACCTGACGCACCGGATCGACCGCCACACTGCCCCAGTTGAAGACGCCGAAATTGCCCGGATAGACAATGGTGCCCTTCAGCGAAGGTGGCGTGTAGCGGCCTTCATAGGCAAGCTGGTGGAACTTGATGCGGCAGGCCAGTTGATCGAACATCGTCACACCCCACATGTCGCTTTCACGCAATGCAGGCGGGCTGAAGGTCAGATCGGAGATCGGCTGCGTCGGCGACGAATGATCTTCCGGGATAGTGCCGGTCGGAGCCGGGATTTCCTTGACCGGAATGATCGGCTCGCCGGTGCGGGGGTCGAGCACATAGAGGTCACCCTGCTTGGTCGGGCCGACCAGCGCAGGCGTGCCATTGATATCGAGCAGCACCGGCTGCGCCGGAACGTCCATGTCCCACAGATCATGGTGGACCGTCTGGCGCACCCACTTCACCTGACCCGTATTCACATCGAGCGCGACGATGGAGGAGGAATATTTCTCCACATTTTCGCTGCGCCCCATGCCGAGCTGGTCAGGCACCTGATTGCCAAGCGGAACGAAGATCAGGCCGAGCTTTTCGTCCACGCTGGACACCGACCAGCTATTGGGCGAATTCGTCGTGTAGAACTGACCTTCCGGCAGCGGTGTCGTGACGTCCGGATTACCCGAATCCCAGTTCCACAGCAGTTCACCCGTGCGGATATCGAAGGCGCGGATGACGCCCGACTGCTCTTCCGTCGAATAGTTATCGTTGACGGCCCCGCCGACGATGATCTTGTCGCCGACCACAGCCGGAGGCGACGTCGAGTAATAATAACCGGCCGGGTTATATTTCATGCCATGGCTGAGATCGAGCGTACCGCCATTGGCAAAATCGGTGCAGATTTCACCGGTCGCCGTGTCGAGCGCGATCAGACGCGCATCCGAGGTCGGCAGATAAACGCGTTCTGTACATTTCGCGCCAGCCGTTGCATTGGCGTCCTTCCAGTAGCTCACGCCACGGCAGGTCTGGTGCTGGCGGTCGGTGTTGAAGCCGACCTTCGGGTCGAACTTCCACTTTTCCTTGCCGGTCGCGGCGTCGAGCGCAATGGCCCAATTATGCGGCGTGCAGAGATAAAGCGAGTCGCCGATCTTCAGCGGCGTCACCTGATAGGTGGTTTCGCCCACATCCTGTGGCTGCTTCACGTCGCCGGTCTGGTACTGCCAGGCCACCTGCAATTTGGACACATTGTCTGGCGTGATCTGCGCCAGCGGCGAATAACGCTGGCCGTAAGGCGTGCGCCCATATTGGTGCCATTCGCCTTCCGGCACATTGCCGCCGAGGTCCGGCGTCGCCGCAACCTTCTCTGTCGGCAGGTCGCCGGTAATATTGTACGGGTCCTGCGTCATGGAATAGCCGGCAATGGCCAGCGCGATGACGCTCGCGACCGTCAGCGGCAGTCCGCCGCCGCCCTTGCCGCTATTGAGCGGCTTTCTGATCCAAGGGGTCAAAAGCCACAGGCCGAGCAGCACGATGATGCCGCCACGCGCGCCAAGTTGCCACCAGTCAAAACCGACTTCATAGACGGCCCAACCGAGCGACCCGAGCACGATCAGCGCATAGAGCCACAGGGCCGAAGCGCTTCTTTTGAAGAGAAGAGCGCCTGTCAGCAAAAAGCCGACAGCCGCAATGATGTAGTACCAGCTGCCCCCCAGGGTGATCAGCTCGATACCGCCCCAGCCGAGCGCAAGCCCGACCAGCAGAAGGACGATGGAGGTCAAGGAAATCAGCAAAATATTACCCCTTCAAGTGTGACTACAGACCCGCCGTGTCTGAACAGAAATGCACGGAACACATCGAATGCGAGAAGTCCTGATGGGTGGGAGCGCCGCTGCGTTTCTGATGCCGCGACACTCTCTGCCTTCAAATAAAATTAGGCAGAAATCTAAAAAGACCAGAGGAAACGAAAAAAGGCGACTCATGAGAGTCGCCTTTGCTTGGGATTTAGTCTCTATTGCCGTGTTAATCAGCCGAGGGGACTCTTGAACCGCCGCAACCGCAACGCATTGCTGAGCACGAAAATGCTCGACAGCGCCATGGCGCCCGCTGCCAGAACCGGCGACAGCAAAGTGCCGGTGAAGGGGTAGAGAACACCGGCGGCGACCGGAATGAGCGCCACATTATAGGCGAACGCCCAGAAGAGGTTCTCGCTGATATTGCGGATCGTCGCCTTGGATATGGCGATGGCATTGGCGACACCGCGCAGGTCGCCCGACATCAGCACCACATCCGCACTTTCAATCGCAATATCCGTTCCGGTTCCGATGGCGATGCCAACATCTGCCGCGGCCAGTGCCGGAGCGTCGTTGATGCCATCGCCAACGAAAGCGATCCGCTTGCCGCCAGCCGAAAGCCGCTTCAGCGCTTCGACCTTGCCGTCCGGCAGTACTTCCGCCACCACTTCATCAATGCCGAGCCGCTTGGCGATGGCCTGTGCGGTACGGCGGTTGTCGCCGGTAATCATCGCCACGGTGAGCCCCTGTTCGTGTAGAGCGGCGATGGCGGCAGGCGTTGTCTCCTTCATCGGGTCTGCGACCGTCAGGATAGCCGCAAGCTTTCCGTCAACGGCGGCATAAAGCGGCGACTGCCCTTCATCGCCAAGGCGCGTCGCATCCTCTGCAAACACCGCCACATCATGGCCGAGCTTCGCCATATAGCGATCAGCGCCGATAGCGATTTCATGCCCCGAGACGGTCGCCTTGAGGCCGAAACCCGGCACTGCTTCGAAAGCCGAGACATCGGCAAGCTTCAGGCCCTCTTCCTTTGCAGCCGTCACAATGGCGTCGGCAATCGGATGTTCCGAGCGAGCTTCGACAGCTGCCACCAGCGCCAGAAGTTCGTGCCTGTCGAAACCGTCTACCGTTGCAAAATGCGCCAGTGCAGGCTTGCCCTGGGTCAGCGTGCCGGTCTTGTCGACGGCGATGATCGATGCATCGCGCAAGGTTTGCAGTGCATCGCCCCGGCGAAACAGAACGCCGAACTCGGCGGCGCGACCGGTGCCAACCATGATGGAGGTCGGCGTGGCAAGGCCCATGGCGCAAGGGCACGCGATGATGAGCACCGCAATGGCATTGACCAGCGCGTAGCCAAGCATGGCCGTCCCTCCGATGGCAAGCCAGAGCATGAAGGTCAGCGCGGCGGCGGCCATGACGGCGGGCACGAACCAGCCCGTCACCTTGTCGACCTTGGCCTGAATGGGCAGCTTGTCGGCTTGCGCATCCTCGACCATGCGGATGATCTGCGAGATCACCATATCACGGCCCACCTTGGTGGCGCGGAAGGTGAAAGCGCCGGTTTTATTGATGGTGCCGCCGACCACTTCCGCGCCCTCGTCCTTGGCGACAGGGACGGGCTCGCCGGTGATCATCGATTCATCGACATAGGACGAGCCTTCGACCACCTCGCCATCGACCGGCACTTTCTCGCCGGGCCGCACCTGCACGATATCGCCTGCGCGCACGTCTTCCAGCGGCACATCGATCGTCTCGCCATTGCGCACCACGCGGGCCGACTTGGCCTGCAAGCCGACCAGACGGCTGATGGCCGCACTGGTGCGCCCCTTGGCGCGCGCTTCAAGATAGCGCCCGATCAGGATCAGCGTGACGATAACCGCCGCCGCCTCGAAATAGACATTGACGGTGCCCGCTGGCAAAACGCCCGGCAGGAAGGTTGCGACAAGCGAGAAGCCCCAGGCCGCAAGCGTGCCGACGACCACCAACGAGTTCATATCCGGTGTGGCGCGCAGCAGCGCCGGAATGCCCTTCTTGAAGAAGCGCAGACCGGGGCCGAACAGGACGAGCGTGGTCAGCACGAATTGCAGATACCAGCTGTTCTGCATGCCGATCCGGTCCATCACGAACATATGGACAGCGGGAATGAGATGCGATCCCATTTCCAGCACGAAGACCGGAAGCGTCAGGACGGCGGCCAGCAGAACGCTCTTCTTCAGTTCCGCAGCTTCGGCATCGCGCTTTTCGCTTTGGGTTTCGGCTGGCGCTTCATCTTTTCTATCGTTCAGCGACCGCGCTTCGTAACCAGCTTTCTCGACGGCCTTGACGAGTTCGGATGTCTCGACCCCACCCGCCAGTTCCACATGCGCGCGTTCGGTCGCCAGATTGACGCTGGCCCGCGTCACGCCCGGCACCGCATTCAACGCCTTTTCGACCTTGCTGACGCAGGAAGCGCAGCTCATGCCCTCAATGGCAAGATCGACGCTGCCGGAAGGAACCTCATAGCCCGCCTTGCGAATGGCATCGATGACGGCAGGCAGATCCGGCGCGCCTTTGAAGGTTACGTCGGCGCGCTCGGTGGCCAGATTGACGGAAACCTTGTCGACGCCCGCAACCTTCGACACGGCCTTTTCGACGGAGGAAACACAGGATGCGCAGCTCATGCCTTCCACGGGAACGGGAAAGCTGATGGATTCGTGATCGACGGGCTTGTTCATGGCAATCCTCTTCGTGACCTTTAGCGGTCCCTTTTCAGCCTTCGGGCGCGCATCTTGTCCGAAAACCGTTTCACACTTTTCGGGATGCGCTCTAACAGAGGCTAGATTTCTGAATTGCCATATAAGTAGTCCTTCCCACCGTTGGAAGGTCAAGTGCTTTTTTGAAAGCGGAATTGCGGCAGCGTTTTTTCTGGAGTTTCCGGGTCAGACCGGCAGGCGGTTATGGGCTGCGGGCATGGCAAGACCAGTGCCGTTATTGCTCTGGATGAAGGCATGCACATCGCTGGCTGGCATCGGGCGTCCGGTCAGATAGCCCTGCACTTCGCCGAAACGTTCGGTTCTCAGGCGTTCCAGCTGCTGCGCTGTTTCCACGCCCTCGGCGGTGGTGACGA
The DNA here is from genome assembly GCF_022627935.1 of Ochrobactrum sp. C6C9. Lineage (NCBI taxonomy): Bacteria > Pseudomonadati > Pseudomonadota > Alphaproteobacteria > Hyphomicrobiales > Brucellaceae > Ochrobactrum > Ochrobactrum sp. C6C9. The sequence goes on along the minus strand of NZ_JABXGB010000005.1, from coordinate 185,925 downwards.
TATTGAAGCCTGCACCCAGCGTCGCCACCGCCTGGATGATGGCGAGATCGCGCGTATCCGCTTCGATGCCGGACACGAAGCTGCGGTCGATCTTGATCTTGTCGAACGGAAAGGAGCGCAGATAGCTGAGCGAGGAATAGCCGGTGCCAAAATCGTCCATAGCAATGCGGGCGCCCAGACGGCGCAACTCGAACAGCAATTCGATATTGTGCTTGCTGTTGGAGAGAAACACCGATTCCGTGATTTCCAGTTCCAGCCGGTTCGGCGACAGGCGGGCTGCATCCAGCGCATCGGTGACAGAGCGCAGAAGCGAGGTCTGGCTGAACTGGACCGGCGACAGATTGACCGAGACCTTGATATCTTCCGGCCAGGAAACCGCCTCGCGGCAGGCAGCCAACAGCACCCAATCGCCAATCGGGCCGATCAATCCGGTTTCCTCGGCAAGCGGAATGAATTCCGCAGGCGATACCATGCCGCGCTCGGGATGACGCCAGCGGATCAGCGCTTCGAAGCCGGAAATCAGTCCGCTCTCCAGATTGAAGATCGGCTGGTAATGCAGTTCGAACTGTTCGGACAGCAAGGCCTGACGCAGTTCGCTCGTCATGATGTGGCGCTTTTCGGCGGCCAGACGCAGCGAATGCTGGTAGAAATGGAATGTGCGCCTGCCGCTCGATTTTGACGCATTGAGCGCCAGATCGGCATTGCGCATCAGCACGTCGGAATTGTCGCCATGCAGCGGCGCCTGCGCGATGCCCATGCTGCAGGTGACGAATTCGGAATTGTCACCCAGCCGGAACGGTTCCTGAAAGGCCGAAAGCACCCGGTCTGCGAACATGGCGATCTGGCCGACGGTGCCGCTGCGATAGATGACGGCGAATTCGTCGCCACCAAGCCGTGCGATGAACTGGTCGGAGGTGGTAATCTGGCGCAAACGCTCTGCAACCTGTTGCAAAAGCTGGTCGCCCGCCTGATGGCCGATATTGTCGTTGATGCTCTTGAAGTGATCGATATCGATACAAAACAGCGCAAAAGGCTCCGCATCGCCGCGCTTTTTTAGCAATCCCTCCACATGATGGGAGAAAGCGGCGCGGTTGGGCAGGCGCGTCAGGCTGTCATGCATGGCGATATGGGCCATGCGTTCCTCGATTTCGCGCCGTTCGGTGACATCTTCGATCAGGCCGATCAGATAACGCGGCGTGCCGCCCTCAACCGGCGGAATGGAACTTTTGATGACACGCAGAATGCGCTGCGTTCCGTCGTCATGTTGGGACTTATATTCGACGCTGAGCGCCTCGCCCTTGCTCATCACCTGACGATCCTGCTGCGCATATTGGCGGCGTTCCAGATCCGACATCAGCTGCGCATCGGTGAAGCCGACAACCGCATCGACCGCCTTGCCGCTCGCCCGCGACGCCGCCTGATTATAGAGGACATAGCGGCCATCATCCTGCATGTCCTTGATGAACACGCCGAGCGGCAGATTGCTGACGAGGCTGTCGAGCAGCGACTGGGCATGGATTGCTTGCCGGTTGGCCTTGGCCAGCTCCGTCCGGTCCTGCACGATGGCGAGGATCGCTTCCCTGCCATCGAACTGCACCTCACGTCCATAGGTCAGAACTTCGATGATTTCGCCATCGGCGCGCCGGTGCTGCCAGCGCTCCGGACGCTCCAGATCGCTGCGATCCCGGACAGCGCTCAGCATACGCTCGCGCTCGGTATGCGGACGAATATCGAGGACCGTCATGCCGGGCAGTTCATCGGGCGTGTAGCCGTAAAGCGCATAGGCGGCATCATTCATGATGATGAAGCCCAATGTTTGTGGATCATAGACCCACATCGGCGTCGGATGGGTGGTGAACAGAATACGGAAATCCTGCTGGGGCGTGCTCGCCATGGAGCTTCCCGCCTGTACCGGACCGGCTTTCCGCTTCGCCATTCTTATTCCCCTCGCCCAAGCCGACACATGCCGTCGTTTTAATTAGCCAACAAAACCTCTCACTGGAACATCATATTCCGCATGTGTTCATGAGACAGGCTCACAAACAGACAAGCGGGGACCGCCACCCAGACACACTTCCCCGCAAATAGATTACGACCAATGGTTTTAACAAACCATATATGAAAAACAGGCTCATATAAGTTTTTTCTGATGATGGCGTTTTCATCGCGCCCAATCACAGTGCAAGACACGGGACAACACTGTTTCCCGACCAGCGAAGACATTGCTTGACCACTCAAAACTTCCGGCCTATGCCTATGGACGCAAAATTCGTTGGGGTGCCTTGCAAGAGGCTGAGAGGCGCGTTCTCGCGTTAACCCATTGAACCTGATCCGGGTAATACCTGCGTAGGGAACGGAGTTTGACGCGTCGCGGACGGGGTTCATTCCCCACAGGAGCTTACGCTCCATAAAGGTTCATGGCGTCTCATCTTTCCGTTCGGAATGAGAGACGACACGATGAACCAGAAACATAGTTTCTCCCGAACCAAAACCAACAATGGCCAGATGCGGTCTGTGCCCATCTGTGTAACCATTGCCGGTTCCGACAGCGGTGGCGGCGCTGGCATTCAGGCCGACCTCAAGACATTTTCCGCACTTGGCGTTTATGGCGCAAGCGTCATTGCCGCTGTGACCGTGCAGAACACCTGCACGGTAAGCGCGGTGCACGATATCCCGCCCGCTATCGTCGCAGGGCAGATCGACGCCGTTTTCAGCGATCTCGATGTTGCGGCAGTGAAGATCGGCATGGTTTCCGTGCCTGAAACCATCGACGCCATCGCGCGCGGCCTTGCGCATTTTTCCGGTCCCGTCGTTGTTGATCCGGTGATGGTGGCAAAGTCGGGCGACCGGCTTTTGAGCGAAAACGCCACAGCGCTTCTGCGCCAGAAACTGGTGCCGCTGGCCACGCTTTTGACGCCCAACCGGCCAGAAGCGGCCTGCCTGCTTGGTTGCGGCCTGGCGCTTGATGATGAAGACGCCGAACAACAGGGCCGCGCATTGCTCGAACTCGGCGCGAAAGCCGTTCTGATGAAGGGCGGCCACGCGGAAGGCGAAACATGCGTCGATCTGCTGGTGCGCCCCGATCAGCCGACGCTGCGGGTTGAAGCACCGCGTATCTTGACCGGTAACACCCATGGCACAGGCTGCACGCTCTCCTCGGCCATAGCCGCAGAGCTTGCCAAAAACCTGCCGCTGGAGAAAGCCGTTCTGAACGCGCATACCTATCTGCAAGGGGCAATCCGCGCCGCCGACACATTGAAGATCGGACACGGCCACGGGCCGGTGCATCATTTCCATGACCTCTGGACAATCCGGGCGGAGGAGATTGCGTGATGCGCGTCACCATCATCGGAGCGGGTGTCGCCGGTCTTGCCACCGCCGCAGAGTTCACCGATCAGGGCCATGCCGTCACAGTGATTGCCCGCAGCCCGCAGATCGGTTCCGATTGCTGTTCGTGGTTGGCAGGCGGCATGCTGGCGCCATGGTGCGAGGGCGAAAGCGCCGAAGAGCCTGTGGTGCGGCTTGGTCAGGAATCCATCGGCTGGTGGGAAAAACACGTTTCCGGCGTCAAGCGCGAAGGCACACTGGTTCTGTCGCACAACCGCGACGCCAGCGAGTTGCGCCGTTTCGCCCGCCGGACGAAAGCCTTCGACACAATCGATCATGAACGCATCAATGCACTGGAACCTGATCTGGCCGGGCGTTTCCGGCAGGGCCTGTTCTTCGCGCGCGAAGGGCATCTCGATCCGCGCAAGACACTCGTTCAGCTGGCCGGAAACCTGCAACGAAAGGGTGTCGTCTTTCACCTCAATACGGAAGCGGACGCAGCGAAGATCGATGCGGATATCGTGGTGGATGCACGCGGCCTCAGCGCCCGCGATGTGCTGCCGGATCTGCGCGGCGTCAAGGGTGAGATGCTGGTTGTCCGCTCGCGTGACATCAACCTTTCGCGGCCCGTGCGCCTGCTGCATCCGCGCATTCCGCTCTACATCGTGCCGCGCGGCGACGGTGTGCACATGATCGGCGCGACGATGATCGAAAGCGATCAGCGCAGTGGCATCAGCGTGCGCTCGACATTGGAGCTTTTGAGCGCTGCTTACGCCCTCCATCCGGCCTTCGGCGAAGCGGAGATTCTCGAAACCGGCGTCGATGCGCGCCCCGCCTTTCCCGACAATCTGCCCCGCGTAAGGCGACGCGGCAAAACCATCTATGTCAACGGGCTTTACCGCCACGGCTTCCTGCTCTCGCCGGCGATAGCGCGGATGGCGGTTGCGAGCGCGACCACGCCCGAAACCAAGCCCGAATTTGTGGAGGACTATGCATGACGATCGTGCTGAACGGTGAAGTCATCACCACGGCAGCAGCCAATCTGGCGGCGCTGCTCGCCGAAATCGAACTGGACGAAGCGGTGGTCGCAACCGCGCTGAATGGTGAATTCGTGGCCAGCGATGAGCGCTCCACCGCGACCCTGTCTTCTGGCGACCGCATCGAAGTTCTGGCCCCGATGCAGGGAGGCTGAGATGCTCGAATTCTACGGAAAAACGTTTGAAAGCCACCTGCTGCTCGGCACGGCGCAATATCCATCGCCCGCTGTTCTTGCAGATGCGGTGCGCGCCTCGCGGGCCGGAATCGTCACCGTGTCGCTGCGCCGTGAAAGCGGCGATGCGCGCGCCGGACAGGACTTCTGGGCGCTGATCCGCGAACTGGGCGTGGCCGTTCTGCCCAATACGGCAGGCTGCCACACGCCGCGTGAAGCGGTGACCACGGCCAAGATGGCGCGCGAAATCTTCGGCACCAACTGGATCAAGCTGGAGGTGATCGGCGACCACGACACATTGCAGCCCGACCCGTTCGGCTTGGTGGAAGCCGCGCGCATTCTCTGCGACGATGGCTTTGAGGTCTTTCCCTATATGAATGACGATCTCGTCGTCGCGGAAAAGCTGATCGAGGCTGGCTGCAAGGTGCTGATGCCCTGGGGCGCGCCCATCGGCTCGGGCCGTGGCCTCAACAATCCTTACGCGCTGAAAACCATGCGGGCGCATTTCCCCGATATTCCGCTGGTGGTCGATGCTGGCATCGGCGTGCCGTCCCACGCGGCGGCGGCGATGGAGCTGGGCTATGACGCCGTGCTCATCAACACCGCTGTAGCCAAGGCTGGCGATCCCGTCGCCATGGCGCGCGGTTTCGCGCTAGCGGTTGAAGCCGGGCGGCTCGCTTTCGAGGCAGACGCCATCGAAGCGCGAGACATGGCCGCGCCATCCACCCCTCTTCTCGGAAAGGCATTTTTGTAATGGCCCTCGATCCGTTCTACCCGATCTTCGACAGCGCCAAATGGCTTGAGCGCATGGTGCCGCTCGGCGTCAGGCTGGTGCAACTGCGCGTCAAGGACAAGACCGAGGCGGAGCTGCGCAGTGAAATCCGCGCCGCACGAGAAATCTGCCTTGCCCATGACTGTCAGCTGATCGTCAACGACTACTGGAAGCTGGCGCTGGAGGAAGGCTGCGACTTCATCCATCTGGGGCAGGAAGACCTTGACGATGCCGATCTCGACGCCATTCGCGCCTGTGGTTTGAAACTGGGTGTTTCGAGCCATGATGAGGCCGAACTCGACCGCGCTTTGTCGGTAAAGCCTGACTATATCGCGCTTGGCCCCATCTACCCGACCATTTTGAAAAAGATGAAATGGCACGAACAGGGCCTGCCCCGTCTTGGCCAATGGAAAGCACGGATCGGCGACATTCCGCTGGTCGGCATCGGCGGCATGAGCGTCGAACGCGCACCGGGCGTATTCGAAGCGGGAGCCGATATCGTGTCCGTCGTCACCGACATCACCCTTAATGCCGACCCCGAAAGCCGCCTGCGCCAGTGGATCGAAACCACGCGCGCTTATGCTGACCATGCTCTGGAGCAGACATTATGAAAAAGACCGTCTTCGCCGCCCTGTTCGGCCTCGCCCTCACGGCTGCCACTTCGGCTCATGCTGACGACAAGCTGAAGCTCATTCTCGACTGGTATGTGAACCCCGATCACGGCCCGATCATCGTTGCTGACAAGCTCGGTTATTTCAAGGATGCCGGGCTGGACCTGGAAATCGTCGCGCCTGCCGACGCGTCGACGCCCACCAAAATGGTGGCGGCAGGACAGGCCGATCTTGCCATTTCCTATCAGCAGCAGGTGCATCTTCAGGTGCATGAAGGCCTTCCGCTGATCCGCGTCGGGACACTGATCGACTCGCCGCTCAACTGCCTGATGACCCGCGATGACGGATCGGTGAATGCCATTGCCGATCTCAAGGGCAAGAAGATCGGCTATTCGGTCGCCGGAACCGAAGAAACCTTGCTTGGCACCATTCTCGGCCAGCATGGCGTCAAACTCTCCGACGTTGAACTCATCAATGTGAATTTCTCGCTGGCGCCATCGCTTATGTCGAAGCAGGTCGAGGCGGTGATGGGTGCCTATCGCAATGTCGAGCTGAACCAGATGGCTGTCGAAGGCGTGCCCGGCAAATGCTTTTTCGTCGAGGAAGAAGGCGTGCCGGTTTATGACGAGCTGGTCTATGTCGCTGCTTCCGACAAACTGGATGCAGCGGAAAAGGGTAAGATTTCGCGCTTCCTCGCAGCCACCGAAAAGGCAGCGCAATATATCGTCAATCACCCGGAAAAGGGCTTTGAGCTGTTTTCATCCTACAGCACCGAACTCAACGACGAGCTGAACCAGCGCGCCTGGAAAGACACCGTAGCGCGCTTTTCCCGCGCGCCTGCAAGCCTCGATTATGGTCGCTGGCAGCGTTACGAGGCCTATCTCAAGGAGAACAATCTGGTTCCTTCCATCCTGCCGGTCGAGAAATTCGCCATCGACGTCAACGCCGAAGGGAGCAAGTCATGAGCCAGCCACAGCCGCATTATTCATCCGAACTGTTCACGCGGCTTCGCGCCGCGACCCTTGCCGACTGGAAGCCCTATATCGAGCATGAATTCGTGCGGGGATTGGGCGACGGCACGCTGCCGAAAGCCGCCTTCCTGCATTATCTGCGTCAGGATTATGTCTATCTGCACCACTATGCCCGCGCTTTTGCGCTCGGCGTGGTCAAGGCCAACACATTGCAGGAAACCCGGCTCTGCGCCGATATCATGCACGGCCTTGCCCATATGGAACTGCCGCTGCATGTCAGCATCTGCGCCCGCGAGGGGATCAGCGAAGACGAGCTTTACGCGACCGAGGAAGAGCCGGAAAACCTCGCTTATACGCGCTATGTGCTCGACTGCGGGCAGGCCGGCGACTTCCTCGATCTTCTCACCGCGCTTGTGCCCTGCGCGCATGGCTATGGTGAAATCGGCCTCAACCTCGCCGTGACCGCCCTGCCCGGCACACCCTATCAGGAGTGGATCGACACCTATGCGGGGCCTGAATATCAGGACATGTGCCACACGGTCGGCAAGCTGTTCGATCAGGCCGCCAAAGACCGCATCGGCGACGACTTCGAGAAAAGCCCGCGTTGGGCAAGACTCTGCCAGATTTTTGCAACCGCAAGCAGGCTCGAAGCCGAGTTCTGGTCGATGGGGTTGAAAGCGGTTTCAGGAAAAGTGGCTTAGTTGGACGCCACGATTTCGACTCGTTCCCGCACAAGGCGCATCGCCGACGGCTTGCTGTCGGCGGCGGTGGCGCTGGCCATCTGGCAGGCGGTGGTGAGCATTGGCCAAATGCCGCGCTTCATCCTGCCCGGCCCGCTCGATGTGGTGCAGGCGCTGATCGGCAATGCCGGGCTGATTGCTGAGAACGCCACCACCACCATCGGCGAAGTGCTGGGCGGCCTTGTCCTCGGCAGTGCGGTCGGCATTGCCACCGCGATCTGCCTGATGATGTCGCCGCTGGCGCAGCGGCTTGTCATCCCCGCCATGGTGTTCAGTCAGGCGATCCCGATCTTCGCACTCGCCCCCATTTTGACCTTGTGGCTCGGCTATGGTCCCGCATCGAAGATAGCGGTCACCGTGCTGATGATTTTCTTCCCCATCGTTTCGACCTTCTTCGACGGCATGCGGCGCACCGAAACGAGCCTGATCGACGCAGCGGAAATTCTGGGGGCCGGACGCATGGCGATCCTGTTTCGCATCCGCATCCCGTCCGCCTTTCCATCGCTGGCGTCGGGCCTCAGTCTTGCCGCCGTCTATGCGCCCATCGGCGCGGTGGTGGGCGAATGGGTCGGCGCATCGAAAGGTCTCGGCTATCTGATGCTGCTCGCCAATGGTCGCGCCAAGGTGGATCTGATGTTCGCCTGTTTGTTCGTGCTGGCGGCTTTCACCATGCTGCTGCATGGCACGGTATCGCATTTCGCCCGCAAGTTGGCCGCATGGCCTAAAAAAGCCGCATAAAAAACCGGCGGGGAAACCGCCGGTTTTCGCATTCTCTCAGACCGCTAAAGCTTTTGTTTTTACGCATGTCTTTATCCCGAAACCGGTTCCCACTTTCGGGAGACATGCTTTATCAGGCCAGCGTATAGGCCGTCTTGACCGTCGTGTAGAACTCGGCGGCATAGCGGCCCTGCTCCCGCGGACCGTAGCTCGAACCCTTGCGCCCGCCGAATGGCACGTGGAAATCGACGCCGGCGGTGGGCAGATTGACCATCACCATGCCCGCTTCCGAATTGCGCTTGAAATGGGTCGCATATTTCAGGCTCGTCGTGCAGATGCCCGACGACAGGCCGAAGCTCGTATCGTTGGCGGTGGCAAGCGCTTCTTCATAATCCTTGACGCGGATGACCGAAGCGACCGGGCCAAAGATTTCCTCGCGGCTGATGCGCATCTGGTTGGTGGCCTCGGTGAAGAGCGCTGGCTGGAGATAGAAGCCCGGCGTTTCGCGGTTGAGGCGTTCGCCGCCAAAGGCAAGCTTCGCGCCTTCCTTGCGGCCGATCTCGATATAATCCATGTCCTGCTGAAGCTGGCTTTCATCCACGACCGGGCCGATATGCGTGCCCTGCTTCAGGGCATTATCGACCACGACGCCCTTCAGCCTTTCGATGGCGGCGGCGACGAACTTGTCGTGGATGCCTTCCGTCACGATGATGCGCGAGGATGCCGTGCAGCGCTGGCCGGTCGAGAAGAAGGCTGAATTGACGACGGATTCGACCGCGACATTGAGATCGGCATCATCCAGAACAACGACCGGGTTCTTGCCGCCCATTTCCAGCTGGAAACGGCGGTTATGCTCGATGGAGGCGGCAGCAACGCGCTTGCCCGTGCCGGTCGAGCCGGTGAAGGTCACGGCCTGAACATCGGCGCTGTCCAGAATGGTCTGACCGACAACCGAGCCCTTGCCCATGACGAGGTTGAGAACGCCCTTCGGCAGTCCGGCGCGGTGCAGGATATCGACAATCGCCCAAGAGCAGCCCGGCACGAGGTCGGCTGGCTTGAAAACAATGGTGTTGCCATAGCAGAGCGCGGGCGCAATCTTCCAGGTCGGAATGGCGATCGGAAAATTCCACGGCGTGATGATGCCGACGACGCCGACCGGTTCACGGGTGACTTCAACACCGATGCCCGGACGCGCCGAAGGCAGCGTTTCACCGGCAAGGCGCAAGGCTTCACCTGCGAAGAAATCGAAAATCTGGCTGGCGCGGGTGGTCTCACCAATGCCTTCGGCCAGCGTCTTGCCCTCTTCGCGCGACAGGAGACGGCCAAGCTCGTCCTTGCGCGCCAGAATTTCGTCGGCAGCCTTACGCAAAATTGCGTGGCGCTCCAGAATGCCGGAACGCGACCAGGCCGGGAAAGCGGCCTTTGCAGCGGCAATCGCAGCTTTGGTGTCGTCGGCGGTGGCCCGGGCATAGGTGCCCACCACATCGTTGGTGTCAGACGGATTGATATTGGCAATGCCGTCGCCGCCAACCCACTCGCCAGCGATCAGATTCTGATGAATTGTCATGTAACTCTCCCGTGAATTCCCGATATCGGCCGTGCGGCACTGATATATCTGACCTCCATTCGCGCAGCGAACAGGCGAATGCAAGGGCGCAAGCGCTTGTAACAGAAAAATTGAAAAGTATTACTTTTAAAATTCAGAAATTCGAAAACTTGCAAAATTGCCACACCCCGCCCCTTGCAGACTAGAAATTGCATTTTGGGCCTTGGCAAATGGGTTTGCTCATTTATTGTGCAACCATCTGAAACACTGGCAAGAGGTATGAGATGCGTGTCCATTACCCGTTCCCAATGGTGCCCAGTGTTTTCGCGGGCGCTTCTAACCGCTAGGTCCGCGGCCCACCCGGCAGGCTGACCTGTCCGCTCCTTCGGAGCATCTTTCCAAACCATCGCTGTTCGCGGCTCCTCCGGGTGCCGATCGTTTTGTTTTTCTCAATCAAGGGCCAGTTTCTGCGCGCGAGCACAGGCTGGTAATATGGATATGACTCGGTTTCGTCTCGATTTCCGGGGGCCTGCGTTCCGCAATGTCCTCGGCTACACTTTCAGCCATTGGCGAAGTCAGCCCTTGCGGCTGGCGCTGATGATAATCGGCATGCTGCTTGCAACAGCCGCAGATGTCTTGACCCCGCTCTATTCCGGACGGCTGGTGGATGCGCTTTCGCTAAGCGGCGACAGCGCCTGGAACAGTGCAATCGAAGCACTGGTGATCTTGCTTGCACTCGGCGCGCTGGCGCTGATCACCCGCCAGCTGACCTTCTATGTCATCACCGACTTTACCTTGAAGATCATGAGCGACATGGCGGCAAGTTCGTTCCACAAGTTGCAGCGGTTTTCGACCGACTGGCACGCCAATGCCTTTGCTGGATCGACGGTGCGCAAGGTTTCGCGTGCCATGTGGGCGCTCGATCTGCTCAATGACACGCTGATCATCGCCCTGCTGCCATCCTTGCTGATGCTGCTTGGCTCGGTTGCGTTGCTGTCGTGGTATTGGCCGTTGATGGGCTTGCTGGTTGCAATCGGCTCTGTGCTATTCATCGTCTGCACGATTGTGATTTCGCTCGGCTTCGTTGCGCCTGCCGCAACATTGGCCAATAGCTGGGACACGCGCATGGGCGGCTCGCTGGCCGATGCCATCTCCTGCAACGCTGTCGTGAAGGCATTCGGCGCGGAAAGCCGCGAAGATCTTCGTCTCTCGAAGGTCGTTACCAAGTGGCGCAGTCGCACGCGCCGCACGTGGCTGATCGGCACGCTGAACGGCTTCATCCAGGGCGCGAACCTTTTGGTTATGCGCGGCGTTGTTATTGCCTTTGCGCTCTATCTGTGGAGCCAGGGCAAGGCCACTGCAGGCGATATCACCTTCGTTCTGACGGCGTTCTTCATGCTGCAGGGCTATCTGCGCGATGTCGGCATGCATATCCGCAACCTGCAACGGTCGGTCAACGACATGGAGGAACTGGTCGAGATCGAAGCACAGACCTATGGCATTGCCGACAGGTCTGGCGCGCCCGCTATCAGGATCGGCGCTGGCGAGATCACCTTCGATCACGTCACCTTCCATTATGGCAACCATGAAGCCGCGCTTTACCGCGACTTCTCGGTCAAGATCGATGCGGGCGAGCGGGTTGGCCTTGTCGGCCATTCCGGCTCCGGCAAGACCACCTTCGTCAAGCTGATCCAGCGGCTTTACGACGTTAATGACGGCGCCATCCGCATTGACGGCCAGACCATCGCCGACGTGACACAGGCGTCACTGCGCTCGCAGATCGCCATCGTGCAGCAGGAGCCGATCCTGTTTCACCGCACGCTGGCCGAGAACATCGCCTATGCCCGCCCCGGCGCGACGCAAAGTCAGATCGAGGAAGCGGCACGCCTTGCCAGCGCGCATGACTTCATCATGCGGCTGCCGAAGGGCTATGCGACACTGGTGGGTGAGCGCGGCGTAAAATTGTCGGGCGGCGAACGCCAGCGCGTGGCCATCGCCCGGGCGTTTCTCGCCAATGCGCCGGTTCTGATCCTCGACGAGGCAACGTCCAGCCTCGATTCGGAATCGGAAGTGCTGATCCAGCAGGCGATGGAACGCCTGATGGTCGGGCGCACCACGCTCGTCATCGCGCACCGACTTTCGACGGTGCGTGCACTCGACAGGCTGCTGGTCTTCGACAAGGGTCGCATCATCGAGGAAGGCGACCACGACGCGCTGATCCGCAAGCCGGGCGGCATCTACCGCCGTCTGTTCGAACGGCAGGCGCTGGAACTGACCAAGGGGCTTGAGGACGTCATTTAAACGACGATTATCGTCAGCACTTGAAGAATAGGGCCGGAAGCAATTCCGGCCCTATTTTTGTTGGGCTTTTTCCATTCATTGTGCGTTCAGATCACGTCCGGTATCACCCGCCGCTCAACCGTGGCTTGACATTTCCATGACAGAAATGTGACACGAAATTTCTCACAGGAAGAAATGGTAGCGAGTAAGGCATGTCTGGAGTAGTGGAAAACGCGGGCGAACGTCGCTGGAGCGATGCTGCCATTTTCGGCGCTTCGCATGTTTCCTGGCCTGCGCGTGTTGCCTGGGTTGCTCTTGCTTCCATTGTCCTGTCCGTTCTTCTGGTTTTCTCCGTTGAATGGATTTTTCGCGGTTCCTTTGCCGAAACGATTGCGTTTTTCCGCACGCCGCACAAGCCTGCATGGACGACAGTTGCCTTCTTCGTTGTGGTGCTGACCGCCAGCGACGCGATTTTCGGGCGCATCCATTACGGGCTTTTCGTGGTGGGGCCGCTGGCGCTGATCGCCGCCGCCACTGCGCGGGAGAAAAGCCTTTATCTCGGCGACCCGCTTTATCCGAGCGATTTTCTCTATGCCCGCCAGATCGTCGATCTGCTGCCGCTTCTGGTGCGTGAACGCCCGTGGAGCGCTGTCGGCATCGCCCTTCTCCTGCTTGCCAGCGCAGCACTTTTGATTGCCGCGAGCCTTTTCTGGTGGCGTCGTTTCGACCGCATTCCGTGGAAAGGCCGCGTGCTTCGTCTGGCCTTCGCGCTGCCGCTGCTGGCGTGGTTCGCCTTCATTTCCGATTATTCCAGCTTTTCGCTGGCGCGTGACCGCCTGCGCGTTCTGCCCATCATGTGGGATCAGAAGGAAAATTACGCGCATAATGGTTTCACCATGGCCTTCATCCTGAATGTGCCGATGGCAACCGTGTTTGCGCCGGAAGGCTATTCGCCGGAAGCAATTGCCTCGATCGAGCCGCCCGCGCAGCTCATTCCCGCAGCACTTGAAACCGGCAAACCCGACGTCATCATGATCATGAGCGAGTCCTTCTGGGACCCGACCCGCCTGCCGGGCGTGGCGTTCAGTGCTGATCCGATCCCGACCGTGCGCGCTGAACAATCCGGCCATGTGTTCTCGCCGGAATTTGGCGGCATGACCGCCAATGTCGAGTTCGAAGCGCTGACCGGTTTTTCCAAGGCATTCCTGCCTTCCGGCAGCATTCCCTATCAGCAATATGTCCGGCGTCCGCTGCCTTCGCTCGCGAGCTTCTTCAAGGAACAGGGCTATGCAACCCGGGCGATCCACCCCTATCGCCAGTGGTTCTGGAACCGCGGTCCCGTCTATGAAAATATGGGCTTTGACAAGTTCATGTCCGAAGAAAACATGCCGCCGCTGGAAAAGCGCGGCATGCTCGCCTCGGACGACGCGCTGACCAGCGAGATCATTCGCGAGGCGGATGCGCAGGAAGATCCGTTCTTCTTCTTTGCTGTTTCGCTGCAAGGCCACGGTCCCTATGAGGCCAACCGCTATCCGGATTCGAAGCTCGACGTGCAGGCCGACGCCAGCGACGCTGTGCGCCAGTCGATCCGCACCTATTCACAAGGCGCGATGGATGCCGACGCCAGCCTCTCACGCCTGATGGACTGGGCGTCAAAGCGCGAACGCGAGACCATTCTGGTATTCTTCGGCGATCACCTGCCGCCACTCGGCCCCGTCTATACGGAAACCGGCTTCATGCAGGAACGTGTTGCAAGCCGCATCGCGCCTGCTCGCGACATGCTTCTCCAGCATGAAACGCCGCTGGTGCTGTGGTCGAACAAGCGCGGCGCGGAACGCGGTACGGGCACGATCAGCCCGGCATTCCTGCCAATGCAGATACTCGAAATGGCCGGGATGCAGCATCCCTATTACACCGGTTTCCTGCGCCAGCTGCATGACCAGTATCGCGTCGTCGATGCGCATGCCGTGTTCGATAGCGATGAAAATGCCGATGAAGGCTGGCAACAGCGCCCGCCTTTTGCGCCCCTGCTGCGCGATTACCAGATGCTGCAATATGACATGATCTTCGGCAGTAGTTACGCGCGAGACCGGTTTTTCCCCGTGCCATCCCAAAGCTGAAAGCTATACAGGGGCCTTGCCGGCTGACTGACGAATGATCAGCTTGTAATCGATCTTCCGGGCAGGCGAAATCTGGCCATTTTCGATATGGTTCAACAGCATATCCGCCGCCCCGCGCGCCATTTCGAAAATCGGCTGGCGCACGGTGGTGATCTGCGGCGATACCATGCTGGCAATCGAACTGTCGTCGAAACCGACCACGGTAATATCGCCCGGAACAGACAGTTTGTGGTCATGCGCCATCTGCACCACGGCTGCCGCCATATCATCATTGGATGCGAAGATCGCCGTTGGACGATTTTCGAGTGACAGAAGCTTCTTTCCGGCGACCAAACCGCTGGCGAAGCTGAACCCGCCCTGCGCCTCATAATCCGGATTGCGCTCGATCCCCGCCGCGTCCAGCGCCTTCCGGTATCCGGCAAGCCGCAATTCGGCGGAGCGGTGGGTCGGGTCGCCGATGATGATGGCGATCTTCCGATGACCGAGTTTCAGAAGATAGTTCACCAAATCGACGGCTGCGGCCTCGTCATCGATTGAAATACTGTCGGTTGGATGTACATTGACATCGCCCGCCACGCGCGCAAAGGGCATGGCCGAAGCGGAAAGTTCCTGCAAAATTTCCGGATCGTCCGACATGGGCGGCGTCACGATGATGCCGTCGAGGCCCGATGCATGGGCGGTTTCTATCAGTGCACCGCGAATATCGGCGCGGTTCTCGACCGGAAAAATCAGCAGGCGATAGCGCGTTCCGCGCAGGCGTTCCAGCGCGCCCATCTGCAATTCGGCGACATAGCTGGAACTGGGATTTTCGAAGAAAAGACCAATCAGATGCGAGCGGCGTTCCACCAGATTGCGCGCCGCCGCATTGGGCCGATAGCGCAGCTCCTGCCCCACTTCGCGCACCTTTTCGCGGATCGCCTCGCGCACATTCGGTTCGTCGTTATAAACGCGTGAAACGGTCTTGATCGACACGCCCGCCAGACGCGCCACATCGTGTATCGTCGCTCTCTTACCCGTTGCGGCCATGTAGAATCGACTTCCTCCCCGAAGAGCCTGCTTTTATTTTACGCACATCTTGCCCGAAAACCGCTTCACACTTTTCGGGATGTGCACATTTTTACTGCGCACATCTGATCCGAAAACCGTTTCACACTTTTCGGGATGTGCTTTGGATATCTTGTTCGCCGGATAACGAAAAGGCCAAAGCTTTCAGGGAACGGAACATATGCGGGATCGCGTCAGAAAACGCACCTCCCGCCCATTATCGAGCGAGAACATGCCCCCGCGCCCCGGAACAACATCGATGATGAGTTCGGTGTGCTTCCAAACTTCATATTGCGGGCCGCTGATATAGACCGGCGCGCCGCCAATCTCGCCCAGCTTCACATCCGTATCGCCAATGACGAATTCGCCCTGCGGATAGCACATTGGCGAAGAACCATCGCAGCAGCCGCCCGACTGATGGAACATGATCGGCCCATATTCGGCCTGCAATTCACGAATAAGCTTGAGAGCGTCGGGGGTGGCGCTGACTTGCCCCTTGCCGTTGTCCTGCTCGCCCCTTTGCGGGTTTTCTTGCAACATTTTCTCCTCCCTCGCATGCAAGCGGGCGAAACAGGTCCGCCCGCTCGGAACTTACAGAGTCGATCCTGCACGCTTTATTGCGTCAGATCCATCACGACACGGCCTTCAATATTGCCCTTGCGCATGTCATCGAAGATGGAGTTGATATCTTCCAGTTTCTCGGTGCGGATGGTTGCCTTGACCTTGCCGTCGGCGGCGAAGTCGAGCGATTCCTGAAGATCAAGGCGAGTGCCGACGATGGACCCGCGCACGGTGACGCCGTTCAGCACCATGTTGAAAATCGACAGCGGAAAATCGCCCGGCGGCAGGCCGTTCAGCGATACCGTGCCACCGCGCGCCACCATGCCGAGCGCCTGTTCAAAGGCGATCGGCGAAACTGCCGTCACCAGTACGCCTTGCGCGCCGCCATCGGTTTCCTTCTTGATATAGGCTGCCGGATCATTGTGCGTCTTGGCATTGACCGTCACCGTCGCACCAAGCTTGCGGGCAAGGTCGAGTTTCTTGTCGTCGATATCGACGGCCGCAACATTCATCCCCATGGCCTTGGCATATTGCACCGCCATATGGCCAAGACCGCCGACACCGGAAATCACCACCCAGTCGCCCGGTTTGGTGTCGGTCACCTTGAGGCCCTTATAGACCGTGACACCGGCACAGAGCACCGGGGCGATCTCGTTGAAATCGATATTTTTTGGCAAATGGCCGACGAAATTCGGATCGGCCACCACATATTGCCCAAAGCCGCCATTGACCGAATAGCCCGTATTGAGCTGTTCCTCGCAGAGTGTTTCCCAGCCGCCGAGACAGTGGCGGCAATGACCGCAGGCCGTGTAAAGCCATGGAACGCCAACGCGGTCGCCTTCCTTCACATGCTTGACGCCAGCCCCCACGCCCGACACGAAACCAACGCCTTCATGACCCGGGATAAATGGTGGATTGGGCTTCACCGGCCAGTCGCCTTCGGCGGCATGAAGATCGGTATGGCAGACGCCGGAAGCCTGAATGGCAACCTGAATCTGACCCGGTCCCGGCTCAGGTATCGGCACTTCGTCGATTGTCAACGGCTTGCCAAATTCTCGTACCACTGCCGCTTTCATTGTCTTGGCCATAAAGTCTCTCCTTCGTTATCGAATTGAGTTTCTTTCAAGCTGTTCCCCGATGCGGGACGGAAGAAATGTAGTCGGAAATATGGTGCACCCTGTTGCCGCGTCCAGCCAGCCGCGTGACACTTATGGGCCGAAAGGGTCGCCCGGGCATTTTCGCCCAGGCCCCTTCGACAGTCCCCTTGGGAGGGTGAACTGATACCGTTCTTCCAACGCAATACTGACATGGAAGACGGGAATGCTCTTTGATTAGACGCAATGCGGAGACATCTTCTCCGCATTGAAACGCGCGATATTCAGACCTCAGAAAAAACCAAGCTTTTTCGGGCTGTAGCTGACGAGCATGTTCTTGGTGTTCTGATAATGCTCCAGCATCTTCAGGTGATTTTCGCGACCGATGCCCGACTGCTTGTAGCCGCCAAAGGCCGCATGGGCCGGATAGGCGTGGTAGCAGTTGGTCCACACGCGGCCCGCCTGAATGGCGCGACCGAAGCGATAGGCGCGTGTACCGTCACGGGTCCAGATACCGGCACCCAGACCATAGAGCGTGTCATTGGCAATCGACAGCGCTTCCGCATCGTCCTTGAAGGTTGCAACAGACACGACCGGTCCAAAAATTTCTTCCTGGAAGATGCGCATCTTGTTGTTGCCCTTGAACACGGTCGGCTTGACGTAATAGCCGCCCGCCAGATCGCCCGGCAGGACATTGCGCTCGCCGCCGGTCAGCACTTCGGCGCCTTCCTGACGGCCGATATCGAGATAGCTGAGGATCTTCTCAAGCTGCTCGCTCGATGCCTGCGCGCCGATCATCGTTGCCGGGTCGAGCGGATCGCCCTGCACGATGGCTTCCACACGCTTCAGCGCCTTTTCCATGAACTTGTCGTAGATCGATTCATGAACCAGCGCACGGCTCGGACAGGTGCAGACTTCACCCTGATTGAGCGCGAACATGACAAAACCTTCGATGGCCTTGTCGAGGAAGTCGTCATCTTCGGCTGCGACGTCCTTGAAGAAGATGTTGGGCGACTTGCCACCAAGTTCCAGCGTGACCGGGATGAGGTTCTGGCTGGCATATTGCATGATGAGGCGGCCAGTCGTGGTTTCGCCGGTGAAAGCGATCTTGGCAATGCGCGGGCTGGATGCCAGCGGCTTGCCTGCTTCGAGACCGAAACCATTGACCACATTGACCACGCCTGCGGGCAGCAGATCGCCGATCAGTTCCATCAGGACGAGGATAGAGGCCGGGGTCTGTTCTGCGGGCTTAAGCACCACGCAATTGCCAGCGGCCAGCGCCGGGGCCAGTTTCCACACCGCCATCAGGATCGGGAAGTTCCACGGAATGATCTGGCCGACAACGCCCAGCGGTTCATGGAAGTGGTAGGCGACCGTGTCGTGGTCGATTTCCGAAATGCCGCCTTCCTGCGCGCGAATGACACCGGCGAAATAGCGGAAGTGATCGACGGCCAGCGGAAGATCGGCAGCGGTGGTTTCGCGGATCGGCTTGCCGTTGTCCCATGTTTCGGCGGCAGCGAGCGCAGGCAGGTTTTCCTCGATGCGATCAGCAATGCGGTTGAGGATCAGCGCGCGTTCGGCAACGCTTGTGCGACCCCATGCTTCCTTGGCGGCATGAGCGGCATCGAGCGCGGCTTCAACATCCGCCGCGTCGGAACGCGCGACTTCGCACAGAACCTGGCCATTGACCGGTGAGGTATTTTCAAAATAGCGACCCGACTTGGGTTCGACCCATTTGCCGCCGATGAAATTGCCATAACGTTTGGCAAAAGCCGGCTTCACCGTCCGGCTGAATTCAACCTTATTCATGACTTCCTCCCGAGTTAACGCCGCTCCTACAGCGCTTCAACAGGGAGGATCGCGCGATAGCGGGGAAGAGTCATCCCGCCATTCCATGCTCGCAAGATCATGTGTCGCAATATTGAGACAGTTGCGTCAGATGATTTTGCCAGCAGTTCAATGAGGGCGAATGATCTTGAGACGGTTCAGCTTGCGATGCAGCGTCGCCCGGCTGATGCCCAGAAGCCCTGCGGCGGCGGAAATATTCCCTTCCGCGCGGGCCAGCGCCCGCAGGATGACGCCGCGTTCCGACTCCGCCATATCCTCGCGCGGATCGGCATTCCAGCCGAGAATATCGGCAGCAGGCAGCGGGCCCGCCAGCGCCGCATCGTCAAGGCCGAGCGCCAGACGCGCAGCTCGTGTCGCGCCGATTACCAGATCGTCCTTGTCGACCGCGATCAAGGCGCCGCCGCTGCGGTCCACACTGGGCGCAAGCATGATGCGCGCCTTTGGAAAAGCCTGCCGGAAATTTTCCGCCTCTATCCGGCGCGCCGCGTCGATCACCGCCACCGAAATGAGCTGCGCAAAGGCTTCCGTCAGATCGGAGCGGCAGGATGAAACATCGAGCGCGGCCATGAGGCGACCCTGATGATCGTGGATCGGGGCCACCGTGCAGGACAGTCCGACATTGCGCGAATGAAAGTGCTGGTCGCGGTGAATGGTCAGCGCGCGCTGTTCGACAATACAGGTGCCGATACCGTTTGTGCCTTCGCTTTCCTCGCTCCATACCGCGCCCGTCCAGAGGCCCCAGCGATAGAAGGTGTCGTCATCGCTGGCCGCCCCGCGCCGCTCGACCGGCACGCCTTCGCTATCGGCCAGAAGCACGCAGCAGCCGACACCGCCGACCGCCAGGTAAAGGCGATCCATGCTGGCCTGCGCCACGCTGACCAGCCGCTCCACCCGCTCATGCGCGGTGCGGAATTCGCCTTCGGAAAGTGTGCGCACCGCACCGGGGGCGGCAGGATCGAGCTTGTGCAATTCGGCAGAACGCTGCCACGACGCCACCAGCGCCGAGCGGGCCGACCCGCCGGTGTGGATTGCGGACAGAATACGGTCCGCATGAACCCTTTCTTGCGGTGCACCCATCTTTCTCCTCCCAGGAAGGCTGGAACCGCTGAATTCGTCTTGAACATGCCCGAATGCAGCACCGCTGCGCAGTCTTGCCGGAATGCTCGTCAATGAATAATGGCTTTTTCCCCCACAACTGGCAAGCGCATCATCGAAACGACGAAAAAACGGCCCGGCGGAGATAGCCGCCGGGCCGCAAGGTCAACTGATGGGAGGTCTGTATTGTCAGGGGTATGCGCCTCGTGAGAGACGATTGCATGAACGGTGCGGAACCAATCTAAGTGATGACACCCGGACAAAAATACACCAGTCCGAGTGGTATCGGGAGGAAACGATCAGCATCCGCACCGCATTCATAAAGTACTGTTTTAAAATTTTCAAGTATAAAAAGTCTTTAAGTACATTAGTAAACTATCACGTCAAAGAATAATTGAAAATTACAAACATTTGATTGCGATTAAGCGCCAGCAACAAATCGGGATTGCATTTTTTCTTCGTCTTGCAGGTAATTATTCAGTCCCTCTACTTCTGCCGCATTCAGACGAAGGCCGAGTTTTGTGCGCCGCCAAAGGATATCCTCTGCCGTGCAAGCCCATTCATTTTCAATGAGATAGGTGACTTCCGCCTCATAGAGATCGGCGCCGAAATGGCGACCAAGATCGGCAAGTGATGCGGCCTTGCCAAGCAGGTGATGGACGCGCGTTCCGTAGAGCCGGAACAGGCGACGCGCATGGTCTGGCGACAGAAATGGATAAGCCGACTGTATTTTCCGTAACTCGCTTTCGAAAGCAACTTCCTGAAAATCCCCGCCCGGCAGCGCTGCCCCATGGGTCCACGGCGCGCCCTTTTTGCCCAGATGATGTTCGATTTTTTCCATCATGTGCTCGGCAAGTTTGCGCGCAGTCGTCAGCTTGCCGCCAAAGACATTGATCAGCGGCGCAAGACCGGCTGGCGCATCATCCTTCAGAACATAGTCGCGCGTTGCTTCCTGCGCCTTGCTGGCGCCGTCATCATAGAGCGGGCGCACGCCGGAATAGGTCCAGACCACATCTTCGCGCCGCACCGGCTCCGCGAAATATTCGCTTGCCGCCGCGCAGAGATAATCGGTTTCAGCCTCGGTGATCGCCACCTTGGCGGGGTCACCCTTGTAATCCTGATCGGTGGTGCCGATCAGGGTAAAATCATCTTCATACGGGATTGCAAATATGATGCGCCCATCATTGTTCTGGAAAAAATAGGAGCGTGGATCGGCAAATTTCTTGCGCACCACGATATGGCTGCCCTGCACGAGACGGACATTGTGCAGTTGGCGATCGCCCTCGACGCCCTGCAAAACCTTGTCGGCCCAAGGACCGGCGGCATTGACCAGCAGGCGGGCGCGAATTTCTTCGCGACGCCCAGTCTCCGTGTCCTCGACTGTCACCGTCCAGCCCTGGCTGTCGCGGCGCGCCGCCACAACTCTGGTCCGCGTACGGATCGACGCGCCACGGTCGGAAGCATCGCGCGCAGTCAGTGCCACGAAACGGGCATCATCGACCCAGCAGTCGGAATATTCAAATGCCTTGGTGAAAAGCGGCTTCAGCGGTTTGGCGGCGGCGTCGGTGCGCATATTCAATGTGCGTGTCGCCGGAAGTTTCTTGCGCCCGCCCAGATGATCGTAGAGGAACAGGCCCAGCCGCAACAGCCACGCGGGCCGCACGCCGCCCTTGTGATAGGGCAGCACAAAGCGCATCGGATGGATGATATGCGGCGCATTCGCCCACAGCACCTCGCGTTCCATCAGCGCCTCGCGCACCAGACGAAACTCGTAATGCTCCAGATAACGCAGGCCGCCATGGATCAGCTTGGTGGCACGGGATGAGGTGCCGCTCGCCAGATCGTTCATTTCCGCCAGGAAGACGGAAAAGCCGCGCCCAACCGCATCACGCGCAATGCCGCATCCATTGATGCCGCCACCAATAACGAAAATGTCGAATATGTCTTCCTGCGCCATGGCAAACCTTAAAAGCGGTTTCAGAGCGCTTGCAGCAGACAGACGCTCGAACATTCATTTTAGGGCGCGTGACAGCACGCGCCTCAGAAACACCAAAGCGAATATAAAACTATTTAATATGAAAGCAAAGCGAAAATAAACGAAACCGCCGTGCTTTGACTTCTCTCGCTGACTGTCTGAATCAAAAAACGGCAGGCCGTGGCGAAAATGGTGATTTCGAGAACCGGAGCGCAGCGTACTTTTTTGTACGTGAGCACCGGAAGCGCAGAAATTGCCATTTGCAGCCCGGCATGGCGGCTTTTGGATCAGACAGGGAGCGTTTCGATCAGCTCAACCTCATGTTCTGAACAAAGATCGCGCAGCTGCTGCGAGGTGCAACGGTCGGTGATGAAGGTATTGATCTGCGAAATATGGCCGATGCGCACCGGTGCGGTGCGTTCCAGCTTGGTGGAATCGGACACCAGAATGACGTGGCGCGCATTGGCGATAATCGCTTGTGCGACTTTCACTTCGCGGAAATCGAAGTCGAGCAGCGCGCCGTCCTCATCCATCGCCGACGCACCGATGATGGCGTAATCGACCTTGAACTGGCGGATGAAATCGACCGCCGCCTCGCCCACAATACCGCCGTCGGACGAGCGGACCACGCCGCCGGCGATGACCACTTCGATAGAGGTGTGCACGCGCAGCGTGTTGGCCACGTTGATATTGTTGGTGATGACCATCAGCTCGCTGTGATCGATCAGGGCATGGCTGACCGCTTCGGTCGTAGTGCCGATATTGATGAACAGCGATGCGCCATCCGGAATGATATCGGCTGCGGCCTTGCCGATCGATTCCTTCTCGCGGGCGGCGATCCGGCGGCGCGCCTCATATTCCATATTTTCCACGCCGGACGGATAGAGCGCGCCGCCATGGATGCGGCGCAGCAGCCGTGCGCGACACAGATCGTTGAGATCCTTGCGCACGGTCTGCGGCGTCACGTCAAAAGCCGCGGCCAGATCGTCCACCAGAACCTGCCCCTGTCGGCGGGCGAGTTCCAGAATTGCATTGTGACGAGGGGTAAGCTGCATTTTTTGCCCGCGCTGAGTTTGTTAGAATTGCGAGCCTGTAATGTCTCTGTTTTCGAAGAGAAAGCAACCGCCTTGCACATATGCTGGACGTCTGAAACCGCTCAATCGTCTCCCAGGCCGTTATTGTACATATTGTGCAGCTTGCAGGCCACTTCGGTCCGGTTGGCGGCGCCGATCTTGCGCATGATGTTATGAACATGCGCTTTCACGGTGCCTTCGCTCATGCCGAGTTCGAAAGCGATCACCTTGTTGGAGCGACCGATACGAATCGCATGAACCACCTCGATTTCGCGCGCCGTCAGCAATTCGCCCAGCGCATCCTCGTCAATATCGGGCGGCGGCGCTTTGACAGCCATGGAGGCTGGAATATACATGCCGCCCGCGCTCGCCAGATGGATCGCCTCGACGCAGACCCTGACATCGACGGAGGTTGGAATATACCCCCTCGCGCCAATTTCCATGGCCCGCACGACCTGCGCCCATTCCTCCCGCTCGGCGAGAAGCACAATCGGCGATGGCGCCCACATCTCCACGAGAGATCGAATTTCTTCGGAAAAGAACGGATCGGCAAGCCGCTTGGCCCCGATATGCAGCAGAATGACGGCGCTTCCGCTGAAAAGCTTTGCCTGCTCGATGGACGCATAGCACGTCACCGGCATTTTCAGCCCATTCATCAGGAGCCCGTTGAAAAGGCACTCCCGCTCCAGATTGCTCTTGCACACAAGCAGCAGATGGCGATCACTGTTCGGCAGAACGCCGACACCGACCGCTCCATTATCTCTATCTTCCGGTACAGCCCACAGGCTGGCACCCCTTGCATCCAACATCGGCGCGTCTCCCCGGCACGAAGGTTACTTACTCCTACACAGTGATCCGCCGTTCCCGCCGTCACAGGTTCGGTATTTAAATTATGCTTATGACTTATATTAACGAAATTCCCCCATCCAATGGCCCAATATTGCTACCTCGCAGCAATCGTGTCATTAATTTATGTTAGCAAGTACGAAAATTTATCTTGTCCGTAAGAGCGACTTAAACAATAGGAAGATATAAAACTATATCTTTCGTTTAGTGCGGAAGTGTTATGCATAGTGGTAGAGGCATCGCGGCACCTTCCGTGGGGGCGCTGATCGACTTGTTGGAATCTTCGCCGATTCTGGCGGACCTCGACGCACATGCCATTGGTGCTTTGGCTTCGCTTGTCGTCACCGAGAACAGTTTTACCTCCGATACCATCATCATCGAACAGGGCGAGCGCGTCAGAAACGTGCATATGGTCGTGTCCGGCTGGGGCTGTGTCTATCGCGACCTGTCCGGCGGGCAAAGGCAGATCATCGACTTTCCGATGCGGTGCGATTTCATCGGCCTTCGCACCGCCGACGGCTATAGCTACAATACGATATCGGCCATTACGCCGATGAAAGTCATTGAAATTCCAGTGGCTTCGCTTGAAAGCGCCATTCGGCGCGTGCCACGTCTGGCGATGATCTTCATTGAGCTTTTGTCACGACAGCGCGCCATGCTGATCGAGCATCTCACCAATGTCGGACGCCGCAGCGCCTATGTCCGCACCGCGCATCTGCTCCTGGAACTGTCTGACCGGGTCAAGGCCAGCTGCGTCGATGATCCCGATTCCTATTATTGTCCGCTGACGCAATATCAGCTGGCCGATGCGCTTGGCCTGACGCCGATCCACCTCAATCGCATGTTGCGGGATCTGCGCGAGGAAGGGCTTGTGCTGTTCCGTTCCAACCGGGTCGAGATTCTGGATCGCGCGCGTCTGGTGGCGCTTGCCGAATATGACGGCGAATTCATGCGCATGTCGGTTTTCGGTCGCCAGCAATAGAAAAATATGTGCGAAGGGAAGAGTTTCTGGAAAAATCGGGAACAGCTTCCAGCATCTGAATGGTCGGAGTGAGAGGATTCGAACCTCCGACCCCCTCGTCCCGAACGAGGTGCGCTACCAGGCTGCGCTACACTCCGAACCAGTCGGTCGCAGCCAGTGGCGCAACCGTTGAGGCGGCTTATAACGCTGCATTTTTGATGCCGCAAGTGCATGACGCAGTTTTTTTGCCGCCACACTCAAACCTGCTCATAAATGTCACAGGATCAGAGCACTTCCGCCGGAAAGACGGGCGTAAAGCCCGCGCCATAGGCGACGAAATGCGGGTTGGCGAAGCCCTTCACGCCCTGTCCGGCGCGCTGGCCATAAGCGAACGGCTTGCCGTCAAGGGTGGCGGTCATGCCGCCTGCGGCACGCAGCACAGCGTCGCCAGCCGCCGTGTCCCATTCCATGGTCGGGGCAAAGCGCGGATAGATATCCGCCTCACCGCGCGCGATCAGACAGAACTTCAACGACGAACCGACCGAAACATGGCCGGAAATCTGATTTGCCTGCAAAAAGCGCTGGGTTTCGGGCGTGTTGTGCGAACGGCTGCACACGGCAATGCGTTCCGCGGCACCTTCCCGCGCTCGGATTGCACGCCGGCGGGCAATCTTGTGATCCGCAGTGGTTTCCGCTTCCTCGGCGCGGTTGCCCGTGCCGGTAAAAAGCAGATTGCGCGCCGGGGCATAGACGATGCCCGTGACCGGCACGCCATCTTCGATCAGGCCGATATTGACTGTGAAATCGCCGTTGCGCAGCAGAAACTCCCGCGTGCCATCCAGAGGATCGACCAGCAGAAAGCGCCGTCCGATATGGGCTGGAAGGCGGCCCGCGGAAACCTCCTCCTCGGCCACGACCGGAATATCGGGCGCGACCGACGAAAGTGCGGCAAGGATGATCGCCTCGGCGGCGCGGTCTGCTTCCGTGACGGGCGATTCATCCTTTTTATGTTCGACGGCGCAGCCATCGACATAATGCTTCATGATGACCCGGCCAGCCTCAAGCGCTGCTTGTTCAAAAACGGCCAGCAGGGCTGCGCCATTCGGGTCTGCTTTGGGAGAGGCTGGAATGTTCATCGCTCAGATCGACCAGGAATCGCTACCATAACTGCCGATGATACCACGCTCGGCCAGATACTTTTCTACTTCCGCGACCAGTTCGTCAACATTGCGCCCCGTCGTATCGAGGCGCAGTTCCGGCGAGGCTGGCGCTTCATAAGGCGAATCGATGCCCGTGAAGGACTTGATTTCGCCACGCAGCGCCTGCGCATAAAGACCCTTTGGGTCACGCGCAATGCATTCCTCAATCGGCGTATCGACGAAGATTTCAATGAACTCCCCTTCCGGCAGCCGCGCGCGAACCGTGTCGCGCTCCGAGCGGAACGGGGAAATGAACGAAACCAGCGTGATCAACCCGGCATCGGCCATCAGCCGCGCCACTTCGCCGACGCGACGGATGTTTTCCGCCCGATCCGCATCGGAGAAACCAAGATCGCTGTTGAGGCCATGGCGGACATTGTCGCCATCGAGCAGATAGGTGTGCTTGCCCAGCGCGTGCAGGCGCTGTTCCAGCCGGTTGGCGATGGTGGACTTGCCCGATCCCGAAAGGCCGGTGAACCACAGCACCGCTGGCTTCTGGAATTTCTGCGCGGCCCGCGCCTTTCCGTCGAGGTCGAAAGCCTGCAAATGCACATTGGTTGCCTGACGCAGCGCGCTGTCGATCATTCCGGCACCAACGGTCGCGTTGGACACCCGGTCGATCAGCACGAAAGCGCCGGTGACGCGGTTCTCGGCGTAAGCGTCGAACACAATCGGGTCGGCCGTCTGGAGGTGGCACAAGCCGATCTCGTTGAGGTCCAGATGGGCCGCATCCTCACGGGCGAATGTGTTCACATCGGTCCGATATTTGATCTCGCTGACCGTCACCGGCGTCTGGTCGGTTTCGGTGCGCAGGAGATAGGACCGTCCGGGCTGCAAGGCGTCCTCGCCGAACCAGACGATATTGGCTGCGAAACGATCCGCCACTTCCGGCCGTGCTTCCGCGCCGACCAGCATATTGCCGCGTGAAACTTCGATCTCGTCTTCCAGCACCAGCGTGACGGCCTGTCCTTCCGAGGCGCGGGGCAGATCGCCATCATAGGTCGCGATGCGCTTTACCCGCGACTGCTTGCCGGATTTAGCCACGACGACCGTGTCGCCTGCCGCAATCGAGCCGGAAGCTACCGTGCCGGAAAAACCGCGAAAATCGAGATTGGGCCGGTTCACATATTGCACCGGAAAGCGGAATGGCCTGGCTGCTGTTTCCGTATCGATGCGCACGGTCTCCAGATGTTCGAGCAGATGCGGGCCGTCATACCAGTCGATACGCGGCGACAGGCTGGTGACATTGTCGCCATAGCGGGCCGAAAGCGGGATCGGCTGGATACTGGCAAAACCGAGATCTTTGGCGAAGCTCATATAATCGGCAACGATGCGGTCGAAGGCCTCTTGCGAGAAATCGACAAGGTCGATCTTGTTGACCGCGAGCACGATATTGCGAATGCCGAGCGCCGAGGCAATGAAGGAATGGCGGCGCGTTTGCGTCAGAACGCCCTGCCGGGCATCGATCAGCACCACGGCCAGATCGGCGGTCGAAGCCCCCGTCGCCATATTGCGCGTATATTGCGCATGGCCCGGCGTATCGGCGACGATGAACTTGCGGCGCGGCGTGGAAAAGAACCGATAGGCGACATCGATGGTGATGCCCTGTTCGCGCTCGGCCTCCAGACCGTCAACCAGAAGCGCGAAGTCGAAATCGTCATCTGTCGTGCCGAATTTGCGGCTGTCATTCTTAAGCGCTGCAAGCTGGTCTTCGAAGATCAGCTTGGTGTCATAGAGCAGACGCCCGATCAGCGTGGATTTGCCATCATCGACGGAGCCGCAGGTGAGAAACCGCAAGAGCGTCTTGCGCTCCTGATCGGCCAGAAACTCGGTCACCGCTGCGCTGGTTACGGAAGGCTTCAACACGGCATTCATCAGAAATAGCCCTCGCGCTTCTTCTTTTCCATGGAACCGGCTTCATCGCGGTCGATGGCACGGCCCTGACGTTCCGACGTGCGGGCGATCAGCATTTCCTCGACAATATCCGAAAGGCTGGAGGCGCTGGATTCAATTGCCCCGGTCAGGGGATAGCAGCCAAGCGTGCGGAAACGCACCAGCCGGTCTTCCACCTTTTCACCATCGCGCAGCTTCATGCGGTCGTCATCGACCATGATCAGCATGCCGTCGCGCTCCACCACCGGACGGCGGGCGGCGAAATAGAGCGGCACGATGGGGATGTTTTCCTGCAGGATATATTGCCAGATATCGAGCTCGGTCCAGTTGGAGAGCGGGAAGACGCGGATCGATTCACCCGCCGCAACGCGCGTATTGTAAATCTTCCACATTTCAGGCCGCTGGTTCTTCGGGTCCCAGCCATGCTGCGCATTGCGGAATGAGAAAATGCGCTCCTTGGCGCGGGATTTTTCCTCATCGCGACGCGCGCCGCCAAAAGCCGCATCGAACTTGTACTTGTCGAGCGCCTGCCGCAGACCGACTGTCTTCATGACATGGGTATGGACATTCGAACCATGGGTGAATGGGCCGACGCCCTCGCGCACGCCATCCTCATTGATATGTACCAGCAGCTCGAAACCCTTTTCGCGCGCCTGTGCGTCGCGGAATTCGATCATCTCGCGGAATTTCCAGGTCGTATCGACATGGAGAAAGGGAAAGGGCGGTGGTGCGGGATAAAACGCCTTCATCGCCAGATGCATCATGACCGACGAATCCTTGCCCACCGAATAGAGCATCACCGGATTGGAGAAGGTTGCTGCGACTTCGCGAAAGATATGGATCGCTTCTGCTTCGAGACGTTGCAGATGCGTCAAATTCTTGGTCAGGGATGCATGATGCACGACATTAACTCCCGGAAACCGGATAGAGACGAGAAAGCAGGATTACGGTTCTGACGGAGCGAAATCGGCACCCTGGCTAAGTTGCGCGCATTGTCGTGAAAAGAAGCCGAAAAGTGAAAGAATGCTTTCGCGTATTCGCGATTGCCTGCGCCAAAAACTTGCAGTCTTTCGCACAAGGCCGGAACAAACTTGCGCCGCCGGCAAAAAGTGAAATTTGGCGTAAATGTCGGAAAATCCTACTAAAATTGTGATATTTAGCAGTTTTGGAGCGTTCACGCCGGGCAAATTCTTGCTCAAAAGAGCGGCCACCGCCGGGCATCTTCTGCCGCGCGCGATAAGGATGGAACGGTTTTTGGAGGGAGATTTTTGAAAGCACCCAACGGGCCAAACCGCCGTGGGGCTTAGAGTGGATCAGAGCAGGCCGAAGGTACGCGCCTTGGCGACTGCCTGAACCTTGTTCACTGCAACAAGCTTCGTCAGTACATTGCTGATATGAAAATTGACGGTACGGGTCGAAATATTGAGGATCGCACCGATAATTTCGGCGGTTTTTCCTTCACTCGTCCAACGCAGGATTTCACGCTCCCGTGCCGTCAGACAGACTTCACCGGCGCAATTCAGACGCGGCACATTGACCAGTTCGAACATCGACAGATGCAGGAGATTGGTCACCATCTGCAACTGACGCCGCAGGGCGGTGACTTCGGCTGCGGTCAGCGGCTGGCCGCTGCGCAGGAATGTCAACATTCCAAACACGCCCTGTGCCGCCCAGCATGGTTGTGAAATACCGACCTTCAGGCCAAACGCTTGCAGATCGGCCCATAATTGCGGCGTTTCGGCAAAAAGCTTCGGCGACCAGACCAGCGGGTCGATGCTGTGCAGGCCCAGCCGGACAAGGGGATCGATCTCAACATATTTTTTGCTGGCATAGAGTGCAGTCCAGCCTTTCGGCATATCTTCGTAACGCACCCATTTGACCGCCCCATTCAAGGACGGAACCGACATGACATAAGAAACATGATCAAAGCCGATTTCGCGGGCATATTTTTTTACATATTCAAACAATTTGTCCGCATTACCGGCGGACTGCATGGCATCGCATAACAATTCCCATTTCATTGCTGCCATCCTAATATTTTGTTTTCAATAACTTACGCACAATACAACTTTAACGCTCACAAAATTTCGAACGCACAGCCTTAAATAGCATTTTCCTGTAACTCTCTCCAGAAGGATTGCTTCCAAAAAGCAGCGTGAATTTCGCAAAACCTCTGTTTTTAAACAGTTATGCCATCGTGGGATAAGAAATATTGCAAACAAAAAAGCCTCGCAACGTGCGAGGCCCTTCTTCTTGAGGTTGTGACAGCTGCGTCGGCTATGCCGCTTCGTCCGTAACATTGCCGGGGGTGTAATTGAGAATCGGCGCGAGCCAGCGCTCCACCTCCCCGACGCTCATACCCTTGCGGTTTGCATAATCCTCGACCTGATCGCGCTCCACCTTGGCGACACCGAAATAATAGCTTTCCGGGTGGCCGATATAGAGGCCCGAAACCGACGAGCCCGGCCACATGGCATAGCTTTCGGTCAGTTCCACACCCGTCTCCGCCGTTGCATCGAGCAGACGGAACAGGGTGGTCTTTTCGGTGTGGTCGGGTTGTGACGGGTAACCCGGAGCCGGGCGGATGCCCTTGTAAGGTTCGCCGATCAGTTCTTCCGGCGTATAGGTTTCTTCGGTCGCATAGGCCCAGAATTCCTTGCGCACGCGCTCATGCATCAGTTCCGCGAAGGCTTCGGCAAAACGGTCGGCCAGCGCCTTCACAAGAATAGCGGAATAGTCGTCATTGGCCCGCTCGAAACGCTCGGCAATCGCCACCTCGCCGATGCCCGCCGTGACGACGAAGCCGCCGACATAATCCTGCTTTCCGCTCTCGACCGGCGCCACGAAGTCGGACATGGCGACATTCGGGCGGCCATCGCGCTTACCAAGCTGCTGACGCAGCGTGAAGAAGGTGGCCAGCTCCTCTTTCCGGCTCTCGTCGGTGAACAGCCGGATATCGTCGCCCACCGCATTGGCGGGCCAGAAACCAACCACGGCTTTCGGCGTGAACCATTTTTCGTCGATGATCTTCGTCAGCATAGCCTGCGCATCAGACCAGAGCTGGCGCGCGGCCTCGCCCTGCTTTTCGTCCTCAAGGATTGCCGGATAGCGCCCTTTCAGCTCCCAGGTCTGGAAGAATGGCGTCCAGTCGATATAGCGCGCAATTTCGGCCAGATCGTAATCGTCGAATGTCTTCGTGCCGGTAAAGCTTGGCTTCACCGGTGCAAATGCGTCCCAGTCGAGCTTGTGCGCATTGGCGCGGGCGCGGGCAAGCGGCAGGCGCTGCTTTTCCGCTTCGCTACGCGCATGGGCGGCTGCAACCTTGGCATATTCCTCGCGGATGCCATCGACATAATTGCCCTTGGCTTCCGGCGACAGCAGGCTGGACACGACACCCACCGCGCGGCTGGCATCGATCACATAGACCGTCTGGCCGCGCTCGTAACGCGGATGAATTTTCACCGCCGTATGGACGCGACTCGTGGTCGCCCCGCCGATCAAAAGCGGAATGTCGAATCCTTCGCGTTCCATTTCCGCGGCCACATGTGCCATT
The DNA here is from genome assembly GCF_022627935.1 of Ochrobactrum sp. C6C9. Taxonomy (NCBI): domain Bacteria; kingdom Pseudomonadati; phylum Pseudomonadota; class Alphaproteobacteria; order Hyphomicrobiales; family Brucellaceae; genus Ochrobactrum; species Ochrobactrum sp. C6C9. The sequence continues at coordinate 154,489 of NZ_JABXGB010000005.1, read as the reverse complement.
TCATCAAGCGATGGCGTGATGAGGCCGGAAAGGCCGATGACATCGACCTTCTCTTCACGCGCCACCTGCAAAATCTTCTGCGAAGGCACCATGACACCGAGATCGATAATCTCGTAATTGTTGCAGGCCAGCACGACGCCGACGATATTCTTCCCGATATCGTGCACGTCGCCCTTCACGGTCGCCATCAGCACCTTGCCGGCGCTCTGACGCTCGCCGCCCTCAATGCCATTTTCGGCATTGCGGCGCTTTTCCTCTTCCATGTAAGGCAGGAGGACGGCCACAGCCTGTTTCATCACGCGGGCGGATTTCACCACCTGTGGCAGAAACATCTTGCCCGCCCCGAACAGATCGCCAACCACATTCATACCGGCCATCAGCGGGCCTTCGATGACGTGCAGCGGCCGTTCGGCAGCCTTGCGCGCTTCTTCCGTGTCGGCTTCGATATATTCGGTAATGCCGTTGACCAGCGCATGTTCGAGACGCTTTGCCACCGGCCATTCGCGCCAGGCCAGATCTTGCGCCTTGGCTTCCTTCGAGCCTGAATCGCGGAAACGTTCGGCAATCTCCAGCAGGCGTTCGGTCGCGTCGGAACGGCGGTTCAGCACCACGTCTTCGCAGGCTTCGCGCAGTTCCGGATCAATGGCATCGTAGACCGCCAGCTGACCCGCATTGACGATGCCCATATCCATGCCCGCCTGAATGGCGTGATAGAGGAACACGGCATGCATCGCCTCACGCACCGGCTCATTGCCGCGGAACGAGAAGGACAGGTTCGACACGCCGCCCGACACATGGACATGCGGCAGGGTCGCCATGATTTTCCGGGTCGCTTCGATGAAATCGACGCCGTAATTATTGTGCTCGTCGATGCCGGTCGCCACCGCGAAGATGTTCGGATCGAAGATGATGTCTTCCGGCGGAAAACCAACCTGCTCGGTCAGAATCTTGTAGGCCCGACTACAGATTTCGATCTTGCGCGCTTCGGTATCGGCCTGTCCGGTTTCGTCGAACGCCATGACCACGACCGCCGCACCATAAGCACGGACGAGCTTCGCATGATGAATGAAGGCTTCCTCACCTTCCTTCATCGAAATCGAGTTGACCACCGGCTTGCCCTGAACGCATTTCAGGCCAGCCTCAATCACTTCCCATTTGGAGCTGTCGATCATGATCGGCACGCGGGCGATATCCGGCTCGGCGGCGATCAGATTGAGAAATTCGACCATCGCCTTTTCGGAATCGATCAGGCCCTCATCCATATTGATGTCGATGATCTGCGCGCCATTGGCGACCTGATCGCGCGCCACATCAAGGGCGGCGGCGAAGTCACCAGCCTTGATGAGTTTACGGAACCGGGCGGAGCCGGTCACGTTGGTGCGTTCCCCGACATTGACGAAGGGAATGTCCTCGGTCAGCGTGAAAGGCTCGAGGCCGGAAAGGCGCATCAGTGGCGCAACCTTGGCAGGTTTGCGCGGCGGGTGCTTTGCAACAGCCTCGGCAATAGCGCGGATATGATCCGGCGTCGAGCCGCAGCAACCGCCAACCACATTAACCATGCCGTCGCGGGCAAAGCCCTCGATCTGGGCAGCCATCGCCTCCGGCGTTTCGTCATACTGGCCAAACTCGTTCGGCAGACCGGCATTCGGATAGGCGCAGATGAACGTATCGGCGATGGTCGACAATTCGTCCAGATGCGCGCGCATGGCATTGGCGCCGAGTGCGCAGTTGAGGCCGATGGTGAACGGCTTGGCGTGACGCAGCGAATGCCAGAATGCCGTTGGCGTCTGGCCGGACAGGGTGCGGCCGGAAAGATCGGTGATCGTGCCGGAAATCATCACCGGCAGGAAAATGCCCTTCTCTTCGAACACTTGCTCCGAAGCGAAGACGGCGGCCTTCGCATTCAGCGTGTCGAAGATGGTTTCAATCAGGATGATGTCGGAACCGCCGTCGATCAGCCCCCGGATCTGCTCGGCATAGGCAACACGCAGATCGTCGAAGGTGACGGCGCGGAAGCCGGGATTATTGACATCCGGCGACAGCGATGCAGTGCGGTTTGTCGGTCCAAGAGCGCCTGCGACGAAACGGCGGCGACCGTCCTTCTGCTCGGCGCGCAGGGCAGCGCGACGCGCAAGGCGCGCACCGTCGCGGTTCAGCTCATAGACCTGCTCTTCCATGCCGTAATCGGCCTGGGCAATCGTCGTGGAGGAGAATGTATTGGTTTCGAGAATATCCGCGCCCGCAATGGCGTAGGCGTAGTGGATTTCCTCAATGGCCTTTGGCTGCGTCAGCGTCAGAAGGTCATTATTGCCCTGAAGCTGACAATCACAGGCGCCGAAACGCTCACCGCGGAAATGCTCTTCATGGAAGCCAAGCCCTTGAATCTGCGTTCCCATCGCCCCGTCGAGGATCAGAATACGCTCGCGCGCCGCTTTGGTCAGCGCGGCCAGCACCTCCGAACCATCCGGCTGAGCCGCCGTTGCACCGAAAAGATCGTCGAGGGAAGACGCCATAAGAGTACCGCCTGTATTCTGATATGCACAATCGCAGGAGGTCGCTTAATGACATAAACATATCTTTATGTCAATTATTGTTCAGCTCTCGAAGCATTATATGTACCCGCTATAAACTGCTCGCTTTGGGCTGCAGGCAGCTCTGTGTTCCCTCCCTGGTCTGTTGCAGCACAGAAGAAATCGTGACTGGTGAAAGCCACCGCTCCGCCACAATGGGCGAGCAAAAATACGCACATAAACGATTGCTTTGATTAGGAGAGACCTATGAAAAGGTTTGGTTATTCCGTTTTTGCCGCGTGTCTGTCGCTGGGCATGGGCCTGTCCGCCGCTGCCGGAACAGCCAATGCGGCGCAGCCCTCGCTGATGGCGGCCCCTACCCCGGCACCGGCTCAGGCATCGGCACCTACTGCGCAAACGGTGCAATATTACGATTATCGCGACGACCGGCGCTATTGGCGCTACGACCGTCCGCGTTACCGGCCCTATTACAGACATGACCGGCGTTACTGGGGTCCGGGTCCTGCCTACCGTCCGGCACCGACTTACCGCAGCCGCAACCCGCATACCCGCTGGTGCTACAGCCGCTATCGGTCATACCGCGCCTATGACAATACGTTCCAACCCAATTACGGTCCGCGCCGCCAGTGCTATTCGCCTTATCTATAAGGCCGCGACCAACGAAAAAGCCCCGCATTGCGGGGCTTTTCTCTCAACTGCTTCGAAATATTGATGGCTCTCAGGTGACGTAGGCACCGATAGAAGCCGCGACAAGGCCGATTGCAACGGCAATCATCACGCCATAAACGCGCGGCTTGTCGAAAAGAACGGCGAAAGCTGAAAACCAGCCGACGACCGCAGCACCAAGCGCGAAGAGAAAACCCGGCTTGTCGCCATGATAAAGGTTTGCCGCCATCAGCCCGCCGATGATCAGCGCGCCGAAAACGATCATTAACCCCGTGGCATAACGCTCATAATCGTCCATTTAAATTCCTCGGTTCCGATCTCGCGAAAACTGCGACGGAAACTTATATCGACCCGTTTGGCCATTTAAGGGCATGGAATCTCTCATGCCACGATCCTGACCTTCCCGCTCACACAATCATTATTCGGAACGTTCTTCAACCATTTCGCAGCGCCATACGCTGCAAATGTTGCAACTTATCGTTTCCAGTCGCCGTTCGTCGCGAAATCCGTGCTATATTGATACGTATGGAACCGTCCGGAATCACCATCTTTGAGACGCCGATTGGCCCGTGCGGCATTGCCTGGCGCGGTGCAAAAGTCATTGGTGTCGAAATCGGCGATACGGACGAGAAAGAAACCCGTTACCGCCTTGGTGAGCGGGTGGGCGAACAGTTTTCCGATGCTCAGGCCGATGTGCCAGCCTTTGTAACGCAAGCCATCGAAAAAGTGCGCGCGCTTCTCGACGGCGGATCGCCGGATTTCTCGCAAACGCCGCTAGCGTTCGAATCGCTCCCCGACCTCAACCGGCAGGTTTACGAGATTATTCTCGAACTGAAGGCGGGCGAAACCACCACCTATGGCGCGATTGCCAGACGACTTGGTGACGTGAGCCTGTCGCAAGCGGTCGGTTATGCACTTGGCAAAAACCCGTTTCCGATCATCGTGCCCTGTCACCGGGTGCTCGGTTCCAACGGCAAGGTCGGCGGGTTTTCAGCGGCGGGCGGTACGTCGACGAAGCTCAAGCTTCTCAATATCGAGCGCGCCAAAATCTCCAGCGAGCCAGATCTATTCGGCGGCCTGCCACTTCAGGAACGACCACAGGCGGAGTGGTAACTACTCTTTATCAGTGACAACATCAGCGGAAAAACGCAATTCGCGCATCGGGCGCACGAGTTGCGTCGTGGCGTCATAGGTCGGATGTTTCTTGAAAGCGAAAAGCGCTTCTTCATCCTTGAACTCGGCATAGACGACGAGATCGATGCGGTCGCACATCGGATCGACCCTGGAATTCGGCAGAACTTCGAAGACTTCGGAATGCGGGATGGTGGCAAGCTGCTCCAGCCCTTTTCTGACTGTCTCGATATCCTGACCTTGCTTGACGCTGAAGAAAACAATGTGCCGGATCACGCATCGACTCCCTGTAAATGACAAGGCGTATCTAGCGCATCAAGACAGCCAAAAAAATGGCAAGTTTGAGCGATGTGTCTAACTAGCCTTTACCCGCCGCCAGGCGAACCCACCTTCCGCCGGAATGGAACCGCGCCCCGGCTGATAGTAACCGGGTGTATCGACCAGACGGTTTTCGCCAAGACGGCTCTGGGCGACCTTGTTGGTCACCTGAAGACTGTCGAAGCCGGTGCGCAGCATCAGCGCCGCCTGATCGATCAGCACATCGCCGACGGCGCGCAACTCACCCGCAAAACCTTCGCGGCGCAGAATCTCGGCCTTGGAATAGGAGCGACCATCGTTGAAAGCCGGGAACTGCAAGGCGATCAGCGGCAGGCTGCCCAGATCATTCAACAGCGGTTCAATCGCTTCGCCCGGCGCAACCGAAACGCCGATGCGGCGGTTGGAGGCGCGGCGGCGCTCTTCATCTAGGCCGAGCCAGACGGCGAGCGGAATGATGATCGCCGGGGCATCGCCCGCAGCTTCAAGATCGTCGGCAAAGACATAATCGTCTTCGCGAAAGCCATCGGAGGACCAGAGTTTGGTTTCGTTGATATCGCTCATTTCCGCTCGGTGGCTCCCAATGTTTTAAGGCTGTCGGCAAGGCCAGTCAGATGGATGCCGCATTCTGTCTTTTCTGATCCCGCCCAGCGTCCGGCACGCTGGTCTTCGCCGTCGTTCACGGGCCGCGTGCAAGGCATGCAGCCGATGGAACGATAGCCCTGCGCAGTCAGAGGATGCGGCGGCAGATCGTGCTTTTCAGCGTAGGCCTTGAGGTCTGCTGCCTGCAAACGCGCCAGCGGATTGATACGAATGCGCGGGCCGACCGATTCAAACACCGGCAAGCTTTCGCGTGTCGATGCCTGAAACTGCTTGCGGCCCGTCATCCAGGCGCGATAGGGCGCGACGGCGCGCGCCATCGGCTCAACTTTGCGGATGAAGCAGCAGCGGTCCTTATCGGTCATCGACAGCGCGCCGAACGGATCATCGCTTTTAAGACTGTCCTCAAGCGGCAGGATATCCCGCACATCGGTCAGCCCCAGCCGGTCCACCAGATCGTGACGATAATCGAGCGTGGCCCGGAAATGCTTGCCCGTATCGAGAAATAGTACCGGTATCGCCGGATCGATTTCCGAGATCATATGCAAAAGCACAGCCGATTCCGCCCCGAAGGAAGACACAACCGCGATCTGCCCGTCATAGAGTTCGCGCGTGACGAGCGCGATCACTTCCTGCGGGGTAGACGCGCCGTGGCTTGCCTCCAGAAGGCGGGCTTCGGCGGCAGCACTTTCTTCAGCATCAAGCTGCACGGCTTATTTCTCCATAAAGCGCGCGTTTGAACGGTTCCATGCCAACGCGGCGATAGGCGGCCAGAAAGTTTTCCTCCGGGCTTTCACGCAAGGCGAGATAGGTATCGACCACCGTTTCGATGGCATCCACCACTTCTTCCGACGAAAAGCCGCGACCGGTGATTTCTCCTATGGTCGAATGCTCGTCCGCCGAACCGCCAAGCGTGATCTGATAGAGTTCCTCACCCTTTTTCTCTACGCCCAGAATGCCGATATGACCGACATGGTGATGGCCGCAGGCATTGATGCAGCCGGAAATCTTGATCTTGAGATCGCCGATTTCGAGCTGACGCTGCTGGTCGCCGAAGCGCTCCGAAATGCGCTGCGCCACCGGAATGGAGCGCGCATTGGCAAGGGCGCAATAGTCGAGACCGGGGCAGGCGATGATATCGGTGATGAGACCGGCATTCGGCGTCACCAGCCCATCCGATTGCAGCAGATCATAGACGGCTGCAAGATCGGCCTTAGCCACATGCGGCAGGACCAGATTCTGCTCGTGGCTGACGCGGATTTCATCGAACGAATAGGTTTCGGCAATATCCGCCACCAGTTCCATCTGCTCGGCGCTCGCATCGCCGGGAATACCGCCGATGGGCTTCAGCGAAATGGTGACGACCGCATAATCCGGGTTCTTGTGCGGCGTGACATTGCGCGCCACCCAGCTTGCAAATTCCGCATCGGCCTTCTGGGTAACAGCCAGCACTTCCCAGCCTTCCGGCCGTTGCGGCAACTTCGGCATGCGGAAATAGCTTTCAATCGAGTCGATATCGCGCTGCGGCAGCTTCAGCTCGCCATTGCGGATTTCTTCCCATTCAGCATCGATCTCGCGGGTCAGTTCTTCAACGCCCGTTTCATGGACGAGGATCTTGATGCGCGCCTTATATTTGTTGTCGCGACGGCCATGCAGATTATAGACGCGCACGATGGCCGTCACATAGGTCAGCATGTCCTCGATGGGCAGGAAGTCACGAATCTTCTTCGCCACCATCGGCGTGCGGCCCTGACCGCCGCCGATATAGACAGAAAGGCCCAGATCGCCCGCCTCGTTCTTCTTCAGCTGCAAGCCGATGTCATGTACCTGAATGGCGGCGCGGTCATGGTCCGAGCCGACAATGGCGATCTTGAACTTGCGCGGCAGATAGGAAAATTCCGGATGCAGCGACGACCATTGGCGCAGGATTTCGGCGAAGGGGCGCGGATCGGCCACTTCGTCGGCGGCAGCGCCTGCGAAGTGATCGGCAGTCACGTTGCGAATGCAATTGCCGGAGGTCTGGATGGCGTGCATCTCGACTTCCGCCAGCTCTTCCAGAATGCGCGGCACGTCCTTCAGCGCAGGCCAGTTATACTGGATGTTCTGGCGCGTGGTGAAATGGCCAAAGCCGCGATCATAGACGCGCGCAATGTGGCCGAGCTTTCGCAACTGGCGGCTCGACAGCGTGCCATAGGGAACGGCCACGCGCAGCATATAGGCGTGCAATTGCAGGTAAAGGCCATTCATCAGGCGCAGCGGACGGAACTGTTCTTCCGTCAGCTCTCCGGTCAGGCGGCGCTCGACCTGATCCTTGAACTGGGCAACGCGGGCCGCAACGAAATCGCGGTCGAATTCATCATAACGATACATAGTCTAAATCCAGATCAGAGCATTTCCAGCAAAAGTGCGAACCGGTTTTGGGTCCGGAAATGCGTCAACAGATATTACGAGGCGCGCTTCAAAGCAGGCTTGTCGAGGGGCAGATCACCAAAGGTTACGATGGTCGGGCCGGAAAGGCGGATGCGCTCGCGCAGGCGGATCGGGTAAAGCCCCTCCTCGCGCTCCTCGACATCGATCACATTCACATCGACAACCAGATTGGCTTTCGCTGCAACCTTGCCCGCGTCTTCCAGCGCCGTCACGGCTTCGGCGTGGCGCGCAACCAGCGCGCCTTCGATGGTCTCCTGCCACGAACCGTCGGCACCGAGCCACACAGCCTGCCCGTCGATCAGCCGGTTTGCAGTGAGAACTTTTACGACCATTTCCAAACTCCAAACTTTTGTTGACCGCGCATCCTGCGGGTTTAGGCTGCGACGGAAACCGGCTTGAGGGCCAGCGCTTCGGCTTTGTCGATTGCGGCACCGGCGACCGCATCGCCAATGATCACCATGACCGGGCCGGAAAGCTCCTTGCGGCTTTCCAGATCCGGCAAATCCTTCAGCGTGCCGTGGAACAGGCGCTTGTCCTGCCGGCTCGCATTTTCCACCACCGCCACGGCGGTATCTTCATGCAGGCCCGCACCAATCAGGCGTGCGGCAACCGATGCCGCGACCGTCGAGCCCATATAGACGGCAATCGTTGCGCCGGAGACGGCAAGCTTGGCCCAGCCCGGCAGCACATCGCCCGTCATATCGTGACCAGTGGTGAACACCAGCGACGAGGCGACACCGCGCAGCGTCAGCGGCAATTCCATATCGGCAGCGGCGGCAAAGGCCGAGGTGATACCGGGCACGATTTCGAAACCGATACCAGCGGCACGCAGCGCCGCCATTTCCTCGCCTGCGCGTCCGAACACCAGCGGATCGCCGGATTTCAGCCGCACAACGCGCTTGCCTTGTCGCCCCAGCGAAACCAACAGGCGATTGATCTCTTCCTGGCTTTTGGAATGGCAGCCCTTGCGCTTGCCGACGGCAAGGCGTTCGGCATCGCGGCGGCCCATGGCAATCACGCCTTCCGGCACCAGCGCATCATGCACAATGACATCGGCTTCCATCAAAGCGCGGTGGGCGCGCAAGGTCAGCAGGTCTTCAGCACCCGGTCCGGCACCAACCAGCCAGACATAACCGGCGGCATTGTCGCGCTGCTCGATCAGGTCGCTCGCAGCCTTATAAGCTTCCGCGCGGTCGCCATTTTCAATGGCGCTGGCAACACGGCCCGAAAAGAAACCGCGCCAGAAACTGCGGCGCGCCAGCCCCTTGGGCAATGCGCGCTCGACCAGCGGACGCCAGCTTTCGGCGAAATGCGCAAGCTCGCCAAGGCGCGGCGAAAAGGCGGCATCGATACGTGCACGAACCATCTGCGCCAGAACCGGAGCGCTTCCTTCCGAGCCGATGGCAATCGTCAGCGGCGCGCGGTTGACGATGGCAGGCGTCAGGAAATCGCAAAGGGCAGGACGGTCAACGACATTGACCGGAACCTTCTCGGCCTTGACCACAGCGGCAATGGCGCGATCCTGCGCTTCATCGCCAGTCGCCACGAAAACAAGCTTTGCGCCCGCGACATGTTCCGGCGCAAAAGGTGCCGCCACATGCTCCACACCATGGCTTGCGATGAACTCGGCCAGATGATGTTCCGTTTCCTCGGCAACGATGCGAAGGCGTGCGGATGTCTGCGCCACAAGGCGCGCCTTGTTCAAAGCTTCCTCGCCGCCGCCAACGACGACAACCACCTCTTCCGACACCCGGAAGAAGGCAGGAAAATCAGCCAGTAAACGCTTTTGCGGTAGAGACACGATGCCATCCTTGAGAGCATTTCCAGCGAACGCGGATACCGTTTTCGCGTGCGGAAATGCGTCTTGTGAAAGTTGGCGCCATTATCCATGGAGAGCGGGAGATTTATAAGAAACGGGCTTGCGCGCGAAAATGATGGCGAGCATCACTTTTTCTCAAAACAGCCGTTTGCGGGATTTTAATTTCCCGTAAGGCCGGAAATATATCCCACAATTTTTATAGGATTTACATAGGCTTATCGATAAGCGCCACTCGAGAAGAAGGCCGGAACGTGTTTTGGCCAGCGGCGCGGCAGCACGGCAATCAGGTCGAAACGAAGAGACAGACGGTCAAGGTCGGGCTGGCGTTGCAGCCAGAGATCAGCTGCAGCTTCGATACGGCGCATCGCCTGCGGCGTGACGGCCAATTGCGCTGCTTCGAGACTGCTGCGCGCCTTGACCTCGACGATCAGCACCAGATTGCCCCGCCGGGCGATCAGATCGATTTCGCCGAGCCGTGTCCGATAGCGCCGCGCGACAATGCGAAAACCTTTCAAAAGAAGCACCATCGCCGCAAAGCGTTCGGCGCTATGTCCGCGAAAGAAAGCAACGCGCTTTTTCTCGCGGAGGTCTGTCATCGCTGATCCGATTTCAGTTGCATAAGACGCTGATAGAGAACCGATTTCTGCCCGCCTGTCATGCGCGCCGCCTCGCCTGCAGCCTTGGATGGCGGCAGTTCGGCGGCAAGCGACAGAAGCAGCTTGTCGATGTCTTCCTTGCTTTGCGGAATTGTGTTGCCTGTCGGCGGGCCGACCAGCAGAACCACTTCGCCGCGAATGCGATCCTCACCGTCGAATTCCTTCGCCAGTTCGCCCAACGGAGCAGTGCGAATGGTTTCATAGGCCTTGGTCAGTTCGCGGCAGAGCGCGCCCAGACGATCCGACCCGAACACTTCGGCCATTTCGGCCAGCGTCGCCGCTGTCCGGTTTGGCGATTCGTAGAAGACCAGCGTTGCGTCGATGCCCTTGAGGCTTTCCAGCTTCGTCTGCTTTTGCCCATGCTTGGATGGCAGGAAGCCGCAGAACATGAAGGCGTCGGTCGGCAGGCCCGAAGCGGCGAGTGCGGCCAGAACGGCGGAAGCACCCGGAATGGGAACGACACGAATACCCGCCTCGCGTGCTTCGCCGACCAGACGAAAGCCCGGATCGGAAACGAGCGGCGTGCCCGCATCCGACACCAGCGCAACGCTTTTGCCCGCTGACAGCGCGGCAATCAGCTTTTCTCCGGCTTCGGCGGCATTGTGCTCGTGATAGCTGATCGGGCGGCGGGAAATGCCGTAGCGGTCGAGGAGAACACGGGTCACACGCGTATCCTCGCAGGCCAAAACATCGGCTGCGGCGAGCGTTTCGATGCCGCGCAGCGTCATATCGCCAAGATTGCCGATCGGCGTCGAGACGATATAAAGCGCGGGTTCCAGCGGACGGGCGCGCATGGCTGTGCCACCCACCACATAATCGCGCCGTGCGTCGCCCATATCCTCAGTCATTGCTTACCCCTCATGCGGCCAGATCGGCCACCAGCGCATCCAGCACCAGCGCACCGTCCGGTGTTGCGCGAATGATGCTACTGCCCATCGGCTCGATCATGCCCTCGGCAATCAGTTTCGCCAGACGCTTCTGGTCAACGCTCTGGCCCGACAGCCGCTTGTAGCGATCCAGATCAATGCCTTCGCGCAAACGAAGCCCCATCATCAGGAACTCGTCACCCTCCTGCCCGCCATCGAGATATTCCTCCTCGACAATACCGTGGCCGCGCCGTTCAACGTGATCGAGCCAGGTTTCCGGATGCTTTTCGGTAATCGTAACCGTGCGCACGTCGTTTTCCACGAAACGCCCATGTGCACCGGGGCCGATGCCGACATATTGCCCATAGCGCCAATAGACCAGATTGTGCTGCGACTCGCGCCCCGGCACTGCGTGATTGGAAATTTCATAGGCCGGGAGACCATGCTCTGCCGTCACCCGCTGCGTTTCTTCATAGAGCGCTGCGGCGTGGTCCGGCTCCGGCGTGGTCAGCTTCCCAGCCTTCCAGAGATTATAGAACTGCGTGCCTTCCTCAATGGTCAGCTGATAGAGCGAGAGGTGATCGGCAGCCAGTCCGATGGCCTCCTTCAGCTCTTCGCGCCATGCCTCGATGCTCTGGTTCGGACGCGCATAGATCAGATCGAAGGACAGGCGCGGGAAAATCTCACGCGCTAAGCGAATGGCCGCCTTTGCCTCATCGACCGAATGCATACGCCCCAGACGGCGCAGATCGGCATCGTTCAGCGCCTGAATGCCGAGCGACACGCGATTGACGCCTGCGGCGCGATAGCCGCGAAAACGGTCGGCTTCCACACTGGTCGGATTGGCCTCCAGCGTCACTTCGATGTCGGGCACGACAGACCAATGCGACGCAATATTATCCAGAAGCGCACCCACTGTTTCGGGCTGCATCAGCGAGGGTGTGCCGCCGCCCAGAAAAATGCTGGTGACCGTGCGTGGGCCGGTGCGCTCGCGCAGCGTTTCCATCTCGCGGCGAAACGCTTCAGAAAACCGCGCCTGATCCACCGGCTTATGACGGACATGGCTGTTGAAGTCACAATACGGGCATTTGGCCAGACAGAACGGCCAGTGCACATAAACGCCGAACGCGGTTTCCCCATTCGCACGCGCGATGGGGATCGCGCTGGCAGCATTTTTCGCCTGCAAAGGGGGAAAGAGCCTGTTCATTTCACGGAAGCCTGTTCCACATTGAGCGCCTTTTCGGCAAAAAGCTTGAAGGCGCGGGCGCGGTGCGACAGGGCCTCGGCGTCGCCGGGCTTCCAGCCGTGCTTCTCGTCGGCGGACATTTCACCAAAGGTTTTCTCATGGCCATCCGGCAAGAACACCGGGTCATAGCCGAAGCCGGTCGTGCCGCGTGGCGGCCAGATCAGCACCCCTTCCACTTCGCCGCGGAAATATTCCGCTTCGCCATCCGGCCATGCAAGGCAGATGACGGAGACGAAACGTGCGCCGCGCTTGTCCGGGCTCGTCGCACCCTTTTCCTGCAACAGATCTTCGACCTTGCGCATCGCCATGTTGAAATCACGCGTGCCGTCTTCGGTCTCGGCCCAGTTGGCGGTATAGACGCCCGGCTCGCCGTCCAGCGCATCGACCATCAGGCCGGAATCATCGGAAAGAGCGGGCAAGCCGGTGGCTTCAGCCGCAGCAAGCGCCTTGATATAGGCGTTTTCCTCAAACGTGGTGCCGGTCTCGTCCGGCTCCGGCAGGCCAAGTGCCGCGACCGAGCTGACATCGAAGCCGAACGGGCCGATCAGCCCGTCGAATTCCTTCAGCTTGCCCGCATTGTGCGAGGCGACAATCAGCTTGCCCTTTTCCAGCGTTCTCATTTTCAGTTCCATAGTTTGGGTTCGGCGATCTCCAGCGAATTGCCGGATGGATCGCGGAAGTAAATCGAATGTGCGCCATTGGGCCAATCGAAACCGGCCTCAATGGCGACGCCATGTTGTTGCAGATGTTCCCGCCAGTCGTCGATCTCGGCACGACTTGCGGCAAAACATACATGACCCGGCCCCGTCGTGCCATGTGGTGGCACAGGCAGATGGCCGGGCAAAGGCGGCTTCAAGGTTTCTTCCGCCTTGAAAAGCAGCAAAATGCCCTCGCCGCAGCGGAAGAAAGCGTTGCGCTCGCTAAGCTGGCCCACCGGCTCCAGCCCCATCGTGTCGCGATAGAATTCTACCGCCTCGGCGACGTCGCGAACATAGAGAGCCGTTTCAAGAATACGTGCAGCGCGCATGGATCAGGTCTCCTTATTCAGATGGAGCAGACACTGTCCTAGCAGAGCCTGTTCCAAAAGTCGTCTTGTGCGGCTGCAAATACGCTTTTTTGAGTGAGGCTCTTAAGCGACCGCCATTTTCTGCAACGACACAAGACGATCCACACCGCTGCGCGCCAGCTTCATCAGGTTCAGGAACTCTTCTTCCGAGAAAGGCGCACCCTCGGCGGTGCCCTGAATTTCAACAATGCCGCCTGCGCCGGTCATGACGAAATTGCTGTCGGTCTGGGCGACGGAATCTTCCGCATAATCGAGATCGAGAACAGGAGCGCCTTCATAGATGCCGCAGGAAATAGCCGCAACGTGGTCCTTCAGCACCTTCTCGACCCGTACCATCTGGCGCGCTTCCATCCAGCGCAGGCATTCATGCAGGGCCACCCAGCCGCCGGTAATGGCTGCCGTGCGCGTGCCGCCATCGGCCTGAATGACATCGCAGTCCACCGTGATCTGCACTTCGCCCAGCGCTTGCATATCGACAACAGCGCGCAAGGAGCGTCCGATCAGACGCTGGATTTCCTGCGTACGTCCGCCCTGCTTACCGGTGGCTGCTTCACGGCGCATGCGGTCGCCGGTCGAACGCGGCAGCATGCCGTATTCCGCCGTAACCCAGCCCTTGCCGGTATTGCGCATCCAGCCCGGCACCTTTTCCTCAAGGCTTGCCGTGCACAGAACATGGGTGTCGCCGAATTTGACCAGGCAGGAGCCTTCCGCATGTTTGGAGATGCCGCGCTCGAAAGAGACGGCGCGCATTTCGTCGGCAGCACGCTTGGATGGACGCATATAGTAAATTCCTTGATCGAGTTTTTTGGGATTCAAAGTTTTCCGTGCGGCTTTTTAGGCCCCCCGGGCACAAATAGAAAGGCATTTCACATCGTTCCGGGGCCAAAGATATGTTGAGAGGATTGCCAGTGTGAGGCTAAAGCCTTTGACGCTTGGCGCAGCAACCTTATATTCAAGGCAAGCAATCAACAGGTTCGCCGCTCTATCATGATGAAATCGCCTGAACATCAGCTTTTGAATTCGCTCGACCAGCGGTCGCGCGAAATTTTCCGGCTGGTCGTCGAGAGCTATCTCAACGACGGCGACCCGGTTGGTTCGCGCAATCTGTCCCGTCTTCTGCCACATTCGCTCTCGCCCGCCACCATTCGCAATGTGATGAGCGATCTGGAGCATCTGGGCCTGATCTATGCGCCGCATGTGTCGGCGGGCCGTCTGCCGACGCAGATCGGCCTGCGCTTTTTCGTCGATGCCTTTATGGAAGTCGGCGATCTGGCGCCCGGCGAGCGCTCGTCCATCGAGGCGCAGGTGCGCGCCGCCGGAAACAGCAATTCGGTTGAAAACGTGCTGACCGAGGCAAGTCAGGTCCTGTCGGGCCTGTCGCGGGGGGCTGGTCTCGTGCTCGCCACCAAGACCGAAGGCGCGCTGAAACATATCGAGTTTGTGCGGCTTGAGCCGACCCGCGCGCTGGCCGTGCTGGTGATGCAGAATGGCGATGTGGAAAACCGCGTCATCAATCTGCCAGTCGGCATCAGCGCTTCGCAGCTGGTCGAAGCGTCCAATTTCCTCAACGCGCATATTCACGGCCATACGCTTTCCGAAGCCAAGGCCGAGTTGAAAGTGCTGATGGAGGAAACCCGTCAGGAACTCGACCAGCTTTCGCAGGAACTTGTCGAACAGGGCCTCGCCGTCTGGGGCGGCACCGGTTCCGACCAGCCGTCACGGCTGATCGTGCGGGGGCGCGCCAATCTTCTCGAAAATATTCACGCGCAGGAAGATATCGAGCGCCTGCGCCATCTCTTCGACGATCTGGAAACCAAGGACGGCATGGTCCAGCTTCTCGATCTGGCCGAAACCGGTTCGGGCGTGCGCATTTTCATCGGCTCGGAAAACAAGCTGTTTTCACTGTCCGGCTCGTCGCTGGTGGTTGCGCCCTATCGCGACAGCGAACAGCGCGTGGTCGGGGCTCTTGGCGTCATCGGCCCGACCCGCCTCAATTATGCGCGTATCGTGCCGATGGTGGACTATACGGCACAGATCGTGTCGCGGCTGTTGCGGTGAGGTGTCAATCTTACCGGGTCAGCAGAAATTAAGCCTTGATTTTAATGGCCTGAAACTCGATATCCGCCCCAGAAGATATTCAAGACGGAAGAAGCATTATGTCTGACGAAAAGAACAAAACCGAGAACCCCGATCTTGAGCAGCGCGACATCAACAATCCACGGGATCGTGAGGCGCTGAACCGGGCTGCCGCCGATTTCCTGAAAGCGCGCAAGGCGGAAGCCAGCGCCGAAGTTGCGGAAGACGAAGCGGACAATGCGGTCGATGAAACCGCAAACCGTATTCTCGCGCTCGAAGCCGATAACAAGGAACTCAAGGACCAGGTTCTGCGCGTTGCTGCCGAAATGGAAAATCTGCGCAAGCGCACCCAGCGCGACGTGCAGGATGCCCGCACCTATGCGGTGACCAATTTCGCCCGCGACATGCTGTCGGTTTCCGACAATCTGCGCCGCGCCATCGACACCATTCCAGCCGAAATGCTGGAAGCCGATGCCAGCCTGAAGTCGCTGGCCGAAGGCGTGGAAATGACCGAACGCGCCATGCTGCAGGCGCTGGAACGCCACGGCGTCACCAAGCTTGAGCCGGAAGGCCAGAAATTCGACCCGAATTTCCACCAGGCCATGTTCGAGGTACCGAACCCGGATCTGCCGAACAATACCGTCGTGCAGGTTGTGCAGGCTGGTTACGCCATTGGCGACCGCGTGCTGCGCCCGGCCATGGTCGGCGTATCCAAGGGTGGCCCCAAGGCTGCTGCCGAAAATGGCGGCGCGGAAGCCAACAGCTGATAAAGCCTATCTACTGAGATAGACGATCAGAGCGGCGGTTTATCCGCCGCTTTTTTGTATCTGCTGACCTGCGCTCATACACACATATTGCCAAGGCGCGCAGAGCAATAGAAAATCGCTTCATGTATCTTGCTGGGGGGAGCCCGCGTGACCGTCGTGCAGTTTCTGAACTTTGCGGGTGTCTTCGTCTTCGCGGCAACAGGCGCGCTTGCCGCCTCGCGGCGGCAGCTCGATATTGTGGGCTTTATCTTTCTTGCCAATATCACCGGCATCGGCGGCGGAACGCTGCGCGATCTGATGCTGAGCACGCCGGTTTTCTGGGTTCAGGAACCGATCTATCTGCTGGCGGGCACACTGGCCGCCTTCGCGGTCTATTTCACCGCCCATAGGGTGGAATCACGCTATCGCGTGCTGCTCTGGCTCGATGCCATCGGCATGTCGGCCTACACGGTGATGGGTGCCGCCAAGGGGCTTGCGCTTGACGTCAGCGCGCCGGTTGCCATCGTCACGGGCATTTTCACCGCCACGCTGGGCGGTATCCTGCGCGATATGGTGGCCGGAGAGCCATCGGTGATCATGCGGCGGGAAATCTATATCACGGCGGCACTGGCGGGAGCCTGCCTCTATGTCGGGCTGGCGCGCCTTGGTGTCGATCCGTTCTTCTCGGCAGTGGTCGCGGCGCTGACCAGTTTTACCGTGCGCGGCGGGGCGCTTTATTTCGGCTGGAACCTGCCGGTATATAAAAGCCGTCCCGGTCGCACCGAAGAAGAACTCCAGCGCGACCGGATCATTCGGTCCGAATAACCGGATCAGATCAAATCAGGCCAGCCTGACTTGCAGCAGCCTCAAGGCTGAGCAGCGGACGCGGGCCCATCTGCTGGATGATGAGACCGGCGGCAAGCGAGCCAAGCCGTGCGCAATCTTCCAGCGAGCGGTCCTTGGTATAGCCATAGAGGAAACCCGCCGCATAAAGATCGCCCGCACCGGTCGTATCGACCAGTTCGTCGATCTCGATGGCTGGAACTTCGAGCGTCTGATCAGGCGTCACAATGACAGCGCCCTTTTCCGAGCGCGTGATGATCGACAGCTTGCAATCCATCCGCATTGAGGCAATCGCCGTTTCGAGCGACTTGGTCTGATAGAGCGATTTGGCTTCGTCTTCATTGGCGAAGACGATATCGACCGTGCGCTGGCGCATCAGGTCGAGAAACTCTTCGCGATAGCGGTCCACGCAGAACGGATCGGAGAGCGTCATGGCCATTTCATGGCCCGCCTCATGCGCGATCTTTGACGCCATCACGATGGCTTCCTTGGCGCGCGGCGGGTCCCACAAATAGCCTTCAAAATAGGTGACTTTGGCATCGGCGACCTTGGAGGTCTCGACGTCTTCCGGTCCAAGCTCGACGCAAGCGCCGAGAAACGTGTTCATCGAGCGTTCGCCATCCGGCGTCACGAAAATCATCGAGCGGGCGGTCGGCGACCCCTTTTCCAGCGGACGCGTATCGAAGGCCACGCCCTGCGCGCGGATATCATGCGCGAAGACACGTCCGAGATGGTCAGTCGCTACCTTGCCGAAATAGGCGGAGCGTCCGCCCAGGCTGGCGACGCCTGCCGCCGTGTTGCCCGCGCTGCCGCCCGACATTTCAGTCGCCGGACCTGCAATGCGGCTATAGAGCAATTCTGCACGATCGGCATCGATCAGGTTCATTGCGCCTTTGACGATACCGTTGGTTTCGAGAAATGAGTCGTCCGTACGCGACAGAATATCGACAATGGCATTGCCGATGCAAAGAACGTCGAATGTGGCCATGAGCGCGAGAAGCTCCCCTTTTTTCAGTTCTCCAGCCCGCCCTCGATATGGCAGGAGGAGGCTTTGGCGCCAGCTGCGTATCGTGGAATTGATACGCTTATGCAAATATGCGCGTGCGGGTTTAGCCTTTTGCCGCCCTTTTGGCTACCCCGCGCCAATCCCGGGATGTGGGTAGTCCGGCTTGCACAGCCCACGGCTCGTTCCTATTTTCAGTTCGTCCACAGCCAAAACAGGCGCAAAACGGAAAAAGAATGATCATAGACGCTGCCTTGAAAGCCCTCTCCCGCCTGCTGACGCCGGAGTTTCGCTCGGTTTTCTGGAAAACGCTGGGTCTGACGCTTTTGCTGCTGGCCGGTCTCTGGGTCAGCATTCGTCAAATCTTTTTTACCTATGCCTGGCCGTGGATGGAGCAATTGCTGCCGGGCATGCCCGCATGGGCAGGCTGGCTCGGAATCGTCGCCGCTGTCGCGGCGGGACTGGGGCTTGCGCTTGTGCTGGCGCTGATGATCGCGCCGGTGACCGCTCTTGTGGCCGGTCTGTTCCTCGACGATGTGGCGGAAGTGGTCGAGCGCACGGATTATCCGAACGATCCTGCGGGCAATGCCCTGCCGCTTGGACGTTCAATTGTGACGTCGCTGAAATTCCTCGGCGTGGTGATCCTTGGCAACCTGCTGGCGCTAGCTCTGCTTTTCGTACCGGGGATCAACCTGATCGCCTTTTTCGTCATCAACGCCTATCTGCTCGGACGCGAATTTTTCGAATTCGCCGCCATGCGCCATCGCACCGAAGCGGAAGCCAGGGCGCTACGCTCGCATTATGGCGTGACGGTCTTTCTGGCAGGCTTGCTGATCGCCGGTTTCATGGCCATTCCGCTGGTCAATCTTCTGACCCCGCTTTTTGCGGCAACCATGATGGTGCATCTGCACAAGGCCATATCGCAGCGCGAGGCCGCAAAGCCTGTCAGAACTTAAGCCTGAGGCGGAAGCGGAACCAGTGCGGCGGGCACGTCGCAGGTCTTTTCCGGCGACTTGCAGATATCGGCGATGACGCAGTGTTCGCATTCGGGCCTGCGCGCCTTGCAGGTATAGCGCCCGTGCAAGATCAGCCAGTGATGGGCGTGCAACATATATTCCGCCGGTATCACCCGCACCAATATCGCCTCGACCGCTTCCGGCGTCTTGCCGGGCGCCAGACCGATCCGGTTGCCGATACGCAATATATGCGTGTCCACCGCCATGGTCGGCTGGCCGAACGACATGTTGAGCACAACATTGGCGGTCTTGCGCCCGACGCCCGGCAGTTTGACCAGCTCGTCACGGTCGCCTGGCACCTCGCCGCCATAGTCGCGGATCAGTGCTTCCGAAAGCAGGATGACATTCTTCGCCTTGTTGCGCCAAAGGCCGATGGTGCGAATGTGACTGCCGACCTTTTCCTCGCCCAGCGCCAGCATTTTCTGCGGCGTATCGGCAACCGCAAACAGGCCGCGCGTGGCCTTGTTGACGCCCGCATCCGTCGCCTGCGCCGACAGCACCACCGCGACCAGCAGGGTGAAGGCGTTCACATGCTCCAGTTCGCCCTTCGGTTCCGGGCGCTGCACGGAGAAGCGGCGAAAGATTTCGTGAATCTCATCAGCCGTATAGAGCGTACCAGCCACGCGGCGCGGACGCCGTGCTGGCGGGGCGGCGGAAACAGTCACGGGCGATTTGATTTTGGCCTTTTGCATTCTGTCTCTATACTGAGGTCTGTTCCTGGAAGACAACCCGCAGCTTGACGCAGGCGGCGTTCAAAGGCTCAGACACCCATGCACCATCCAGATGGCGCGGAACCGGACAGGTTCGAGACCCCTATTTTTGAAGCCTTGCTGAGACCCTATCGCTCGCTGGGGCGCACGGGCTTTACCGTTCTGATGGCAGCCCTCATCGCCTGCTGGATTTCTGTCGGCATTCTGTTCTGGTCCATCGGCGCTTGGCCGATCTTCGGCTTTTTCGGCCTCGACGTGCTGTTGATCTATCTGGCATTTCGCTGGAATTATCGCGCGGCGCAGGCCCGCGAAGAGATTTCCGTTTCGCGTGCAGCCCTGCACATCCGCCAATACGCACCATCCGGCAAACTGACCGCACATCAGTTCAATCCGTTCTGGACACGCTTTCGCGTGGCGCGAAAGCCGGACATCGGCATCACGGATATGAGCGTTGAAAGCCGCGACAAGCATGTCGCCATCGGCAGCTTTCTGAACCCCGACGACCGTGAGGATTTCGCCACCGCTTTTCGCGCAGCGCTTGCCGAAGCAAGACGGTAGAACACATTTCTCGATATGCTAAGTTTGACACTGCCCGCCCCGCAACAGTGGCGGGTATCGCCCTCCCCATCGTCGTTTTACGATAGAACGAAGGGGGATTCCGGCATTGGCCCTTGAAGTCGGGCTTTTCACAAGCCATATCAGTTAGCGAAGAGATACGCCGAACGGGTTCTCTTCATAACGGTCGCTTCTCATCAAGGACTGATGCAATGACAAGAATGACTCCGTTTTCGAGCCCTCTCTTGCTCGGATTCGACACGATGGAAAAGACACTCGAACGGATTGCAAAATCCGGCGATGGCTACCCACCCTATAATATCGAACGCCTGCGCGGCGAAACAGGCTCTGAGCGCTTGCGCATCACGCTTGCCGTGGCAGGTTTTGCCAGCGACGATCTCGACGTCATGACGGAAGACAACCAGCTTGTCATCCGCGGTCGACAGACCGACGACACCGAACGCGAATATCTGCACCGCGGCATCGCGGCGCGTCAGTTTCAGCGTGTGTTCGTGCTGGCCGATGGTATGCGGGTGCTGGGTTGCGAGTTGAAAAACGGTCTTCTCGCTGTCGATCTCGACCGACCGGAACCGGAACGGCTGATCAAGAAAATCAACATAGCTGTGAAAGACTGAAAAACGTTCAGGTTTCGTTCAGTCATTAAGGCTATGATAACTATCGTGAAGCTCTGGTGCGGCATAGCCGTGAATGGTGTGCCGCTCAAATGGAGGCTAAGACCATGAACAGACAACAGGTTCTCACCGAAAATGAATTCGCTCATCTGGGCGAAGGTGAAATTGCCTACGTGCGCAAGATTCGCTCCGACGACCTTGCTCGCAGCTTCCCTGCCCTCCCACCAATCGAGCCGGGCCTTGAGCTCTGGGCCCTCTTTGGCGCAAGCGGCGAGCCTATCGTGCTCTCCGATGTCCGCGCCACCGCGCTGCAAGGCGCCCATGAACACGAATTACGCACGGTGCTGCTCAACTAAAATGGCAGCCCTGTCGAATATGTAGCGATAGCGGCCCGCCTTGTAAGGAAGCCGCTATCGTCCTCATTGCGCGGTTAGAGCGAGAGGCTACCCGCTAATCTTCACTGCTTTGAGCAAAACGCCGGAGCGTTTTAAAAACGCGTTACATGTGCCGTGTAAACCCAAGATCCATGCCCGTTTTAAACTTCTCGCTGATAAGCCTCGGTGGCCGCCGCATGCTCATTCCTGACACATCCTTAAAAGGACTTGGTATCCACGAAAGCAGAACCGGAAGCAGCAAAAAGAGGCACTCGTAATAAAGCATATTTCTTCATATATTCACCTATATTTCCCTAAAAATCATCACTCCAAACAGATACGAAATATTGATCTCAAGATTAATAGTGCAACTATATCAGAAACGGATTCTACATAAAAATAAGTGATTTATTTTTATAAATCACAATATTTACACTGAATGACGCACAATTCAAATA
The DNA here is from genome assembly GCF_022627935.1 of Ochrobactrum sp. C6C9. Lineage (NCBI taxonomy): Bacteria > Pseudomonadati > Pseudomonadota > Alphaproteobacteria > Hyphomicrobiales > Brucellaceae > Ochrobactrum > Ochrobactrum sp. C6C9. The sequence continues at coordinate 132,750 of NZ_JABXGB010000005.1, read as the reverse complement.
AAAATAAATTTTACGCTGAGTGTAATTTGATATAAAACCGTTCGCATTTTGATACAATACCTATATTATTATAGATCATGTCATAACAATGGAATTAATCTTGGTTATTTTTCAAGCAGTTATTGTATTCCCGATTGAAACATATCCTATAAGCACCAGAACCTTCCGGATGGTTCTTACAAGTTTCCTTAGCCTTATTCCAGCACATCAACCGATTGTCCGCCGCAGAAGCAGGCGAAACTATAGCACCAAAAGAAGCAATCAAAGAAACCAATACATAGGCATACTTATTCATTTATATTTTTCCTTTCATATTTCAGTCACATAAATATCTCTATATAAATATTTAGATTATGAAAGCCTAATAATGAGCGAGCCTTTTTTAAAGCATGTTTTGAGCGGCTCCCCCATGCAGAGTCGCTATCGTCATTATTGTGCGGTTATTGCAGAGAATCTGCCCGCTAATATTTATTGCTTTGAGCAAAACAACGGAGCGTTTTTAAAGCGCTTTACATATGTCGTGTAAACCCAAGAGCCATGCCCATTCTGAACTTCTTGCTGATAAGCCTCGGTAGCCGCCGCCTGCTCATTCCTGACACATTCTTCATAGGCCTTGATATCCGCTAAAGCAGAACCGGAAGCAGCAATAAGAACAATCAGCGTAAAAATACTTTTCTTAGAGCCTGAATCAAAAAGCGGCATGTCTGTGCGAAAATGGTGATTTTCGAGGACCGGAGCGGAGCGTACTCAAAGTACGTGAGCACCGGAACGCAGAAAATTGCCCTTTGCAGCCACACAGGACGACTTTTGGAACAGGCTCTTATTTTTATGGTCATCTACACGCAAAATGCATTAGCATTACAGTTGCCTATTTTATTCAATGTCTGAATCTATGGGTCTCCATGAATCGGAGGTCATGGATGTCAGGTGCATCAATCGAGACGACGCTTGAGCTTTGGGCATCATCGTTGCGCGACGTGAAGGCTCGTATGCGCGGACTGTTTACGCAGGAGCGCGTTGCAGCCTCTGCGAACCTTTTCCTGGACGGTTTGCTGGGTGACGAGCGGCGGAAGACTGGTTGGATGCGTGCTAAGGCGGCCGGTGATCCCGGTCCGTGGCGGCACAAGCCATTCTGGGACGCGGGCGCTGGGATGCAGATGAGCTGCGCAACATCGTACGAGAGTATGTCGTAGAAAACCTCGCCACGGATGATGCGGTCCTGGTCATCGACGAAACAGGCTTCCTCAAGCAGGGCAAGACATCATGTGGTGTTGCCCGTCAGTATACAGGTTCGGCTGGCAAGATAACGAACTGCCAGATCGGTGTATTCGCCGCCTATGTGTCCGTTCGCGGTCATGCCTTTATCGATCGGGCCCTGTACTTGCCGAAGAGCTGGACCGGCGATCCGTCAAGGCTTGCAGCAACCCATGTTCCTGAGAATGTAGCCTTCACTACCAAACCAGGGCTGGCTATCGATATGATACAGCGTGCACTGGCAGCGGATGTGCCATTTTCATGGGTGGCTGGCGATGCGGTGTATGGCGTCGGGGAAATTGAAGGTTGTCTGCGCCGTGCCTGTAAAGGCTATGTTCTTGGTGTAAAATCCGATCATCACTTCGGATCCTGGGCTGGCAAGCCTCAGGTTGCTGGCACCGCGCAGAAGATCGCTTGTGATTTGGCTTCAGATGCATGGCAGCGTCTGTCCGCTGGCGAAGGCACGAAAGGCCCACGACTTCATGACTGGGCCTATTGTGAACTCGCCGATCTTGATGCTGACGAATATAATGAGACAGCTTCCGGGCTTTGGACCCGTGGCCTGCTGATCCGGCGCAATATCAGCGACGGTGAGCTTGCCTTCTTCACCACATGCTGTCCGGCCGGGACGGACATCCAGACGCTCGTTTCCGTTGAAGGCCATCGCTGGGCAATCGAAGACAGCTTCGAGACCGCCAAGAACCGTAAGCGCGAATTTCTGTGCACCTTCTGAAGCACAGTGCTCTGATGCATGAAGTGTCCACCAAAACAGGTGGACACCAAATCATGGACGATACTCCTAAACTGCAGGTGCGGCTTGTTGGCCGCGACGGCCGCCGTCGATATGACCCTGCCTCCCGAGATCGGCTTGTCGCAGCGTGTTTAGAGCCCGGCGTTTCGGTTTCGCGTCTAACTCTGGAGCACGGCGTCAACGCCAATCTCGTTCGCAAGTGGGTAAAGAGAGCCAAAGAAGATAGTGCTTTACCTGCGGTATCTACGTTCGTGCCGGTTCAGATAGCTACGGATATGCAGTCGTCATCTGCCAGCGGTCCACCGACGAATGTGGAGCCGGTCGGCAAGCGATGTCATGCATCCAAGCTGAGCGTGGTGCTGCCGAACGGTATCAGCCTGACGCTGGAATGCAGCGATGTCGATGGTCTGGCGGCAATCATAGGAGCGTTGAGCCATGTTCAGACTGGGCGCTGATCTGAAGGTCTACCTCCATCGGGAACCATCGACTTCCGCGCGGGCATCAACAGCCTCGCGGTCCTTGTGCAAGAGGTGATGGAGCTGGACCCGTTTGCTCCATCGGTGTTTGCCTTCTGCAATCGCAGGCGTGACCGGGTGAAGCTCTTGTTCTTTGATCGGTCCGGGTTTGTTATGGTCCTGAAGAAGCTACCAGAAGATCGGTTCAGGTGGCCCCGCCGGGAAACTGCGGTGGTGACGCTGACGACAGAGCAACTCCACTGGATCCTCGATGGCATCGATATAGATGCGATGGTCCGCCATCCCGTGCGGCAGTATCAGATTGCTGGCTGAGGATGACAAATTGCGATTGACGCGCAGGGGCGGTTCAGATTCAAGAATCTGATGACGCGCACCGGCGAACCGAGCATTGCAGAACTGATGGCGCAATTGGCAGCCAATGCTGCCGAAATCGCCGCACTCAAAGCCGAGAAGGAAGCGCTCTCGCAGCGGGTCATCAAGCTTGAAGAAGAACTGGCACTGGCAAAGCTGCACCGCTTTGCCCCCCGCAGTGAAAAGCACATTGATCGTCTCTTCAACGAGGCCGAAGAGGCTGCGGTCGAAGGTGGTAGCGAGGAAGACGATGACGTCGAGCTTCCGGATACTGGCTTGCCTGCGGCCGGGGGCGCTACGGGCAAAAACGGGGGCGCAGGCCCCTACCAGCAGACCTGCCGCGCGAGCGTGTCGAATACGACCTTGCTGACGATCAGAAGGCTTGCCCGTGCTGCAAAAGCCAAATGCATCGCATGGGAGAAGCCGTTAGCGAGCAGCTCCATATCGAGATCAAGGCAAAGGTCCTGCAGAACGTACGGTTCAAATACGCCTGCCGGCACTGTGACCAAAAGGGGATAAACACGCCCGTCGTAATCGCGCCCATGCCCACGCAACCCCTGCCGGGCAGCATCGCCACCGCGTCGACGCTCGCCTTTGCTCTCGTCCACAAATACGTAGATGGCACGCCGCTCTACCGCGTGGCTCAGACATTCGAGCGTGCCGGCGTTCCGATTAGCCGTGGCGCTCTTGCGCATTGGGTCATCGGCTCGAGCGAGAAGCATTTACATCGCATCTACGATGCTTTGAAGCTGCGGCTGCAATCGCAGTCTCTCATCCATGGCGATGAGACGACGGTTCAGGTGCTGAAGGAAAAGGACAAGGAAGCCACCAGCACGTCGTACATATGGGCGTACCGCAGCAGCGAGAACAGTGACGAGCCGATCGTGCTTCTCGACTACCAGCCCGGCCGCGGTCAGATTTACCCGCAGACCTTCCTTGGTGACTACCGTGGGATACTCGTCACTGATGGCTACACCGCCTGGCGCACATTGAATGGCGCAACCCATGTCGGATGCATGGCTCACTCCAGGCGGCGCTTCGTTGATGCTCTCAAGGCGAGAAAGAATGGTGGCGGCCCGCCGGAGCAAGCTCTCCGGTTCTTCGAACAGCTCTACCGGATCGAAAGGCAGGCGAGAGACAAGACCCCAGATCCGAGGGAGACAAACGCCGATTGCATTCGCCGTTTCCCCCAGCAGCACAGTCTGCCTATCCTGAACGCCCTAAAGGCGTGGCTCGACAATATCGCGCCAAAGATCGTGCCGGATACCAAGCTCGGCGATGCGGTGTCCTACACCCTGAACCAATGAAGTTACCTGACGCGTTACACCAGCGACGGCAGGATGCCGATCGATAACAACATTCTGGAACGCGAGATCAGAGTTTTTGCCACTGGAAGAAAATCGTGGCTGTTCAGCGATACCGCTGACGGGGCCAAGGCCAGTGCTGTGATCTACAGTCTGATGCTGACTTGCCGCGCCTGTGGTGTCGACCCGCTCACCTGGCTACGCCACGTGCTTACTGAGCTACCTCAGCGCGAAGAAACGGCCGACATTGGCGACCTGCTGCCGTTCAACTTCTCCAAGGCAAATGCCCAATAAAGCTGCGTACCGCTAGAACCCGTGCGCGATTACGCCTGAAGAGGCCGTCCAGGCGCATCGAAAATCGCGCTTACCAAGAACCAGCTTGGCCTTGATCACAACGAAACCCGGTCATGGCATGGCTGGCATCGCCACGTCTCCCTGGTCATGCTCGCCTTCGCCATGATGGCGGTGATCCGATACCGGGCCAATGACGCGACACCCCAAAAAGACGGCGGATGCCGACTATCACGATTTGATCTGGTGGTCTGTTCAAGAAATTCGACGCATCGCAAACAAACTTGCCCAACGACGTATAAACCCGGCATACGTCATCGCATGGTCTTGCTGGCGCAGGGGCCACCAAGCCATAACAAGACGGGCTCATCTAAAATCAAAAACGCAACTGTAATGCTAGGGCGCGTTTCGATCTGAATGAATCAGGTCGGCGCTCTAAGCTTTTATATTTCAAACATAAGAGCCTGTTCCAAAAGTCGCCCTGTGTGGCTGCAAATGGCAGTTTTCTCCATTCCGGTGCTCTCGTACCAATAGTACGCTCCGCTCCGGTACTCGAAAATCACCATTTTCGCACAGACATGCCGCTTTTTGATTCAGGCTCTAATCTTATCGATCCTCGTTTCACTCCGGTCGGATTATGCTTCAATTCTCGATGTAAGCGATAGAAGATCGTCGCGACAAAATCCTCCACCACCGCGCTCTTATTTACTTTACATGGCCTGGCTGAAATTTTTCTGCCATGCACCACTTATATTTATTTTGAAAACACGCATCAAAAGTAGTTTTTACGAGCTCTGGCTTATTTGTACAATCACTTCTTGCCCGTTCTTTACAAACTTCATTGTCGACGGCCGGCGCAACATTGGTGAAAGACGCCAAAGAAATCCATGCAAGAATGACTTTCTTCAATTTATTCTTCCTAATTTATATTCTGACGAGATTGATTCTATATAAAAATACGCCGATTCGAAAATACTATATTTTGTTAGTTCTCTTTCTTGAAGAAGATAAACGAAAATAACAATTGCACAACTAACATTATACGTTGCTTTACTCTCCAAATTCCGGAATCCGCGCCATGCACGGCTTTGGATTCAGCAAACGCGATCCAGACAGGTGTTTCCGTTTCTCCAGCGGAGACGACACCCAAAGCGATCATCATAGCAATCAATACTGAAACGTATTTTTTGCCCCGCCAGAAACAGAAAGGCCACCGCTCTGACCGAGCGGCGGCTTTTTTAAAACAACTCTCAAAGCGCGGGTACAAACAAATCCGGCATAGTGGAGCGCCGTTTAATCCGATTGCATCGGACCGGCGCTCTAAAATCTCTTATTAGGAGCATAATCCGACCGTCATCTCATGCGGGTCGGATTATGCTTAGTGGCTCAGGCGGCGTTGGACGCCGGCTGGGCTGTCAAAAATGAATAGAGCGCCTGTGCATCATGGGTGCCTCGCAGCTTGGCGACCATATCCGGGTCGCGGAGCATACGCGCAATGCGCGACAAGGCTTTCAGATGATCGGCCCCGGCATTTTCCGGAGCCAACAGCAGGAAAACGAGATCGACAGGCTGATCGTCCAGCGCCTCGAAATCAACCGGCGTTTCAAGGCGCGCGAAGATGCCGGCAATCTTGCCGATATTCGCCAGCTTGCCGTGTGGAATGGCCACACCGCTGCCCACCCCGGTTGAACCGAGGCGTTCACGCTGGAGAATTGTTTCGAAAACTTCACGCTCAGGGAGACCGGTCAGTTCCGCAGCCTTTTCAGACAAAATCTGCAAAAGCTGCTTTTTGGAGCTGGCTTTCAGCGCGGGGATAATCGCCCCCGGCTGAATCAGATCACTAAGATCCATTCTCTCCGTTCCTTCTTCAATCAGACCGTTTGCGGCCCGGTTTTGGGAAGCGCACGCAACCACCCATAAATGGGCTCGCCCTTCACTGGCGATAACGCGTAACGTGCGCTTCGGGTTTGCCGTCAGACGCGAGGCGCGGCCTGGCGGGTAACCGTCGATGGGTCAACCCAGCCGATATTGCCGTCCGCTCGACGATAGACGATGTTTACTTCATCATTGCCCGCGTTCCGGAAAACCAGAACGGGATTTTCAATCAGATCAAGCTCGACCACCGCCGAAGCCACCGACATGGTGCGCAGGGCGACGGACGTTTCCGCCACAATGGTTGGCGCATAATCGGCCGGAAGCTCCTCCTCTTCCTCCGGCAGCGGTGCCATAACACGATATGCCACGTCGTCATAGATCGCATTTGGCTGGGTAGCCGTACGCGACTTCAGACGGCGCTTGTAGCGCCTAAGGCGGGTTTCGATCTTGTCCGCTGCCGCATCAAAAGCCAGCTGCGGATCCTGCGCATCGCCAGTGCTTTGTAGCGTCGCACCACTGTCGAGGTGCAATGTACAATCCGCACTGAATCGTGAACCGGACTTCGTGACCGTTACCTGCCCGGAAAAGCCATGATCGAAATATTTGCCGACCGTTTCATTCACCCGATCCACGATCCGGGTTGTGAAAGCTTCACCGACGTCCATATGCTTTCCAGATACACGCAGAGTCATTGGCACACCTCATTTGCGTTACACCACAGGGCTTAGTCTAATCACAAGGCAAGCGAAGCGCAAAGCGAACCGTCATCAAAGATGGCTTTCATCCTACGGGTTTTTCAGCCTTGATCCGGATCGCCGGTCAGAGCCTTGAAACACCTTCGAAATCCACGCTTTTCCGGTTTAAAACCGGTCAAACGGCACCCCGAACATCCCTTGTCTTATGCAACGCCCCAAACGCGTGATCGTTGCCCTTTCTGCTAAACTGCCTTTCCTTTAAGCAATCGGACATCCGCATTCTCTTTCAGAAAAAGCCGATGCATATTTCGTGCCACATACGCATAAGCCCGCAAAACCGAAGAATTCCGGCATTTTCGGGCCAGCGTCGCAGCGCGAGCGGGGCTTCTATTGATTGAAATGGCGCTTGTCAATTGGTCCTCCTGCCAGTAGGCCAACTCGAAACGCTGCCGGTTCTCACGATCATCATCGATTTTTTCTGATCGTGCGGTGCTTCAAGTTCAAAATTTCAGAGCATTCTCCTGGGGCTTGAACTGGTCGAAAACGCTCTGGAGGTACAATCGTCTATTCCAGGCCACCGGGGAACCGGTGGTTTAAACAGTTGTTTTGACACACATCTTTTCCGAAAACTGCTTCGCGTTCCGGGATGCGTTCTAAGAAACAGAAAGCTTGGCTTTCTTTTCACGCCTGCGCTGAACCGATGAAGCAATATTCATCGATTCCCGATATTTTGCGACCGTTCTGCGCGCAATATCCACACCGTCCTTCTTCAAGGCATCAACAATTGCATCGTCAGACAGCACATCATCGGGCTTTTCGGCGTCGATCATCTGGCGAATACGATGCCGCACGCTTTCAGAAGAATGGGCGTCACCGCCCTCCGAAGAGGCGATGGAAGCCGTGAAGAAATAGCGCAATTCGAACACGCCGCGCGGCGTTTCCATGAACTTGTTGGCGGTCACGCGGCTGATGGTGGATTCATGCATACCCACCGCATCGGCGACCATGCGCAGGTTCAAGGGCTTGAGATGGGTCACGCCGTGGCGCAGAAACCCGTCCTGCTGGCGCACAATTTCCTGCGTCACCTTCAATATGGTTCGCGCGCGCTGATCGAGGCTGCGCACCAGCCAGCTTGCCGTCTGCATGCAATCGGCCAGAAACGTCTTTTCCTCAGCCTTCACGGAAGCATTGACTTCCGCATAATATTCATTGTTGACGATGAGCCTCGGCATGGCCGCCGGATTGAGTTCAATCGCCCAGCCGCCGTCACGCGAAGGCGTCACCACCGCATCCGGCACGATGGCGTCGGCCACCGCGACCTCGAACAAAGCGCCGGGCTTCGGGTCCAGCGTACGGATTTCAGACAGCATGTCGAGAATGTCGGCCTGATCGACCCCACAGAGCTTTTTCAGCGTCGCAAAATCCCGTCGCGCCAGGAGGTCGAGATTGTCCACCAGCGCTGCCATGGCCGGATCGAAACGGTCTTTCAGGCGCAGCTGAATCGCAAGGCACTCGCGCAGATCGCGTGCAAAAATTCCAGGCGGATCAAAGCTTTGCAGGATCGCCAGCACCCGTTCGACCTCCGAGGTCTCGACGCCGAGATTTTGCGCCAGACCGATAATATCGCCCCGCAGATAGCCGCTTTCGTCCAGCGCATCGGCCAGAGCCATCGCGATGAAACGGTCGGAGGTTTTCGGAAAAGTCAGGGCAATCTGTTCACCCACAAAGTCAGCCAGCGAGACCCGGCTCGCCGTCACCTGATCGAGATCATATCCGCCACCGCTGCCGCCACTATAGGCGTCGAGGGTCGACGATTTCCACTGGGCGGCGAGGTCTGGATTGATCTCGTCATAGCGCCCCGGATCATCGGGAAAGATATTCTCCAGCGAGCTGTCGAAGGTGGTGGAGAGATTTTCAGCTGCGTCCGGCGCGTCGGTCTTGAACCAATCCGCCTGCGCTTCGTCGAAGGCCCCATCATCCGTTCCATCATCACTTGCGGCAGAACGGTCATCATCCCGCGCCGCGTCAGCGCCGGAAAAATCATCATTTGCTGCCTCTATTCTGTCCAGCAGCGGATTTTTTTCGATTTCCAGATCGAGAAAATGTTCAAGCTCAAGATGCGTCATCTGCAGCAGTTTGATCGACTGCATCAGCTGAGGCGTCATCACCAGCGATTGTGACTGACGAAAATCGAGCTTAGGCGACAGAGCCATACGACGCGTTAATTCCCCCTGCGAACGACTGGTCGACCGAACCCTGAGCCGCTATTTTCAGCCGATCTTTCTGACCGGCGCTTCTTCCCGATCAAAACTGGTATGAACCTTGCTTGTCAATTCAGAATGTGCAGTTTTGGGACAAATGAGGAAAATAGTCGCAATATTGACGGATTTTTTAGACCGGCTGTAACGGCGCCAGCTTTAAAAGACCCGAAAGCCGAAGCTTTCGGGCCAGATTATTGTGTCGTCAGGGAAAACTTAGAGCGTGAACTGATCGCCAAGATAGAGACGACGGACGTCAGGATTGGCGACGATCTCGGCCGGGCGGCCATGGGTCAGCACCTGACCGGCGTGAATAATATAGGCGCGGTCGATCAGACCGAGCGTTTCACGCACATTGTGGTCGGTGATGAGAACACCGATGCCGCGACTGGTCAGATGGCGCACGAGCTGCTGAATATCCGAAACCGCGATGGGATCGACGCCCGCGAAAGGCTCATCGAGCAGCATGAAATTCGGGCGCGAGGCAAGCGCGCGCGCAATTTCCAGACGACGGCGCTCACCGCCCGACAGCGAGATGGCGGGCGCCTTGCGCAGATGCGCGATATGGAACTCTTCCAGCAGCGCGTCGAGTTCGGAAGCGCGCTTCTTGCGGTCCTTTTCGACCACTTCAAGCACGGCCTTGATATTGTTCTCGACCGAAAGGCCACGGAAAATCGAGGCTTCCTGCGGCAGATAGCCGATACCAAGACGCGAACGGCGATACATCGGCATGGATGTCACGTCGAAACCGTCGATTTCGATAGAACCGGCATCGGCTGGAACCAGACCCGTCACCATATAGAAACAGGTGGTCTTGCCCGCACCGTTAGGGCCGAGGATGCCAACCGCCTCGCCAGCGCGCACGCCAAACGACACGCCATTGACGACCTGACGGCCACGATAGCTCTTGCAGAGGCCGCGCGCGACCAGCGTGCCTTTCAGGCGCGCCGTCTTGCCCGGCTGTGCTGGCATGGCGCCATGAGGTTCACCCGAAGAGCCGACACTCTCGGCAACCGCTTGCGGCTCGCCGTCTTTCTTGTTCCAGAACAATCCCACACGTGCTCCGGTCAGTTCTGCTTGGGCGCGGCACCGCCCTGCTGTTGATCCTTCGGCGCCATGATGATCGACACGCGGCCCTTGCTGTTCGCGCCGCTCTTGCAGCTTTCGACATTGGCGCGGCCCGTATCGAGATGCGCCGTCAGCTTGCAACCGGTGACGACATTGTCACCATCCGTCAGAACGACCTTCGAGCCTTCGAGAATCATGATCTGGTTTTTTGCGTCGTAACGACCGGTATCGCCGGTCGCGACCTGCGTGCCCGACTTCAGGTAAACCTTGCCGGATATATCGATGTGATCGATGCTCGACGAATCGAGGCCACCGACACCGGCGCTTGCCGGTTCCTTCGGGGCTTCGCCGTCCTTGGCCGCCTTGTTGTAATAGACAGTCATCAGACCTGCCTTCAACAGCGCGTCGCCCTGCGCCACAGAAACATTGCCGGTGAAAACCGCAACGCCTTCCTTGTCGCGCATTTCCAGCTTGTCGGCATCGATCTTGACCGGTGCCTTGCTGTTGGAAAGCTTGAGGCCGTTCACTGCGCCGCCTGCGGCTTCCTGTGCGGAAGCGGCAAAAGGAGCGGCAACGATGCCAAGCGCCAGAACTGCGAATCCTGCCCGCATCGTGCGAGCCATAGTGCCCTTGATCATCTTGCCCGTCTCACGTTCCATAAATTCAGTCCCCGAATGCAGGCGTCATGATGTAAACAACCTGCCTCCAGATGCAACATTAAGCACTTTGACGCCAAATGGGAACATAAGGCTTTGCAAAATGCGTATAAAAAACAAATCCGCGCCAGGCCCGAAAATGGGGCTGAACGCCGGATATGCCGTTCTTTTGCACCCGGTCAGGGCGCCTTGTTTCCCGAAACCACGCTGCCGTCAACGGTCATCTGAACGCGGTTCTCAAAAATCAGAACCTTGCCGTTGTCCTTGACCTGCATGGTATCGGCCAGAATACGCGTATTTCCGCTGCGAATATCGACCGGCTTGTCGGTTGTGATCTGTCCGCTCTTCAGATTGACATCTGCCGAACGCATCACCGCACGCAAACCTTCATTCGTGGTTACGACAAAGTCCTTATCAAGTTGCAAACGACCATTGGCATTATCGTAAATGCCGGAGGCCGCCTCGACCTTTGCCGTGCCTCTTTCACCGACCGGCAGTTCCGCCTGAATGCCTTCCAGGGTGATGACGCCGCTATTTTTGGCATCCTGCGTCGCCTTGGAGGCGGTCATCGAATAGGGCTTGTTGTCCTTGGTGTAACCGTTGAGATGCGGGCTGGCCATGACGAGCTTGCCGTTCTCGCCGCCCGTATTCATCTCGACCTTGATCGGGGTCGCCGGCGTTGCCAGAAATGTGTACCAGGAAAACACCGCTGCAAGCGCGACGGCCGCGACCGGCAGGGCGGTTTTCAATACCCGCACCCGGATCGAATGGCGCTGCGCGGCATGAAAAAGCGACTCGGCCTTCTGGGACGCACCAAAACGCACGCCGCCCTTGCCGCGCCCGGAAGGGGCTGCGGTCTGCGCAACGGGGCTGTTTGTGGTGTCGGTTGTCATGACGTCCTTCAGATAATCCACGGCACTCAATTCAAGAAACTTCCGGTCAATAAACTTACGGTCGAGAAACACCCGCCCAGAAGACAGGCGCACGCCCGATGTAAGGTCCATTCCCTGCAATCAATAGGCGCTTTTTCATTTTAATATGGTTTATTTGGGATAATTTGATCGGATGCTCAATAGCAAGAAGGCGACACAAAATATCGCACCTGCCTCAAACTGAAAGACAAGCACGCCTATCCCATTGATATTTCATCACAATCAGCACCTACCTTAATTAGGTAGAATGCTAATCAACTCTTTGATACCACAAATTGCTCTTGAATTACAGCGCGTCGCAGGGCCGCTAAACTTGCAAATGAGCCCGGTTTTTTGACCAAAGACAGAATCTTTCGTCCCCATGTCATGACAATGCAGTTCTGCAGCACTATCTCTTTGAAATCTGTAGCAAGATCGAAGCTCTTGCCGCCCGACTGAATTGGGGGCACAAAGATCGCCAGAGTTTTCGGGATCGCCCCTCGGGGCCGCTCATATTGATAAAGACGATTGGATGGACAAATATGGCCCAGGACGCCGAAGCACTGATAGAAAGACGAAAGCTGCGCCGCAAGCTGACCGTCTGGCGCGTGGCTTTTCTGCTTCTGCTCGCCGTTCTGATCGCCGGTTTCGCCTCATGGTCGATGCGCGGCGCCAATCTCACCCAGCCGCATATCGCCAAGGTGCGCATCGAAGGCACTATTTTCGAGAATGAGGAGCTTCTGAAGCGTCTCGACCGGATCGCCAAGAACGATGCGGTGAAGGGCGTGATTCTGGTTCTCGATTCGCCCGGCGGCACAACGGTGGGCGGCGAAGCGATTTTTGAAGCCGTGCGCAAGATCGCCGAGAAAAAGCCGGTCGTCACGCAGGTTGGCACACTGGCTGCCTCTGCCGGCTATATGATCGCCAGCGCTTCCGACCATATCGTGGCGCGGCAGACCTCCATCATCGGCTCCATCGGTGTGCTGTTCCAGTATCCCGACCTTTCGAAGCTTCTCGACACAATCGGCGTCAAAGTCGAAACCATCAAATCCGCGCCGCTGAAAGCGGAACCCAATTATTTCAGCCCGGCCAGCGACGAAGCCAAGGGCATGATCCGCAACATGATCATGGATTCCTATGCCTGGTTCGTGGACATTGTGGAAAAGCGCCGCTCGTTTACGCATGAACAGGCGCTGGCGCTCGCCAATGGCGCGGTTTTCACAGGCCGTCAGGCGCTGGAGAAAAAACTTATCGATGGGCTTGGCGGTGAGGACGAAGCCGTGGCCTGGCTTGGCACCAAGGGCGTTTCCACCACCTTGCCACGCCTTGAATGGAAGCCGGTCAATTCCGAAACGGGTTTTTCGCTGCGCGATCTCATCATCCATGCCGGTGCGCGGCTGATCGGTCTGCCGCAGGAAGCCGATAGTATGCTCAAGGGGATAGCAAAGGATCGCATCTTTCTTGACGGACTTCTCTCGGTTTGGCACGTTGACGGAACGCCAGATGCAAATTCAGCAAACTAACAATGTCCGGCGTCAAGGCCTGACAGCACATAACAGGAAACAGGGGTAAAGCCGTGATCAAATCGGAACTCGTTCAGATTATCGCCAGCCGCAATCCGCATCTCTTTCAGCGCGATGTCGAAAACATCGTCGGCGCGGTTTTCGACGAGATCACCAATGCACTCGCGGACGGTAACCGCGTCGAGCTGCGTGGCTTCGGCGCTTTCTCGGTCAAGAACCGCCCCGCCCGCAGTGGTCGCAACCCGCGCACCGGTGAAACGGTGGATGTGGAAGAAAAGTGGGTTCCCTTCTTCAAGACCGGCAAGGAGCTGCGCGACCGTCTCAACGGCGCCGTCTGATAGAAGATCATGCTGGCAAAACGTATTGTCGCAATCGTCATTCTGGTCCCGCTCGCGGTCATTCTGATCGCGCTGTCGGTTGCCAATCGTGCGTCCACGATCCTGACGGTTGATCCGTTCAATCCGGGCAATCCGGCCTTGTCCTACAGCGCGCCGCTGTTCGTCTGGCTGTTTGGCGCGCTGCTCGTCGGCGTGGTGATCGGCTCTGCTGTGACCTGGCTAACGCAGGGCAAGCACCGCCGCCGCGTTCGTGACAGCAAGCAGGAAGCAGCCCGTCTGCTGGAACGCGCAGAAGCCGCCGAGAGGCGCAACACATCGGTCGCGAACACCTGAAACGCCCCCTCTTCGCAAGCCCGGAAGCGAAACTTCCGGGTTTTCCGGCCCTGAAAAGGCCTGCGCACGGGAAAGAACGTCGTTTTCCCCTTCCACACCGGCCTTGTTTATCCTACCTAGACCGCAATCACTGTGATTGGAGTTTCGGGTGAAAGCGCCAAAGGGAAAAGGCAAAAAGCCGTCGGGTGGCAAACAGGATCGCGGTTTTGAACGCGCGAAGCATGATGCGCCGCGTCATGAAAACAAGTTTGAATCCGCCAATCCGGGTAAAGGCCAGGCGTTCAAAAAGCCGCGTCCGCAATTTGCCAAGGCAGGCCCAAAGCCGGTAGCCGCCGAAGAACGCGAACGTCCCGCCGCCCCGCAGCGCGAAATCAAGCCCTATACCGGCCCTCGCCCGGGCGAAAAACTCCCGGTCATCCTCGAAACAGAACCGTCCGCCGATTATGCGCTGCTCGACAGCGGCAACGGGCTGAAGCTTGAGCAATACGGTCTCTACCGCATCGTTCGCCCGGAAGGTCAGGCGATCTGGCTGCCCAGCCTGCCGCAAAAGGAATGGGATCAGGCCGATGCGGTCTTCACCGGCAATACGGACGAGGAAGGCATCGGACGCTGGGCGTTCCCGAAAGTGCCGCTCGGCGAAACATGGCCGATGCAGCATGACGGCATTTCCTTCCACGGTCGCTTCACCTCTTTCCGCCATGTCGGCGTATTTCCCGAACAGGCCGCGCACTGGTCTTTCATGGATGGCCTTATCCGCGATGGCGTGAAATCCGGACGCAACGTGAAGGTGCTGAACCTGTTCGGCTATACGGGCGTTGCCTCGCTGGTTGCAGCCCGCGCCGGTGCGGAAGTCACTCATGTGGACGCGTCGAAAAAAGCCATCATCTGGGCGCGCGAAAATCAGGAAATGGCGGGCCTGTCGGACAAGCCGATCCGCTGGATTTGCGAAGACGCGATGAAATTTGTGGCGCGCGAAGAACGCCGTGGCAGTTTCTACGACATTATCCTGCTTGACCCGCCCGCCTACGGGCGCGGACCGAGCGGCGAAGTCTGGCAACTGTTCGAGCATCTGCCCGCCATGGTCGATACGTGCCGTTCGATCCTGACGCCGAAGCCGCTCGCCGTGATCCTGACAGCCTATTCGATCCGCGCATCGTTTTTCGCGATTCATGAGCTGATGCGCGACCGCTTCACCGGCCTTGGCGGCACAGTCGAATCGGGCGAACTTATTCTGCGTGAGCGTTCTGCTGGGCGCGCGCTTTCAACATCCATGTTCAGCCGCTGGGTAGCCAAATGAGCCGTAACGACGATTTTTCCAGAAACAGCGGTTCGCGCGGTAATCATTCAGGTGAGCACTCCAAAGTCGGTCAGGTGAAGGAAGTCACCAGCCTGACCAACCCGATCGTCAAGGATCTGCGCTCGCTGGCGCTGAAGAAATTCCGCGATCAGCAGGGCGTGTTCCTCGCCGAAGGGCTGAAGCTCGTCATCGACGCGCTGGAGCAGGACTGGCGCATCAAGACGCTGGTTTTCGCCAAATCCGGCAAGGGCAACAAAATGGTCGAGCAGGTCGCCGCCCGCACCTTCGCCAAGGGCGGACTGGTGCTGGAAGTGACCGAAAAGGTGATTGCCGCGATCACCCGCCGCGACAATCCCCAGGTGGTGGTTGGCGTTTTCGAACAGCAATACCAGCATTTGGCGAGCCTCAGACCGAAGCACAATGATGTTTATATCGCGCTCGACCGCGTGCGCGATCCGGGCAATCTCGGCACGGTCATCCGCACCGCCGACGCAGTCGGGGCAAAAGGCGTCATCCTGATCGGTGACACCACCGATCCCTATTCGCTCGAAACCGTGCGCGCCACCATGGGGTCGGTCTTTTCCGTACCGCTCTACAAGACGACGGAAAATGACTTCCTCAACTGGCGCAAGGGTTTCTCCGGTCTGATCGTCGGCACGCATCTGAAGGGCGCTGTCGATTACCGCACCATTCCCTATGCCAACAAGCCTGTCGTGCTGATGATGGGCAATGAGCAGCAGGGCCTGCCGGACAATCTCGCCAATGCATGCGACAAGCTTGCGCGCATTCCGCAGGCAGGCCGCGCCGATTCGCTCAATCTCGCCATCGCCACCGGCGTCATGCTCTATGAAATCCGCCGTGAGGCGCTTACCCTCGACGAAAGAGGTTAGTCATGAAGCGCCACGCGGTTCTGTCCTCGCTTTTCGTCGTCATTCTCACGTTTCTGATTGATCAGGGCGTCAAGCATCTGGTCGAAACCCGCATGGACTACGCCCAGCAGATCGACCTGCTGCCGTTTCTGGCGCTGTTTCGCACGCATAATGAAGGCATCGCCTTCTCCATGCTCGCCGGGCTGCACGACTGGGGTCTGCTGGCGTTGACAGCTGCGGTCATCGTCTTCGTGCTTTATCTCTGGTGGACGAATGCGCATGACCGCGTCTTTGCGCGCTATGGTTTTGCGCTGGTGATCGGCGGCGCCATCGGCAATCTGATCGACCGCGTGATGCATGGCTATGTGGTGGATTATATCCTGTTCCACCTGCCGACATGGTCGTTTGCCGTCTTCAATCTTGCTGACACCTTTATCACCATCGGCGCGGCGCTGATCATTCTGGAAGAATTCCTCGGCTGGCGGCGCGAACGCGCTGCCCGATAAGCCACTCATATGACCCCCAATATATTGCGGGCACCCGGGTAACTTGATCGTTATTGGGCTTTCGCATAACGTGAAGGCTGTAATTTTAAAGACTTTTGAAGGGGATAAGCGGCGCCCAGCCGAAATGACACATTGGTGACACGCTTCTGTCATCCTCACGTAGCACTCGCTCTCTAGTACGTCGGCCAGATGCAGTTCAGGTTGCGCCGCCGACCTATAAATGAGAAGGCCAATTCCACTGCCTAATCGGTGGGAAAAGGTTCAGGAATACGTGAATAGACAAATCAGGAGCGAATCATCATGACAGTACTGCTTGGAATGGGCCAGCAAATCATTGATGATACGGTCATGTCAGGCTTAGAAGCACAACAGGCGCTATTCGCAACCGGTGAAGACCCGATCGTTCTCGGACGTATCGGCTCGCTGGAAGTGCGACTTGCAAACTCCCGTGAGGCCATCGAGGCCGCGCAGGAACTTCGGTTCCGCGTGTTCTTCGAGGAAATGGGTGCGCGCAAGGAATCCATCGAGGCCGTGGAGCTTCGCGATGCCGACCGTTTCGACACGATCTGCGATCACCTTCTCGTCTATGACACGGCCCTGCCAGTCCCCGAGCACCAGCAGATCGTCGGCACTTACCGGCTGATGCGCAGCGATCAGGCCGACAAGGCGCTCGGTTTCTATTCGGCGGATGAATATGACGTGCAGCGCCTGGCGCTGTCCCGCCCCAATCTCAAGCTGCTTGAGCTTGGCCGCTCCTGCGTGAAGGCGGAATATCGTTCAAAGCGCACCGTCGAGCTGCTGTGGCAGGGCGCATGGGCCTATTGCCGCCGCCATTCGATTGACGTCATGTTCGGCTGCGCTTCGTTTCATGGCGCGGTTCCTGCCGCCCACGCGCTCGGCCTGTCGTTCCTGCACCAGAATTGCCGCGCCACGCCCGACTGGGATGTGCGCGCACTGCCGCATCGCTATCAGCCGATGGACCTGATGCCAAAGGAAGCGATCAACAACAAGGTTGCGCTGTTCTCCATGCCGCCACTGGTCAAGGGATATCTGCGCCTCGGCGCGATGATCGGCGACGGCGCGGTGATCGATGAGGCCTTCGGCACAACCGATGTGTTCATCATCCTGCCGATCGAGCGCATCTCCAGCCGCTACATCACCTATTACGGCGCTGAAGCAAACCGCTTCGTGTAGTCTGTAGCTATTTCCCCTCGCCCTTCGATCCTGAGCCCGTCGAAGGATCGAAGGGCGAGGCTTCCGAAAGCCCTCACGCCTTCCCGGCCAGTTCCTTCAGCTTATAGATCAGGTCGAGCGCTTCACGGGGCGTCAGCTCGTCGGGGCTGATGCCTGCCACCGCCCTTGCCAGTTCGCTGTCCTTTGCCGATGCCTGCGGCTTCGGCTTTTCCTGTTGCAGCACAACGGAGAAGAGCGGCAGATCGTCGATCAGTTTGTCGGCTTTGCCGGATGTTTCGCCAGCTTCCAACTGGTGCAGCACATCACGCGCGCGGTTGACGACTGCTTCCGGCAGACCGGCCAGCCGTGCCACCTGAACGCCATAGGACCGGTCGGCAGCCCCCTTGGCCACTTCATGCAGGAAGACGACATCATTGTCCCATTCCTTGACCCGCATCGTGACATTGGAAAGCCTCTCCAGCTTTTCCGAAAGTGCGGTCATCTCGTGGAAGTGAGTCGCGAACAAAGCCCGGCAGCGGTTCTTCTCATGCAGATATTCCACCGCCGCCCAGGCGATGGAAAGCCCGTCGAAGGTGGCAGTGCCACGACCGATCTCATCGAGGATGACCAGCGAACGTTCGCCCGCCTGATTGAGGATTGCCGCCGTTTCCACCATTTCGACCATGAAGGTCGAGCGTCCGCGCGCCAGATCGTCGGAAGCGCCGACGCGGCTGAACAGCCGGTCTACCACACCAATCTGCGCGGCGCCCGCAGGCACGAAGGAACCCATCTGGGCGAGGATCGCGATCAGCGCATTCTGGCGCAGGAAGGTCGATTTACCGCCCATATTCGGCCCGGTCAGCAACCAGATCGCGCCATTGCCAGCGTCGCTTTGCGGCGAGAGATCGCAATCATTGGCAACAAATGGATTGGCCGCCTGACGGCGCAGCGCCTGTTCCACCACCGGATGGCGACCGGCCACGATGTTGAAGGACAGGCTGGCATCGACCATCGGGCGGCAATAGCCCTGTTCCTCGGCCAGCACGGCAAGCGCTGCCGAAACGTCGAAGACCGAAAGAGCGGCTGCAGCAGCGCGGATCGCATCGGCATGAGAGACGGCTTCCGCCGTCAGTTCTTCGAAGATGGCGAGTTCGATAGAAAGCGCGCGGTCGGCGGCATTGGCGATTTTGCTTTCAAGCGCGGCCAGTTCCGTCGTCGTGAAACGCATGGCATTGGCCATGGTCTGACGATGGATGAAGCGCCCCTTGGCGGCATCCGTATCGGTCATCGCGCCGGAATTATTCGCCGTCACTTCGATGAAATAGCCAAGCACATTGTTGTGCTTGATCTTCAGCGACTTGATGCCGGTTTCCTCGATATAGTCAGCCTGCAAACCGGCGATCACCCGGCGGGACTGGTCGCGCAAGGCGCGCATTTCATCCAGTTCGGTGTTGTAGCCCTCGCGCACGAAACCGCCGTCGCGCTTCAACAGCGGCAGCTCGTCGGCCAGCGCCCGGTCGATATGCACGGCAAAAGCCGCAGGCATGGCGTCGAGCGCATCCCGCGCCGCAGCCAGCTCTTCCGGCAAAAGCGCGCCTTCCAACAGCGAGACCAGCGTGCCCGCTGCCTCAAAACCGCGCTGCAACGCGCCCAGATCACGTGGACCACCGCGCCCCACTGCCAGACGCGACAGCGCGCGCGGCATGTCGGGCACGCCTTTCAGCTCTGCCCGCATTCCGTTGCAAAGCGTCTGCTCGCTGAGAAAGAATGACACGGAATCAAGCCGCAATGCGATTGCCTTGGGATCGGTCAGCGGCGCGGTGAGCCGCTCCGCCAGAAGCCGCGCCCCGCCGCCAGTGACCGTGCGGTCGATGGATTTGAGCAGGCTGCCATCGCGATTTCCCGACATGGTGCGCACCAGTTCCAGACTGGCGCGCGTGGCGGGGTCGATGAAGATCGTGCCGCCTTCATGCTCGCGCTCCGGCCGCATCAGCGGCGGACGCTCGGCAATCTGCGTCTTTTCGATATAAGCGATGGCGCCGGAAATGGCCGACAGCTCCGAGCGGCTGAACTGGCCGAAACCGTCCAGCGTCGCCACATCGTAATAGCGCTGGATGCGCGCCTGTGCAGCCGCACTGTCGAACAGGGTTGCCGGCTGCGGTGACACCGCCTTGCCGACCAGATCGAAGGCCGGGCGCAATTCGGGATCGTGAAACGCCGTATCGGCCACCACCAGCTCGCGCGGATCGACGCGCATGATATCGGCAAAAAGCCGCTCTTCGGTGGTTTCGGCAACGCGGAATGTGCCGGTGGAAATGTCGATCCAGGCAAGCGCCAGCGCGCCGTCTCCCTTGGTGCGGCCAAGCGCCATCAGGAAATTGGCCTCCGACGGATCAAGCAGTTTTTCTTCCGTCAGCGTACCGGGCGTCACCAGACGGATCACATCGCGGCGCACCACGGATTTCGAGCCGCGCTTTTTGGCTTCCGCCGGGTCTTCCACCTGTTCGCAGACGGCGACGCGATAGCCCTTGGCAATGAGCTTTTGCAGATAATCGTCGGCGGCATGGACGGGCACACCGCACATGGGAATGTCTTCGCCCAGATGCTTGCCGCGCTTGGTCAGCGTGATGCCAAGTGCGCCCGACGCTTCCACCGCATCGTCGAAGAACAGCTCGTAAAAATCACCCATGCGATAGAACAGGAGCGAATCAACATTCGCCGCCTTGATCTCGATATACTGCTCCATCATGGGCGTGAGACGGACAACCGTTTCCTGTGCGGCATTTTCTTCCGCTTCCGGCTTGTCGTTTTCGCCCCGCACGTCCATGCTATAAAACCTTATTTTGTTGCGTGTTTTGCACGACCAGCGTTATTAAATTACGCATTCGTTCGTTTTTGAATGAATAACTATTCCCAAAAGCGCTGTTTACACATTTCCAGACTGGCGCTATCGAATGCGACCGCACAAGATTCCGGAGGGAACATGCCAGTCTCGACGCCGAAGGGCAACACGCCAGAACGCACACCCACAGCCAGTGAGAAAGAAGCGCTCGACTTTCACGCGCAGGGCCGCCCCGGCAAGCTGGAAATCAACCCTACAAAACCGATGACCACCCAGCGCGACCTGTCGCTGGCCTATTCGCCGGGCGTGGCCGTGCCGGTCAAGGCCATCGCGGAAGACGCCGCGCGCGCCTATGACTATACGGCCAAGGGCAATCTCGTCGCCGTCATTTCCAACGGCACCGCCATTCTCGGCCTCGGCAATCTCGGCGCACTGGCGTCGAAGCCGGTCATGGAAGGCAAAGCCGTTCTGTTCAAGCGCTTTGCCGATGTCGATTCCATCGATCTTGAAATCGATACGACCGATATCGACGCCTTCATCAACGCTGTGCGTTATCTTGGGCCCTCCTTTGGCGGCATCAATCTGGAAGACATCAAGGCGCCAGACTGCTTCATCATCGAGCAGCGCCTGCGCGAGCTGATGGACATTCCGGTTTTCCACGACGACCAGCATGGCACCGCGATCATCGCTGCCGCCGGTCTGATCAATTCGCTGCATCTGACCGGACGCGACATGAAGACGACCAAGCTCGTCTGCAATGGCGCAGGTTCCGCGGGCATCGCCTGTATCGAGCTGATCAAGGCCATGGGCTTTGCGCCGGAAAACATCATCCTGTGCGACACCAAGGGCGTCGTCTATCAGGGCCGTGAAGAAGGCATGAACCAGTGGAAATCGGCGCATGCGGTCAAGACCGACCGCCGTTCGCTGACCGATGCGCTGAAAGATGCGGATGTGTTCTTCGGCCTCTCGGCCAAGGGTGCCCTGACCGAAGAGATGGTGCGCGCCATGGCGCCCAATCCGATCATCTTCGCGATGGCCAACCCCGACCCGGAAATCACCCCGGAAGAAGTCGCCCGCATTCGCGATGACGCCATCGTCGCCACCGGTCGTTCGGACTATCCGAACCAGGTCAACAATGTGCTTGGCTTCCCTTACATCTTCCGCGGTGCGCTCGACGTGCGCGCCACGACGATCAACGACGCGATGAAGATCGCCGCCGTCAATGCGCTGGCGGAGCTTGCCCGCGAAGACGTGCCGGACGATGTGGTCGCCGCCTATCAGGGCAGCCGCCCGCGCTTCGGCCCGAGCTATATCATTCCGGTGCCGTTCGATCCGCGTCTGCTCGCTTCCGTTTCGGCAGCCGTCGCCAAGGCCGCGATTGAAACCGGCGTTGCCGGTCACATCATCACCGACCTTGAAGGCTACAAGAGCGAATTGTCGGCGCGCCGCGATCCGATCGCCTCGACGCTGCGCGGGATTTACGAGCGTGTGCGTCGCCAGCCAAAGCGCATCGTCTTTGCCGAAGGTGAAGAAGAGCAGGTCATGCGCGCCGCCGTTTCCTATGTGAATCAGGGGCTCGGCACCGCCATCCTCGTCGGTCGCGACGAGCGCATCAAGGACACTGCCAAAGCCGCAGGCATGGACCTCGACCGCCCCGGCATCGAGATCATCAATGCGCGCCTTTCCAGCCGCAATTCGGCCTATGCCGACTATCTCTATGAGAAATTGCAGCGCAAGGGCTATCTGGCGCGCGATTGCCACCGCCTCATCAACAATGACCGCAATCATTTCGCGGCCTGCATGGTGGCGCTGGGCGATGCCGATGGCATGGTGACGGGCGTGACCCGCAACTACGCGGTCGGCCTGGAAGATGTGCGCCGCGTGGTCGATTCCAAGCCCGGCCATCGCGTGGTTGGTGTTTCCATCGCGCTCTGCCGCGGTCGCACCGTGTTCATCGCCGATACGGCCGTGCATGAAAAGCCGACCGCCGACGAGCTTGCCGATATTGCGGTGGAAGCCGCAGGCATGGCGCGTCGCATGGGCTATGTGCCGCGCGTTGCGCTCACCGCCTTCTCGACCTTCGGCCATATGGGCGGCGAAAGCTCGGCCCGCATTCAGGAAGCGGTGCGCATTCTCCACACGCGCCATGTCGATTTCGAATTCGACGGCGAAATGAGCGCTGATGTGGCGCTGAACCCTAAGCTAATGGAACAATATCCGTTCATCCGCCTGTCGGGTCCCGCCAATGTCATCGTAACGCCAGACAATCATTCGGCGTCGATTGCCGCCAATATGTTGCAGGAACTGGGCGGCGCGACCATTATTGGCCCGCTTTTGGTCGGTCTCGACAAGCCGGCGCAGATCGTCAGCATCGGCGCGAAGGATTCCGATATCGTCAATATGGCGGCTATCGCGGCCTATAATGCGACGAACTGAAATATTAGCGAATAATAACAAACAAGGCCGGGGAAACCCGGCCTTTCCTTTTGCATATTCATCCATTGTAAAAGCCGCTATAGGATAGTCTTGTCACCGCAATTCCTTTCCCGAAAAGCCGGACCTGCAAGCCGCATGAGCGCACACGACCTGAAGCTGGAAGAGATCGTCAATCCCGAAACGCTCCGTCGCAAGCTCAATGAGCTGGCGGATTCGACCGACGAAAGCTATACGAGCCTTCCCGTGCGCAAGGTGGTCCTGCACGCGCTAAAAGATGCGCTGGTACGCGGTCGCGCCAATGCGGAAGGGCTGCTGATGAAGGATGGCGGCGGCACGCTCTGCGCCCGCCGCCTCTCCTATCTCATGGACACGCTGATTGAGGCGCTGTTCGAATTTGCGACCACCAAGGTCTATCCGATGGTCAATCCGTCCAAGGCGGAAAACATGGCCATCGTCGCAGTCGGCGGTTATGGGCGCAACGGGCTGGCGCCGGGTTCCGACATCGACCTTCTGTTCCTGCTGCCCTACAAGCAGACGCCGTGGGGCGAGCAGGTCGTCGAATATATGCTTTACATGCTCTGGGACATGGGGCTGAAAGTCGGCAACTCGACACGCAATATCGATGAGTGCATCCGGCTGTCGCGCGAAGACATGACGATCCGCACCGCCATTCTCGACGCGCGTTTTCTCACCGGCAACAAGGATCTGTTCACCGCGCTCGTCTCCCGCTTCGATGAGGAAATCGTCAAGGATACCGGGCCCGAATTCATCCAGGCCAAGCTTGCCGAGCGCGACGAACGCCACCGCAAGGCGGGCGAGACGCGCTATCTGGTGGAGCCCAATGTCAAGGAAGGCAAAGGCGGCCAGCGCGATCTGCATACGCTGTTCTGGATCGCCAAATATTTCTATCGCGTCAAAACCAAGGAAGAGCTGGTCAAGCTCGGCGTGCTGTCACGTGCCGAATTGCGCATTTTCAACAAGGCGGAAGATTTTCTCTGGGCTGTGCGCTGCCACATGCATTTCGCCACGCTGAAAGCGGAAGAGCGCCTTTCCTTCGACATTCAGCCGGAAATCGCCCAGCGCCTTGGCTATACCGCGCATCCCGGACAGAACCATGTCGAGCGCTTCATGAAGCATTATTTCCTCGTGGCCAAGGATGTCGGCGACCTGACCCGCATCATCTGCGCCGCGCTGGAAGAGGAACAGGCCAAGCATGTGCCGGGCTTCAACCGCATTTTCCTCACCTTTTCGCGCCGCAAGCGCAAGCTTTCGACCGATGGCTATTTCGTCTCCGAAAACCATCGCATCAACACCGCGCGCCCCGACGTGTTTTCGGAAGATCCGGTCAATATCATCCGCATCTTCCAGTTGGCCGACAAGCACGGGCTGGAGTTTCACCCGGAAGCGATGCAGCAGCTGACCCGCTCGCTGAAACTCATCAATGCCGATCTGCGCGAGAACCCCGAAGCCAACAAGCTTTTCCTCGACGTTCTGACATCGCCGCGCAATCCCGAACTGATCCTGCGCCGCATGAACGAATCCGGCGTGCTGGGCAAGTTCATCCCGGATTTCGGCAAGATCGTCGCCATGATGCAGTTCAACATGTATCACCACTATACGGTGGACGAACATCTCTTACGCTGCATTGCCGTGCTGTCGGAAATCGAGCATGGCGAACTGGAAAACGAGCATCCGCTTTCCAACCATCTAATCACCACGATCAAGCGCGACCGCAATCTGCTCTATGTGGCACTTCTCCTGCACGATATCGCCAAGGGTCGCCCGGAAGATCATTCGATTGCCGGTGCCCGCATTGCCCGCAAGCTTTGCCCGCGCTTCGGCCTCTCCCCTTCCGAGACGGAGACGGTGGAATGGCTGGTGCGCGAACATCTGACCATGAGCATGGTGGCCCAGTCGCGCGATCTCAACGACCGCAAGACCATCATCGACTTTGGCGACACGGTGCAGACCATGGAACGGCTGAAGCTGCTCCTGATCCTGACCGTCTGCGATATCAAGGCCGTCGGCCCCGGTGTCTGGAACGGCTGGAAGGGCCAGCTTCTGCGCACGCTTTTCTATGAAACCGAACTGGTGCTGACCGGCGGCTTCTCCGAGCTGTCGCGCGCCGACCGCGACCGGCAGGCCCGTGAAGCGCTGGCCGAAAAGCTTTCCGACTGGCCAACGCCTGAGCGCGACGCCTATCTTGGCCTGCATTACATCAATTATTTCCTGACCGTCAGCCTAGACGATCAGGTGCGCCACGCCCATTTCATCCGCGAAGCCGACCGGGCGGGCCGCGCCCTTGCCACCATGGCCAAGCCACAGAGCTTCGAAGCCGTGACCGAAATCACCGTTCTTGCGCCCGACCATCCGCGCCTCTTGTCGATCATCACCGGCGCCTGCGCTGCCGCAGGCGGCAACATCGTCGATGCGCAGATCTTCACCACCGGCGACGGACGCGCGCTCGATACGATCCTGATCAGCCGCGAATTCGATCTGGATGAGGATGAACGCCGCCGCGCCGAGCGCGTGGGCAAGGTGATCGAAGATGTGCTTTCCGGCAAGGCGCATCTGCCCGATGTGCTGGCCAAGCGCACCAAGCCGAAGAAGAACGCCAAGGCCTTCACCGTGGAACCGCGTGTCGAGATCAACAACACGCTGTCGAACAAGTTCACCGTCATCGAAGTGGAAGGTCTGGACCGTCCCGGCCTTTTGTCGGAACTGACTGGCCTTATTTCCGACCTTTCGCTGGATATTGCTTCGGCGCATATCACGACCTTCGGCGAAAAGGTCATCGACAGTTTTTATGTAACGGACCTCGTGGGTCACAAGATTTCAAACGCCACCCGCCAGGGCAATATCCGGCGCAAGGTTCTTGCGTTGCTCAGCGGCGAAAACGGCAGCAAGGCCAATGGCCGCTCGTCGCAGGCAGCATAAGTTAGGTTTCTCAAAAGCATGAGTCTGGTCAAAAAGTTCGCCACGGTGGCATCCGGCACGCTGATGAGCCGCATATTCGGCTTCACCCGCGAGATGTTCATGGCGGCAGCGCTCGGCACCGGCCCGGTGGCCGATGCTTTCAACGCAGCATTCCGCTTTCCGAACACGTTCCGCAGGCTTTTCGCCGAAGGCGCATTCAACTCGGCCTTCGTGCCGCTTTTCGCCAAGGAAATCGAAAAGAACGGCATGGACGGCGCCCGCCGCTTCTCCGAGGAAGTGTTCGGCGTGCTGTTCACGGTGCTGCTGGCGCTGACCATCGTGATGGAACTTTCGATGCCGTTTATCGTGCGCACCGTCATTGCGCCGGGCTTCATGGACGATCCGGTGAAGTTCGACAACACGGTGCGGCTCGCCACCATCATGTTCCCCTATCTCGCCTGCATGTCGCTGGCGGCGATGATGGGCGGCATGCTCAACTCGCTGCACCGCTATTTCGCGGCAGCGATAGCGCCTGTCTTCCTCAACATCATCCTGATCGGCGTTCTGGCCTTTGCCTGGTGGCGCGGTCATGATCCATTGACTGTCGGCTACGGCCTGTCCTGGGGCGTCATGGCGGCAGGTCTGGTGCAGCTCGCCATCGTCTGGCTCGCGGTGCGCAATGCGGGCATCAAGATCGGCTTTCGCCGTCCGCGCCTGACTGCAAACGTCAAGCGGCTGCTGGTGCTGGCGCTG
The DNA here is from genome assembly GCF_022627935.1 of Ochrobactrum sp. C6C9. Lineage (NCBI taxonomy): Bacteria > Pseudomonadati > Pseudomonadota > Alphaproteobacteria > Hyphomicrobiales > Brucellaceae > Ochrobactrum > Ochrobactrum sp. C6C9. Next base: position 105,874 of record NZ_JABXGB010000005.1, on the reverse strand, counting down.
CCCGCCGCAATCACCGGGGGCATCACGCAGATCAACCTGCTCATCAACACCAACATCGCTTCCGGCATGGAAGGCGCTGTTTCCTCACTGGTCTATGCCGACCGCATCTATCAGCTGCCGCTGGGCGTCGTGGGCATTGCAGTTGCCACCGTGCTTCTGCCGGAACTGTCGCGCGCCTTGCGCGGCGGCCACATGAAGGAAGCCTCGAACCTGCAAAACCGCTCGGTCGAGTTCACGCTGTTCCTCACGCTACCAGCCGCCGCCGCACTGCTCGTCATGTCGGAGCCCATCGTGCGGCTGTTGTTCGAGCGCGGCAAATTCAGCCCGGATTCCACAATCGTCGTCTCCAACATTCTGGCGATCTACGGTCTTGGTCTGCCCGCCTTCGTGCTGATCAAGGCGTTTATTCCGGGCTTCTTCGCCCGCGAGGATACGCGTACGCCGATGATCTTCGCGGCCATTTCCGTTGCGGTGAATGTTTCGCTTGCCATCACGCTGTTCCCGCGTCTCGGCCCGACCGGCATCGCCACAGCAGAAATCGTGGCTGGCTGGGTCAATGCCGTTCTGCTGTTTGCAACGCTCGTGAAACGCGGCCATTGGGGACAGGATATTCCGCTTCTCACCCGCATTCCGCGCCTGTTGATCGCGGCGGGCGTCATGGCGTTTGGCATTCATTATGCCATCGGCCATTTCGCCTATGAGCTTTCTTCCGCTGCGCCCTTTGTCGTTCGAGCCGGAACAGTCTGCGCCATGGTGATTGCCGCGATGATTGTCTATTTCGGCCTCGCCTTCGGTCTCGGCGGTGCAAATACCGGCATGATCCGCCGCAATGTCAAACGCGGCGCGGTCAAGAAAGAGCCCGAGAGTGACGCATAATTGTCCTTGAAACGCCTCTGCGTCTCTGCGAAAACACGCCACATCATCAAAGCCCCCTGCTCTCCACCGGCAGGGGTTCATTTTTAGGATAGAACCATGAGCACGTTCAAACCGCTTGTCTTCTCCGGCGTCCAACCGACCGGAAATCTCCACCTCGGCAATTATCTGGGGGCGATCAAGCGGTGGGTCGAGGTCCAGAAGACCCAAGAATGCATTTATTGCGTCGTGGACATGCACGCGCTGACCGTGTCGCCCGACCCGGCTGAACTGCTGCAATCCACCCGCGAAGTGACGGCGGCGTTTCTGGCTTCCGGCATTGATCCGCAGAAGAGCATCGTCTTTAACCAGAGCCGTGTCATGCAGCATGCGGAACTGGCCTGGGTGTTCAACTGCATTGCGCGCATCGGCTGGATGAGCCGTATGACGCAGTTCAAGGACAAGGCCGGCAAGGACCGCGAAAATGCTTCGCTGGGCCTCTTTGCCTATCCGAGCCTGATGGCTGCCGACATTCTGCTCTATCGCGCCACCGCCGTGCCCGTTGGCGAAGACCAGAAGCAGCATCTGGAGCTGACGCGCGATATCGCGCAAAAATTCAACAATGACTATTCCGACCGTATTGCATCGCTTGGCATCGGCGTGGATATGCAGGTGGGCGACGAGAAGGTTTCGGGCTTCTTCCCGCTGACCGAACCGATGATTTCGGGTCCGGCTATGCGCATCATGTCGCTGCGCGACGGCACCAAGAAAATGTCGAAATCCGATCCGTCGGACCTGTCGCGCATCAATCTGATCGACGACGAAGAAACGATCACCAAGAAGATCCGCAAGGCCAAGACCGATTCCGATGGCCTGCCATCGGAACTGGATGGTCTGTCCGGTCGTCCGGAAGCGGACAATCTGGTCGGAATCTATGCGGCTCTCGCCTCGCAGTCGAAGGAAGATATCCTTGGCGAATTTGGCGGGCGCCAGTTCTCGGAATTCAAGGCGGCACTGGCCGAACTGGCCGTGACGAAGCTTTCGCCGATCACCCATGAAATGCGCCGTCTGGTGGCCGATCCGGCCCATATCGACAGCGTTTTGCGGGACGGCGGCGAGCGCGCAGGTGTGATCGCCGAGAAGACCATGCGCGATGTGCGCGACATTATCGGCTGGTTGCAGAACTGATTTTCAACAGCGTCACCAAGGGCGACTGGTTTTTTGCGGTCGCCCTTGTTTTTGTGAAATTGCCTGCTGTTCAGGGCCATAGCAAAGAATGCTGGCTTGCAGGCGGCCAATCCTGATGGCAAATTGCGGCCATGGTATCCAAACGACTAAGCCGGGAATCCGGTCACCGACGCAAATTTCTCGCCGTCATCGATGAAACGCCCGAATGCGGGCGCGCTGTCGCCTATGCCGCACGCCGTGCCAAAAACACGAGCGGCTCGCTCATTCTGCTTTTCGTTATTGATGACTCCGATTTCCAGCAAATTTTGGGCGTCGGCGAAATCATGCGTGCCGAAGCGCAGGATCGAGCGCGATCCGCGCTGGAAAAATTCGCCGCCGTCGTACGTGAAGATCAGGGCATCGAACCCGAACTTAGCATCCGTGAAGGCCAGACAGCGGAAGAGCTGCTCAGCCTGATCGAGGAAGACCAGGACATTGCCATTCTGGTTCTCGCTGCCGGTTCCGGCAAGGAAGGCCCCGGCCCTCTCGTGCAATCGCTGGCTGGCCGCGCCCAGTTTCCCATCCCCGTCACCGTTGTTCCCGCAGGGTTGACCGATGACGACATTGATGCGGTGACCTGACGCAACAGTTGCATTCTTCGTGATGCCGGGCTGCAAAGAGCAATTTTGAGTTTTGCGTTCGCATAATCTGATCCGAAAAGTCTGCAACTTTTCGGGATTATGCGAGGCTTCCGGTGCTCACGTACCTTTAAATACGTTCCGCTCCGGTACTCGAAAATCACTCTTTTCGCCACGGCCTGACGAATTTGCAACTGTTGTGCAATCACCCTATATTGATAGCAACTGAAACGCGCCTGAGAGCGACAGCCCTTGTTTCTGCGCGGTTTCGCTATTATTAGAACAGTTCCAAAATTGAAAGCGGAGAACTGGCATGTTCATCCAGACTGAAACCACGCCCAATCCGGCGACCCTGAAGTTTCTGCCCGGGAAGGTGGTCATGCCGGAAGGCACCGCCGATTTCCGCGATGCTTCATCCGCCGGCAACACGTCGCCGCTGGCAGCCAAGCTGTTCGCCGTTCCGGGCGTTACCGGCGTTTTCTTCGGCTATGACTTCATTACCGTCACCAAGGACGATGGCGAATGGCAGCACCTGAAGCCTGCAATCCTCGGCACGATCATGGAGCATTTCATGTCGGGCGCCTCGGCCATGGCTGACAACTCCAATGCAGACGCCGCAGCCGCTCATGGAGATGAAGAATTCTTCGATGAGGCCGATACCGAAATCGTCGAAACCATCAAGGAACTGATCGAAACCCGCGTTCGCCCTGCCGTTGCGCAGGATGGCGGCGACATCACTTTCCGTGGCTTCGAAAACGGCACCGTGTTTCTCAACATGAAGGGCGCCTGCTCGGGCTGCCCGTCGTCGACCGCGACGCTGAAGCACGGTATCCAGAACCTGCTTCGTCACTTCGTGCCGGAAGTGCAGCAGGTCGAACAGATCTGATCGGTCTCACAAACTGAAATCTGAAAAACGCCGGATCGCCAGACCGGCGTTTTTTTATGAAAGCGCCGCGCTCAACGCCGTCCTGGCGCATATCGTATATTAAGTATAAGCGATATCATCGTACTTATCGTGTACCAAACTATGGCGATTGCAGCGCCCCGTAAAAAGTATAGATTCACTCATGTTTCAAGAAAGAGGACATGATGTTTCATATACCGATCGGCAGTTCAGACTTGGAAGAACTAAAGGAGGCATATGGATACTTTATGCACTCCGTTTCAGATGTCATTCTGCAATATGCAGATATATTTCCCGCACTGCTCTGAAAACAGACTTTAAACTATTTGAAAATAAGTTCGGCGATACACGATCACCACTTTAATGTCGTGTATCGCCGATATAGCATTATTTACTGCTTCACGATAACCTTTGCGCCCTGTTCGGCACGATCATAGAGATCGATGATATCCTGATTCATCAGACGGATGCAGCCCGACGACATGGCTTTGCCGATGGTCCACCATTCCGGCGTCCCGTGCAGGCGATAGCCGGTATCACCACCCTTGTTGAACAGATAGAGCGCACGCGCGCCGAGCGGATTCTTGAGGCCCGGGTCCATGCCATTGCGGAACTTCGCCAGTTCCGGCTGACGCTTGATCATTGCCGATGGCGGCGTCCAGGTCGGCCATTCGCGCTTCATGGCAACGCGGGCCGTGCCCGACCAGCCAAACCCTTCACGCCCGACGCCGATGCCATAGCGCATCGCCTTGCCATCCGGCATGATGTAATAGAGGAACTTCGCTTGCGTATCGACGATGATGGTGCCGGGGGCTTCATCGGTCTGATACTTCACGATCTGGCGACGATATTGCGCCGGTATCTTTTCGCTCGGAATGGCGGGAAGCACATAGCCAGCATCGGTGACCGACGAGTAAGAGGCTGTGTAGAACGTTCCGCCGACAGTAGAGCAGCCAGCAAGTCCGCCTGCAAGAAAAAGTGCCGTCGTCAGTTTAAGGACGCGAGAATTCATGCATTCCCCCAAGATAGAATCAATGTGCCGTCAAAAGGAGCGAATCGCCCATTCATGCTTGAAGATGCGGCAGTATTGTTAACTGTACGTTAACCGTAAATTGAAAAATTCTTTATTAGGCCATTTTTCTGCCTTTTTTCGCCTTGTTTGACGGCCCAATACTCAAAAATCGCCACAAAGAATCGCGCGTTTTCAGTTGTTTCGCTTTGAAACCGCACGCAAAATGCCGCCATGCCCATCGTGATTCCCAACCAGACCCATCCGCTGTCCGACGGACGGCAATCAGACAACGCCATGCTTGTGCGCCGTGGTGTGCAGCGCCTGTTTCTGGATATGGGGCTTGCGACCTTGCCGGAGCTGCCGCTTGCATCCGGCCGCCGCGCCGATCTGATTGCGGTCAGCCGCAAGGGCGAAATCTGGATTGTCGAGATCAAGTCGTCGATTGAGGACTGGAAGGCGGATCGCAAATGGCCGGACTATCGCGCCTATTGCGACCGGCTGTTTTTCGCCACCCATCCGGCGGTGCCGCGTGAGATATTCCCGGAGGAATGCGGCTTCATTCTCTCTGACGGTTATGGCGCGGAAATCCTGCGCGATGCGCCTGAACACAAGCTGGCAGGTGCTACCCGCAAGGCGCTGATGCTGCGCTTTGCCCGGGCGGGCGCGGCGCGCCTCACCTATGCCGAGCTTTCCGGACTGGAAATGCCGGGCGGCGATTTTTAAACAAAAAGCGAGGAAACCGATGTGGTTTCCCCGCTTTTCAATGTTTTAGCAGCGGCGCTTACTGGCGCGAACGGCTGCGGCTGATCGCGATGATGGCGACCAGAGAAATCAGCACCGTCACCAGCAGATAGACCGCGACCGCATGCCAGCTGCCTTCATATTTGGCGAGCAGCCAGGTGGCGATCAGCGGCGCAGTACCGCCAGCCAGCGCGGCACCCAGCTGGTAGCCGAGCGTGATGCCGGTATAGCGCACCTTGGTCGCAAAGATTTCCGACGACAGCGTGCCCAGAACAGCGGTGATCGGCGACCAGAGAACGCCGAAGCTGATAACCGTTGCCAGCGTCAGGCCCCAGACGGTCTTGGTGTCGAGCAGCATGAAGTAGGGAACGATGAACAGGCCGAGCAGGATGCAGCCGACGACATAGACCGTCTTGCGGCCAACATAATCGGACACGAGACCCATGGTCGGGATCAGGATTGAAGCGACCAGCGCGCCGATCATCACGGCGTTCAGCGCCGCGCTCTTTTCGAAGCCAAGTGTGCTCACCGCATAGCTCACCACGAAGGTAGAGAAGATGTAGAACGGTGCTGTTTCCACGACCTTCAGGCCAGCGGCGATCAGCACTTCGCGCCAATGGTTCTGAAGGGTTTCAATGAGCGGCATCTTGGCGACATTGCCGCTTTCCTTCGCCTGCTTGAATTCCGGCGTCTCGTCGAGACCGTTACGGATCCAAAGGCCGAGGAAAACCAGACCCGCGCTCAGCACGAAGGGAACGCGCCAGCCCCAGGCCATGAAGGATTCATCCGGCAGGGTGACCATCAGGCTGACCGAAAGCGTCGCCAGCAACATGCCGATGGTTACGCCGACCTGCGGAACGCTACCGAAGAAGCCTTTGCGATTGGCAGGTGCATATTCATAGGCCAGCAGCAGAGCACCGCCCCATTCGCCGCCAATGCCGAGCCCCTGCACCATGCGCAGCAGGATCAGCAAAATGGGTGCCCAGACGCCAATATGCTCATAGGTCGGCAGCAGACCGATGAGAACGGTTGCACCGCCCATCAGCGACAGCGTGATGACCAGCGTCTTCTTGCGGCCTATACGGTCGCCGATATGCGCGAAAATCACGCCGCCCAGCGGACGGATGAAGAAGGTCAGCGAAAACGACAGATAAGACAGCATCAACCCGACGACAGGGTCGAAGTTGGGGAAGAACAGCTTGTTGAAAACAAGCGCGGCGGCTGTGCCGTAGAGAAAGTAGTCGAACCATTCGATGGAGCTGCCAGTCAAGCTGGCGATAAGCGCTCGCCGGCGGGCGGTGGCGCTCGAAGGTGCATCAGTATGAGCAGTCATGTGTTGCCTTGAATGTTAGATAGCGCATTCGAGCACAAGAGAACCGGGCTGCGATGGAACAAGGCGCAGCATTCTCCTCCGAATGCCCCTAGAGCGGCACCAGGACCGCTCTAACTATTTGTTTTTGGAGCACATCTTATCCGAAAACCGTTTCACACTTTTCGGGATGTGCCTTAGTTGCCTTATTATTATAGATTTTTATATTCAACTTTAGAACAATCCACTAGGAATGATACACAATATAGGGAAATTACCTTTGAAATCCCCTCTAATAAAAAAATCCAGCAAAACACGGAGGTTTTACTGGATTTTTCACTGAATTAAGAAATTACTAATTTTCGGCGGGCGAACGCCAAAATGCAGAATCAAGGCCTCAGCGCGGCGCGCGCTTGGCGAGAATGCGCTGCAAGGTACGGCGATGCATGTTGAGACGGCGCGCGGTTTCCGAAACATTGCGCTCGCACATCTCGTAAACGCGCTGGATATGCTCCCAGCGGACGCGATCGGCAGACATCGGGTTTTCCGGCGGAGCGACTTTTTCGCCCGGACGGCGGGTCAGGGCTGCAAAGACTTCATCCGCATCGGCAGGCTTCGACAGATAGTCGATGGCTCCGAGCTTAACCGCATTCACGGCGGTGGCGATATTGCCATAACCGGTGAGGACGATGGCACGCGTATCGGAACGACGCAGGCGAATGGCCTCGATGACGTCGAGACCGTTGCCGTCTCCCAGCCGCATATCGACCACGGCATAGGCGGGCGCTGCGGCCTTGGCGGCGGCGATGCCTTCTTCAACCGATTCCGCTGTGGTCACCTGAAAGCCCCGGCTTTCCATGGCGCGGGCCAGGCGTTGCAAGAAAGGTTTGTCGTCATCAACCAGAAGGAGGGTGGGGTCGTTGCCTATGGCTTCGCTGTCTTCCTGCTTCAAGTCGTCCATCGGGTGCTTCCTGCCTGTATTTTTGATCCCTTATTGATACCCCTGCGTCAAAAAGTCAAATAGCCATTGAATCGTTGAAGCAATTTCTACGGCCATGAATTTTACGCCAGACTATAAATCATTGTATTTGATTAATAATTCTAAAAGACAACACAAGAAGTTGAGCAAAAACAATTTTGCGAGGCGGTTTTGCGTCAGACGTGGGTGAAGGTTGAACGCGGCCAAACCACTTTGACTTCTGCCCCCTGCCCCGGATTGCTTCGATTACGGAACGCAATCTGTGCGCCGGAACGCTCCAGCAAGGTTTTTGCGATAAACAGGCCAAGGCCAAGCCCGCCGCCATTGCGGGTGCTGTCGCGGCTGGTCATATAGGGCTCACCGATGCGGTCGAGGATTTCCGGCTTGAAACCTTCGCCATCGTCCTGAATGGTCACGCTGACCTGATTGTCGGTCCAGCCCCAGGTGACACTGACATTGCCGCGCGCGAAATCGACAGCATTTTCTACCAGATTGCCGAGGCCATAAAGCAGGCCGGGATTGCGCCGCGTGACCGGCTCGGGCTTCGGCCCTTCCACCTTCTCCACGTCGATGGTGACACCGAAATTGCGATGCGGTGCAATCACTTCCTCGATCAGCGAGGACAATGGCAGGCGCGACATATGCTCCTCGTTTTCCGAGGACAAGCTGGTCAGCCGTTGCAGAATTTCACGGCAGCGCTGCGTCTGCGAATGCAAAAGCGCAATGTCTTCGCCAAGCCCCGTATCAACCGGATTTTTGGCATAGGAACGCTGCATTTCCTTCACCACCAGCGCGATGGTGGCGAGCGGCGTTCCCAGCTCGTGAGCGGCAGCAGCGGCGAGACCATCCAGAGCGGTGAGGTGATGTTCGCGCTGGAGAATGAGTTCCGCAGCGCTCAAAGCATCGCCCAGCTGGCGCGCTTCTTCCGCGATGCGATAGGCATAGACACCGGTAAAGCCCAGTGCCGAGGTGATCGCGCACCAGATGCCGATCACGAACAGGAAGGGCAGGTTCAGTTCCTGCCCCGGATACCAGGGCAGCGGCTCGTGCCGCACCGAAAGCACCGATGTGCAGGCCACGACCAGTAAAGCCAGCGCGAGCGTGTGCCGGGCTGAAAGCGAGGTGGCCGAAATGATGACCGGCACGATCATCAGGATGACGAAGGGGTTTTGCAACCCGCCGGTGAGATAAAGCAGGCCCGCCAGTTGCAGAATATCGAAGGCCAGCACAAGGCTCGCCGCTTCCGGGTTCAGCCGGTGATTGGTCGGAAAACGAAAGGCCAGATAGAGATTGAGCCAGGCCGAGCAGGCAATCAGCGCAAAACAGATACCGACTGCAAAGGGGAATTGCAGGTAAAGCGCCACCAGCATGACGGCTGCCGTCTGTCCGGCGATGGCCAGCCAGCGCACACGAACCAGCGTGGTCAAACGCGGGCGGCGCGAAAGATTGGAAGCGCGGTTCTCGAACTCTGCGTGCATTTTCTGCTGTCCCTCTATCCCGCCCCTTATGGGGCAAGCGAAGACAGGAATGCAAGCGGAACTGCGTTATCCGGTCGCAGGCGGTTAATGCTTCGTGTTAGGTTCCGCGCGGCTTTGCCCGGCGGGTCGCTTCCGTATTGGCCGGGTCTTCCGGCCAGACATGTTTTGGATAGCGCCCACGCATGTCGGACCGGACATCGGCCCATGATCCTTTCCAGAAGCCCGGCAGATCGCGGGTGATCTGGATCGGGCGATGGGCGGGCGACAGAAGTTCCAGCAGCAAAGGCACCTTGCCATTGGCGATAGATGGATGCACACCAAGTCCGAACAGTTCCTGCACGCGGACGGCCAGCACCGGCTCTTCGGCATCGTAGCGGATTGGAATATGCGAGCCGGTAGGCACGGTGAAATGCGTTGGCGCGAGTTGATCCACACTGCGCTGAAGATCGAAGGGCACAAGGCTCATCAAGCCGTTTTTCAGCACGTGACCCGGAATGCGGTCGAGTTGCGCTTCACCGGTGAGGAAGGGCAGCAGCCAGTCTTCCAGCGTCTCCAGCAGATGCTCGTCGTCCATGGATCGCCATGGATCGCCAAGCCCGCGATAAAGCCAGCCAAGACGGCGACGCAGAATTTCAGCTTCCTTGCCCCAGGGCAGAATGCCAAGCCCATGTTCGCGCAGGGCGGCGATCACGCCCTCATCGGCAGCGCTGCCCGATGGCGCGGCCAGTGGCTTTTCCGAAAGGGCGATGGCGCCGATGCGCACGGCTTCACGCGCCCTGAGCGCGTTCTTTTCGGGGTCATAGACGACCTGTCGCCCGCTCTCGATCCGCTCGCCGAGAGCTGACCGGATTTCCGCTTCCGACACTTCGGCAGCCGAAAGAACACGCGCACGGCCCGCCTTGCCGGACATATCCGCCACGACCAGCCAGGGTGCACGACTGAGGCTGATCGCGCTATCCACCTCGCCGCCGCGACCGTTGGCCAACAGGAATTGTCCGGTCTGGCCGCGCGCTCTGGCGATGCGGTCAGGATAGGCGTCTATCAGCATGCGCCCGATGCCTGATCCAGCGGGCGCGCCCTGATTGGGCACATTCGCGGCAAGGCGCTTTGCCAGACCCTTGGCCCTTTGAGCACGGTCCGAACGATCATTGCGAAAGCGCGAAAAGCGCGTATCGAGATCGGTTTCGTTACCGCCAAGACCACGCTCGGTTAAGAGCACCGCCAGTTCGGCAGCCTTTAAAACTTCGCCGCGCTTGCCCGCCTCGGCCACCATATGGGCAAGACGCGCAGGCAGGGCGAGCTGGCGCATGGCTTCTCCGTCGGGGGTCAAACGCCCGGCCTCGTCGAGCGCGCCAAGCCTGCGCAACAGAGCACGGGCTTCATTCAGTGCCGGTTTCGGCGGCGCATCGAGAAAGGCAAGTGTTGCCGGATCGGTCACGCCCCAAGCGGCGCTGTCGAGCACAAGGCCGGATAGATCGGCCTCCAGAATTTCGGGCGGAGAAAAGGCGGGCAACGATGCCGTCTGCCCCTGATGCCAGAGGCGAATGGCCATGCCCGGCTCCGTTCGCCCGGCGCGGCCCGCCCGCTGATCGGCGCTTGCGCGCGAGGTCCGCACCGTTTCCAGCCGTGTCAGGCCGGTGGCTGGTTCATATTTCGGCAGGCGAGCAAGCCCGCTGTCGATCACCACGCGCACGCCGTCGATCGTGATGGAGGTTTCAGCAATCGAGGTCGCCAGAACCACCTTGCGCCTGCCTTCCGGTGCCGGCTTGATTGCCGCGTCCTGATCGCGGCCTTCCATCGCGCCATAAAGCGGCGCGAGTATCACATGGGCCGGCACGCGATCTTCCAGAAGGCGCACCGTGCGCTCGATTTCGCCCTGCCCCGGCAGGAAAGCCAGAATGCTACCGGTCTCATCGGCCAGCGCGTCGCGAATGCTCCGCGCCAGCGCGTCTTCCACCCGCTCGTCGGCTTTTCGTTCGCGATAACGAATATCGACAGGGAAGGCCCGGCCCTCGCTTTCAATCACTGGCGCATCGCCGAGGAGTGCGGCCACACGCGCACCGTCGAGCGTTGCCGACATGACCAGAATTTTCAGATCGTCGCGCAAGGCCGCCTGCACATCGAGCGCCAGCGCCAGCCCGAAATCCGCATCGAGGCTGCGCTCGTGAAACTCGTCGAACAGCACTGCCGCCACACCCTTGAGGTCCGGATCATCAAGGATCATCCGCGCAAAGACGCCCTCAGTGACGACAAGGATTTTCGTCCTGCCCGAGACCTTGCTCTCCAGACGCATCCGGTAGCCGACCGTTTCGCCCGGCTCCTCGCCCAAAAGCTCGGCCATGCGACGGGCAGCCGCGCGGGCAGCAAGTCGCCTCGGCTCCAGAAGCACGATCATGCCATCGCCGCGCCACTGCGCATCCAGCATATGGATCGGCACCAGCGTCGTCTTGCCCGCACCCGGCGGCGCGACCAGAACCGCGCTTGCATGGGTGTCCATGGCCGTATCCAGTTGCGGCAGAATGCGGGTAACGGGAAGATCAGGCAAGCGCGTCAAAAGAATATCCGTCGATCAGGGGGCAGCAGCATTTGTGCTTATCACACAAGTGCTGGCCATTATCCATATTCGAAACCCGACCGAACAGGCCCCCGCATCCTACAAGACTTCACAAAAGTATTTCTTTATATTTTATTCGTATAATTATGCATAGTATTGATAAAATTAAGAAAACTGGGGAATTAATCGGGATGAATATTAGCAAAAGAGAATTTTTAAAAGGACTTATTCTTTCCAGTCTCGCAGGCGGTCTGGCGACATCGGGTTTTCCCGGCCTCTTCGATGCAGGTGCGAAGGACACGGATGCAGCCATTCCTCTTATCCCGACCCCGCACAGGATCAGGAATTTGAGCGGAAAATTCCGCGTCGAGAGCGGCGCCAGGATCACCTATGACGATCCCGCCATTGAAAACAGTATTCGCGTTTTCAAAGAAGCAATACGACCCTTCTCGGAAATAAAACTCGTAAACGCACCCCGTTCCAGCGCGAATTCACCGAAGGGCGCCATTCATCTGGAAATCGGTCCGACACCGGAAATCAAAGAGGCTCCCCGGTCGACGGGCCTCTCGCCCGCCGAGCAGGACGATCTGGACGAGCGCTATTTTCTGCACGCAGACGAAACCGGGGTGGTCATCAGGGCGAACAGTTCGCAAGGGCTAGCCATGGGCCTGACCACGCTGTTGCAGCTTTTCGCCACCGCGCCGCAACAGGATGCCAGCGGCATCGAAATTCCTGCTGTCCGCATCGTGGACGGTCCGCATTACAAATGGCGCAGTTTCCATCTCGATGTTGCCCGGCATTATTTCACCACGGACGAGATCAAGACGGTCATCGATCTGATTGCGTTCTACAAGTTCAACGCGCTCGATCTTCATCTCACCGATGATGAGACCTGGCGCATTGAAGCCGCTAGACCGGATGGCAAACAGCCGGATGACGAGCCCATCTATAGCCGCGCCGATCTCAACGAAATCGTCGCCTATGCGCAGGCACGTCACATCACCGTCATCCCATCTTCGGACGCGCCCGGCCATGCCGCGGCACTGATCAGGCTGCACCCGGAACTGGCGATGGGCAGCAACGTACAGCGTTTCGAACTGACGCCGGGGGTGGTGCAGCATCGCGCCTGGCTCAACCCCGATCTGCCCGATAGCTTCAAAGTCTATGACGAGATCATAGCCTATCTGTTGGAAGTGTTCCCCGGGCGCTGGCTCGATATCGGCGGTGATGAAGCCTTCGGGATGCCGGAACAGCTTTATACGAAATTCGTCCGGCATCAGCATAAGGTGGCGGTGCTGGCCGGGAAAAAGCCGATCGCCTGTCAGGAAACCATGCGTGCCGGACTTGACCGCGATATCGTCGTTCAGCACTGGATTTCCACCGACCCCAAATATGCCAATATGGAACTCGGCGCGCAGATGGGATCGCAACAGGCACTCCAGTTGCAGAAAATGGTCGTCAAGAATGTCCAGAACAGTTTGAACGACCTCAACCGCGCGATGGAGCGCGAGCTTCCGATCCTGCTCACGCCTTTTGCCCATAGCTATCTCGACGTGCCCTATAAGGAAGCGTCCATTCTGCCCGCGCAGAACGCGCTCAAGGCACGCCTTGGACTGCGCACCTATCGGCCCCAGACCGTCGAGGAATATTATAACTGGAATCCGGGCAAATCCCTGCCCGGCGGGGGCAAGAACGCGCATATTGCGGGCGTGGGTGCGGCAATCTGGTGCGAAACGATCAAGAGTTTCGATGATTTGAGTTTTCTGATCCTGCCGCGCCTACCCGGCATGGCGCAAAAGGGATGGAGCACCGTTTCCAACAGTCCATGGCAGAGGCACAGCGCGGCTCTTCCGGCCCACGGAACGGTCTGGGAGAAAAGCAAAATCGGCTTCTTCAAGTCCGAACTGATAAGGTGGTAGAAGAGCGTGCTTTCACACCTATTCTGTCAGGAACACACATGCCCCATATCCGCCTATCGAGCGCGACCGACGCGCCTGCTCTCACTGAAATCTGGCGGGCCAGCGTGCGCGCCACGCATGACTTTCTTAGTCCCGAGGATTTCCGGGAAATAGAAACCCTCGTATCCGAGCATTATCTGCCTAATGCTGAAGTCTGGGTCATCGAAGACGACGGAAGGCCTGTCGGCTTCATGGGGCTGACCGACAATCAGATCGACAGCCTGTTCATCGCGGCAGACCAGCGCGGCAAGGGCATTGGCAAGCGGCTCATCGCCCACGCGCAATCCCTCAATGGCGGCACGCTGACCGTCGATGTGAACGAGCAGAACGTTCAGGCCGTCGGCTTCTACCGGCATATGGGCTTCATCGAAACCGGACGTTCCGAAACCGACGATCAGGGACGCCCCTACCCGCTGATCCATATGCGCCAGCAAAAACCTGCCTGATACCGGCCTGAAAGGTTTGCGCGTATCTGGCCGCACGCGCAAATCCTTTCCTGAAAAAGACGCTTCAGGAGCAATTGACATACTCCCCCATAGTATATAGATTTTCGCAAAATCGAGAGGATTCATGCCGCATTCACCGGACGATAAAAAGCGTGCGCTAACCCGCCTTCGCCGCATTCGCGGACAGGCGGAAGCGTTGGAACGCGCCGTGGAAGCGGGCACGGAATGCGCGGCGCTGTTGCAACAGATCGCAGCCTTGCGCGGCGCGGCCAACGGGCTGATGGCGGAAGTTCTGGAAAGTCACTTCCGCGAGACATTCGGGCAAGCGCGTGAGACCATTGTGCGGGATGTCGCGACAGACCCGGACGCCGAGATCGATCAAATCATGCAGATTTTGCGCACCTATCTGAAATAGGGCGCCAAACCGGACTAACTATTTGTTTTTGAGCCCATCCTGTCGGAAGATAGTTTCAAAATTCTCGGGATGCGCTCCAGATCCAGAAGGAACATCGTCATGAAATCACGTGCAGCCGTTGCCTGGGAGGCAAAAAAGCCGCTCACCATCGAAACCGTCGAAATCGGCGGACCGCGGGCCGGTGAAGTGCTGGTCGAAATCATGGCGACCGGCGTGTGCCACACCGACGCCTATACGCTGTCGGGCCTCGATTCCGAAGGCAAGTTCCCGGCCATTCTCGGCCATGAGGGCGCGGGCATCGTGCGCGAAGTTGGCGCAGGCGTGACCTCCGTCAAGCCGGGCGACCATGTCATCCCGCTTTACACGCCGGAATGCCGCCAGTGCAAAACCTGCCTGTCGCAGCGCTCCAACCTCTGCACCTCGATCCGCGCCACGCAAGGTCAGGGCCTGATGCCGGACAAGACCACGCGCTTTTCCTGCGATGGCGGCGAAGTGTTCCATTATATGGGCTGCTCGACTTTCTCGAACTTCACTGTTCTGCCGGAAATCGCCGTCGCCAAGGTGCGTGAAGACGCGCCCTTCGACAAGATTTGCTATATCGGCTGCGGCGTCACCACCGGCATCGGCGCGGTGATCTATACGGCAAAGGTTCGTCCGGGTTCGAATGTGGTGGTATTCGGCCTCGGCGGCATCGGCCTCAATGTCATTCAGGGCGCGCGCATGGTCGGCGCGGACAAGATCATCGGCGTTGATATCAACCCGGCCAAGGTCGAAATGGCGAAGAAGTTCGGCATGACCGACTTCGTCAACCCGCGTGAAATCGGCAATGACAAGGTGGTTCAGGCGATTCAAGACCTGACCGATGGCGGCGCGGACTATTCCTTCGACGCCACCGGCAACACCGATGTCATGCGTCAGGCGCTGGAATGCTGCCATCGCGGCTGGGGTGAATCCATCATTATCGGCGTTGCGGAAGCTGGCAAGGAAATCGCCACGCGTCCATTCCAGCTGGTCACGGGCCGCGTCTGGAAAGGCACCGCCTTCGGCGGCGCGCGCGGCCGCACCGACGTGCCGAAGATCGTCGACTGGTACATGGACGGCAAGATCAACATCGACGATCTGATCACCCACACCATGCCGCTCGATGAAATCAACACGGCCTTCGACCTGATGCATGAAGGCAAGTCGATCCGTTCGGTGATTGTCTACTGATGAGCGAAAAAACGCTGATATCCCGCTGGGATGAGCTGGACGATTTTACGCCGCGCGCGCTTTATGCGCTGCTGAAATTGCGCGTGGATATTTTCGTGGTGGAGCAGAAATGCCCCTATCCCGAAATCGATGGCAAGGACATTGGCGCGTTCCACCTGCGCATTCTTGACGGCGAAGAACTCGCAGCCGCCTTGCGGGTTCTGCCGCCGGAAAGTGATGGCAAACCTGCCAAGATCGGGCGTGTGGTCGTGGCCCCGGATTACCGGGGCTACCAACTTGGCCGAAGGCTGATGCAGGAAGCGATTGCCTTCACGCAACAGCATTTTCCCGGCATCGCCATTGAGCTCGGTGGCCAGAGCCATTTGCAGAAATTCTATGGCTCGTTCGGTTTTGAAGTCATTTCGGATGAATATCTGGAAGACGGCATCCCGCATGTGGACATGCGGCTGGAACGCCGGGAAAAGAGCAACTGATGTTTCTGCTGCGCCGCCATATGTCCTTTTATCTTGCGGCCATCGGCGGCGCAGCGGCCTTTATCATCGCCTGGCTATTCGACAGTCCGCTGGCGCCGGTGATCGGGGCGGACACATTCTTCGTGCTTTATCTGGTGCTGGCGCTTGTGGCCATTCCGAAGCTCACCGCCGCTTTTCTCAAAAAGCACGCCGCCGCCGCCGATGAACCGGCCTGGATCATCTTTCTGGTGACTTTCGCAACCGTTATCGTCGCAGTGGCCTCGCTGTTCATCCTGCTCAACCGGCAGCCGAAGGCGGATGCATTGGCGCTGGTGACCACGCTTGCATCGGTGCCGCTCGGCTGGGCGACCATCCACATGATGACGGCCATTCACTACGCCCATGCCTTCTGGCAACCGCAGGAACCAGCCGGTGACGACAACGGCCACGCCAGCCGCCATCGCGGCGGGTTCGACTTTCCCGGCACGCAGGAACCATCGGGCTGGGATTTCGCCTATTTCGCCTATGTCATCGGCATGACCGCGCAGACTTCCGATACGGGCGTCACCACCACCGCCATGCGGCGGCTGACACTGATGCACAGCGTGGTATCCTATTTCTTCAACACCATTCTCGTCGCGGCAGCGGTCAATGCCGCCGTCGCGCTCGGCAGCTGAATAGCCCGGCCCGCGCGCAAAATCAGGAACTGGAATTCACATGACAACGACCCTCGAAACAATTTCGACAGCCAAGTGCTTTGGCGGGACGCAAGGCGTCTACCGGCACAAAAGCGCGACCTGCCAGTGCGATATGACCTTTGCCGTCTTCCTGCCGCCGCAGGCCAAGGATGGTCCGGTGCCGGTGCTCTGGTATCTATCCGGCCTGACCTGTACGCATCAAAACGTGATGGACAAGGGCGAATATCGGCAATTGGCCGCAGAACTGGGAATTGCCGTTATTTGCCCGGATACGAGCCCGCGCGGTGATGATGTTCCGGACGAACCGGAGAACTGGCAGTTCGGCAAGGGCGCAGGCTTTTATGTCGATGCGACGCAGGCGCCTTTCGCCAGGAACTACCAGATGTACAGCTATATCACGCAGGAACTGACCGATCTGGTTGCGGCTGAGTTTCCGCTGGATATGGCGCGGCAAGCCATCACCGGCCATTCCATGGGCGGTCATGGCGCGCTGACGATTGCGCTGAAAAACCCGGACCGCTTCAAGTCGGCCTCGGCTTTCGCGCCGATCGTGCAGCCATCGACCGCCGGATGGTCGAAACCGGCGCTGGAAAAATATCTCGGACCGGAAGAACGTGCATGGCGTCCCTATGATGCGTCGTTGCTGATCGAGGATGGCTACAAATTCCCGGCATTTCTGGTCGATCAGGGCACCGCAGACGGTTTCCTGAACGACGGCTTGCGTCCGTGGCTGCTGGAAGAAGCCTGCAAGAAAGCTGGCATTCCGCTCGCGCTCAACATGCGCGAGGGCTATGATCATTCCTATTTCTTCATTTCGACATTCATGGATGACCATCTGCGCTGGCATGCAGAACGGCTGTAAGACACAGAAAAGCCCGGCTTGGCCGGGCTTTTTGCTATCGCCTCACCACCTTCATGGGCAGACCGCCCTGCGGCTGCGTGGTGAGCTTTTGCACCGGCCACGGTCTGGTGGTTTCCAGCACGTCGAAGCGGTGACCGTCGAGCAAAGTCGCCAGCGCAATCACCGCTTCCTGCAAGGCAAAGCTCGCCCCGATGCAGACGCGCGGTCCCGCGCCGAAGGGCAGATACTGGAAACGGTCGAGCCGGTCGCGGTTTTCCGGCCAGAAGCGCTGCGGCATGAAAGCATCCGGCTGATCCCAGTAGAGGCGGTGACGGTGGATCACCCACGGCATGACAAGCACCGTTGCGCCTTTCGGTATTGCCAGATCGCCATAGCGATCATTCTCCGCCGCCTCGCGATTGATCGATGGCGCAGGCGGGTAAAGACGCATCGCTTCCTCGAAAGCCGCGCGCGTAAAAGGCAGACTTGCCAGCCATTCATGCGGCGGGAGATCGCGCCCGCCCTTTTCGAAAAAGGCGTCGATTTCCGCCTCAACACGCGCACGCTCTTCGGGGGCCTTGGCCAGCAGATAGAGCGTCCAGCCAAGCGCCCGGGCCGTGGTTTCGTGACCGGCGCCAATGAAGGTGATGATGTTGTCTTCGATCTCGGAACGGCTCAGGCCTTCCGGACCTTCGGCGCGCAGAAGCAGCGTCAGGAAATCGCTCGGCACCGCCTCGCCCTTGTCCATGCGCGCCTTGCGCAGGGCAATCGTGTCGGAGACGAGCGCGCGGAAAAAGCCCAGCGACTGCTGGCCGCGCAAGCGCGTGAAGCGTGGCAGCCAGTCGGGCAGTCCCAGCAGATCGAACGGATCGACGCGCCCCATGGTTTCAAACAGCTTGTCGATCTGGCGCGCAAAATCATTAGGATCGCCTGCGATTTCACCGGAAAACAGCGTTTCGGCCAGAATATCATAGGTCAAAAGCGTCATGTCATGGGCAACATCGGTGACGGTGCCGTTGGTCCTGTAGCGCTCGACAAACAGGCGGGAACGGTCGCGCATGGTTTGCGCAAAGCCCGCAATATGGCGCGGCGTGAAGACAGGCGCCATGGCCTTGCGCGAACGCTTCCACACCTGCCCCTCAGCCGTCAGAAGGCCATCGCGCAGCAGCGGGCGCAGCACGCGCTGCCGAATGGCGGACATGGGATAATTGGCGGCGTTGTCCACCAGCACGTGGCGGATCAGCCCCGGATCGTTGGCGATGATGGTTTTGATGCCGAGCCAGCTGACCTCGACCCAGCGCTCATTGTAGGAAGGCTCGCCCCACAATTCGAGCGGGTTCTTGTAAACCACGCGCATCATCTCGAAACGGCCGACCGGCTTTTCGCGCGGACGCGGCGCGGGCGGCACGAAGGGTTCTAGCACTTCCGGCATAGTCATCGCAGTTTCATCCAAGCGTTCCAGATATCGTTGTTTTATGACATATAAGGGGTAATTGTGGCGCTTCCAGAAGCCCAATCGAGGCTGCATCTGCCATATGGGGTCGATATCCGCCCAAACTACCGGAATCCCCGGCAAATTTGCGCGTGAAATTTGGAAAATAAGCCGTTAGCGCCTATATTAAAGCCATGTTTGTCGTGTGATTCGACACGTTCTTTAAGGCTGCATTTGCAGCAGGCTATCAGGCTGCATTCGCAGCACGTTTTCGAAAGATTTTCATGAGCGATACGCCCGAGATGAATTCCGAAGCCTCCGCCGAATATGGCGCGGATTCCATTCGTGTTCTGAAAGGTCTGGATGCCGTTCGCAAGCGTCCGGGCATGTATATCGGTGACACGGATGACGGCTCCGGCCTGCATCACATGGTTTATGAAGTCGTGGACAACGCCATCGACGAAGCGCTGGCGGGCCATGCCACACTCGTCACCGTGACGCTCAATGCCGATGGCTCCTGCACTGTGACCGATAACGGTCGCGGCATCCCGACCGACATCCATAAGGAAGAAGGCGTTTCGGCTGCTGAAGTCATCATGACCCAGCTCCATGCGGGCGGCAAGTTCGACCAGAATTCCTACAAGGTTTCCGGCGGTCTGCACGGCGTGGGCGTTTCGGTCGTCAACGCGCTTTCGGTCTGGCTGAAGCTGAAGATCCGCCGCTATGGCAAGGTTCACGAAATGAGCTTTACCCACGGCGTCGCCGATGCGCCGCTGGTGGTGACGGGCGATGTGGCCGACGGCGAAACCGGCACCTCCGTGACCTTCCTGCCCTCGACGGAAACCTTCAGCATGGTCGAATTCGACTATGACACGCTGGAGCGCCGCCTGCGCGAGCTTGCCTTCCTCAATTCCGGTGTGCGCATCAAGCTGACGGACAACCGTCATGCGGACGCCAAGGAACACGAACTGCATTACGACGGCGGTTTGATCGAATTCGTGAAATATATCGATCAGAACAAGAAGCCGCTGATCGACGAGCCGGTCTATATCCGCAGCGAAAAGGACGGCATGACGGTTGAAGTCGCCATGTGGTGGAACGATTCCTACCACGAAAAGGTGCTGTGCTTCACCAACAACATCCCGCAGCGCGATGGCGGCACCCATCTGGCCGGTTTCCGTGGCGCGTTGACCCGTCAGGTCACGGGCTATGCGGATGCTTCCGGCATGACCAAGAAGGAAAAGGTGCAGCTCACCGGCGACGATTGCCGCGAAGGTCTGACAGCCGTGCTTTCCGTCAAGGTGCCGGACCCGAAGTTTTCTTCGCAGACCAAGGACAAGCTGGTTTCGTCGGAAGTGCGCCCGGTGGTCGAAAGCCTCGTCAACGAAGCGCTGTCGATCTGGCTGGAAGAGCATCCGGCGCAAGGCAAGGCCGTGGTCGAGAAGGTCATTCAGGCCGCCGCTGCCCGCGAAGCAGCGCGCAAGGCCCGCGACATTACCCGCAAGAGCACGCTCAGCGTGACCTCGCTGCCTGGCAAGCTCGCCGATTGTCAGGAACGCGATCCGGCCAAGTCGGAACTCTTCATCGTCGAAGGTGACTCGGCAGGCGGTTCCGCGAAGAGCGGGCGTTCACGCCAGAACCAGGCGATCCTGCCGCTGCGCGGCAAGATCCTGAATGTGGAACGCGTCCGCTTCGACCGCATGCTGTCCTCCGATCAGGTCGGCACGCTGATCACGGCGCTCGGCACCTCGATCGGCAAGGATGAGACGCACGGCTTCAATGCCGACAAATTGCGTTATCACAAGATCATCATCATGACCGATGCTGATGTCGACGGTGCGCATATTCGCACGCTGTTGCTCACCTTCTTCTTCCGTCAGATGCCAGAGCTGATCGAGCGCGGCCATATCTATATTGCGCAGCCGCCGCTCTATAAGGTGTCGCGCGGCAAGTCCTCGCAATATATCAAGAACGAGGCCGCCTTCGAAGACTTCCTCATCGAGACCGGCCTAGAAGAAGCAGCCCTTGAAATGGCAAGCGGCGAAGTGCGCGCCGGGCCAGATCTGCGCGCTGTCGTGGACGATGCCCGCACATTGCGCCAGCTTCTGCATGGCCTGCACACCCGCTATGACCGCCGCGTTGTCGAACAGGCGGCGATTGCCGGCCTGCTCAACCCCGACGCTTCGAAGGACAATGCCACGGCGCAACGCTCTGCCGATACGGTTGCGACGCGCCTCGACATGATTTCGGAAGAAACCGAGCGCGGCTGGACCGGCCATGTCATGGACGATGGTGGCTATCGCTTCGAGCGCATGGTGCGCGGCGTCAAGGATGTCGCCATTCTCGACATGGCGCTGCTCGGCTCTGCCGATGCCCGCCAGATCGACCGGGTGGCAGGCCGCATGAGCGAAACCTTCGCCGAGCCGCCCATGCTGCGCCGCAAGGACAAGTCGGACGTGCTGTCCGGCCCAATGGCGCTGCTGGATGCGGTTTTCGCGACGGGTCGCAAGGGCCTCACCCTACAGCGTTACAAAGGCTTGGGCGAAATGAACGCCGAACAGCTGTGGGAAACCACGCTTGACCCGAATGTGCGCTCGCTTCTGCAGGTCAAGGTGACCGATGCGACCGATGCGGATTCGCTCTTCTCGCGCCTGATGGGCGACGAAGTGGAACCACGCCGCGAGTTCATTCAGGAAAACGCGCTGAGCGTCGCCAATCTGGACGTCTGATCCAGCTCGGCCCCTGACAACAATAAAGGCCTCTGCTCGCAGAGGCCTTTTGTTTATCTGGCGGTATCACAACCGCAAAAAGAAAGGCCCCGCAATGCGGGGCCTTTCTCTTGCAATCCTTTAACGAAGGATCAGAACTTGTAGGCAACGCCCAGACGAACTTCGTTGGTCTTGAAGTCGTTGTTGACGCTCAGGCCACCGAAATCGAGGTCCTTATCGCCGTAATCGGTGTAGCGATATTCAAGACGCAGGATCAGATTGTCGGTTGCGGCATAGTCCACACCGCCGCCAATGGTCCAGCCGGTAAGCGTCTTGCTTTCGGAGAAGCCGATACCGCCGATATCACCACTGTTCTTGACATTGCCGAATGCAACACCGCCAGCGATGTACGGCAGGAAGCGATCAAAGGCGTAACCAGCGCGGGCGCGAACGGCACCCGACCAGCGCAGCTTGTTCTCAAACGAACCGACTGCGAGATCGCCATTATAGATGTCGATGCCCTTCGAGACGTCATTATAGGTGATGTCGCCATCGATACCGAGAACAACATTGTTGCCCAGATCGAAGTTGTAACCGGCATAGAGACCGCCGAGGAAGCCATCAGGCTTCACGTCGCCATAAGTGAAAAGGTCACCGCTGAAGTCGGACTTGCCCCAGCCATAGCCAACCTGACCACCGATGTAAGCACCGTTCCAGGTAAAGGTCGGAGCGACGACAACCGGTGCTGGTTCCTGTTCGATAACCGCGTCAGCAGCCTTTGCGCCGGTGGCAGCAACGAGGGCGACGGTGGATGCGAGAAGAAGCGTCTTGAGCTTCATGATGAACCTCCAAAGGAAATTTTCTGAACCAAGCTTGCCCTTAATATAAGCGACTACTCAGAAAAGTCTGTAGCAAGGAAGCCACAGCAAGCGAAATGTGCAAAAAGCCGAACACGAAGCCGTGAAACCGCCTTCTCTAGTTAAAATTCGGTTAAAAACCACCGAAAGAGCCGCTCTGTGCAGGCCTATATTAATCCCGATCCAATCGGGTTATAGAAAACCGGGCTTAAAAGGTGGGAGACTGATATGCAGATAGCGGGCGGCAGCGAACGGATCGACTGGGTCGATATTGCCAAGGGCATCTGCATTATCTTCGTCGTTATGATGCATTCCACGCTGGGCGTCGAAAAGGCGGCGGGTGCCGAAGGCTGGATGCATTATGTGGTTGCCTTCGCCAAACCATTCCGCATGCCGGATTTCTTCATGATCTCCGGGCTGTTTCTCAGCCTCGTCATCGACCGGCCCTGGCGGCGCTATCTCGATCGCAAGGTTGTGCACTTCCTGTATTTCTATATTCTGTGGCTGACGATCCAGTTTGCGTTCAAAGCGCCGGGCATTGCCAGCGAAGCCGGTATTTCAGGCGTCGTGCAGGCCTATCTCATGGCTTTCGTCGAGCCGTTTGGAACGCTGTGGTTCATCTATATCCTGCCAATCTTCTTTATCGCGACGCGGCTTTTGAAGCGTGTGCCAGTGGGCGTGACCTTTACGGTGCTGGCTGTGCTGGAAATCCTGCCCGTGCATACGGGCTGGGTGATGATTGACGAATTCTGCTCGCGTTTCGTCTATTTCTTCGCGGGCTATGCCTTCGCACCGGCCATCTTCAAGGTTGCGGACTGGCTGCGCCAGCGCCCTCTTGTCGGCGTTGCCGGGCTACTCGTCTGGGGTCTTGTCGAATATAAGCTCGTCTTCATGCCGGTGCCGGAAAGCCTCGCATCGTTGATCGCGCCGGCAAGCGATCTTCTGAACGGGCGTGGCGCTATCAGCGATCTGCCCGTTATCTCGCTACTGCTGGGACTGGTCGGCGCGCTGGCGATCATCTCGATTTCGTCGCTGTTAAGCCTGCTGTCCGCGCGCAACTGGCTGCATCGGGCCTTAAGCTGGCTCGGCGCACATTCGATTGTGATCTATCTGGCCTTCTTCCTACCAATGGCCATTGCGCGCACGGTGCTGCTGAAACTCGGCTTCATCGATATCGGCACAGTATCGCTGCTGACCACCGCAAGCGGCGTGATCGGGCCGGTCATTCTTTACGGGCTTATCCGATGGACCGGCTATGGCCAGTTTCTGTTCCGCCGCCCGGCATGGGCCTATATTGATCAGGCCCCGCAAAAGAAAACGGCGGCCACAGCCGCCGTTTGATGGTTTCGGATTTTTCGCCCAGTATCAGCTATGCGCGAAGATATCGTCTTCCGGCCAGCCCATCAGATCGAGCTCCGAACGGGTCGGCAGGAATTTGAAGCAGGCTTCGGCCTGTTTCACGCGGCCATCGCGCTCAAGGCGCTGTTCCAGAACGGCCTTCAGGCGATGCAGATAGAGCACGTCGGAAGCGGCATATTCGAGCTGCGCCTGCGAGAGAATTTCCGCAGCCCAGTCGGATGACTGTTGCTGCTTGGAGATAGAAACGTCCAGCAGCTCGTTGCACAGTTCCTTGAGACCATGGCGGTCCGTATAGGTGCGGGTGAGCTTCGATGCGATCTTGGTGCAAAAGACGGGCTGCGGCATGGTGCCGAAAGCCTGCGCCAGCACCGCCAGATCGAATCGGCCGAAATGGAAGATTTTCGTGATCGAGCGGTCTTTCAAAAGCTTGACCAGATTGGGCGCCTTTTTCTGACCGGCTTCGATCTGGATTACGTCTGCCGTGCCGTCACCGGGCGAAATCTGCACCACGCAAAGCCGGTCACGATGCGGGTTCAGCCCCAGCGTCTCGGTATCGATGGCGACCGCATCGACCTGATAGTGATCGAGGTTCGGCAGATCGTTTTTATGAAAACGGATGGTCATTCTCTATTATCCTTATTTGGCGGCGATAGCCGCCATGATGCGAGCCCTACTTGGCGGCGATAGCCGCCATAATACGCGCCCATGAGCGCTGGCCTTTGTGGAAGGAGTTCAGCTCGTATTTTTCGTTGGGCGAATGGATCCGGTCGTCTTCGAGGCCGAAGCCGACGAGCAGCGATTCCATGCCGAGGAACGTGTCGAAGTCGCCGACAATCGGGATCGAGCCGCCCATGGCGATCAGCACCGCTGGCTTCGGCCATTCGTCGGACAGCGCGTCCTTGGCCTTGGAAACCAGCGGTGAATCATAAGGCAACTGGATTGCGGGCGAGCCGCCATGCGGGTGGAACTCCACCGAACAATCGGCTGGCAGACGCTCTTGCACAAAGGCGCGGAAGGCTTCGCGGATCTTTGCCGGGTCCTGTTTGTGGACCAGACGGAACGAGACCTTGGCCGAAGCCTGCGCCGCGATAACGGTCTTGAAGCCTTCGCCGGTATAACCGCCGGTGATGCCGTTTACTTCCGCAGTCGGGCGCGCCCAGGTGAGTTCCAGAACGCTGCGGCCCTTTTCGCCGGATGGGATCGACAGGCCGATGGGACCGAGAAAATTTTCCGCCGTACGACCGAGGCTTTCCCAGGATTGCAGGATTTGCGACGGGGTTTCTTCCACGCCTTCATAGAAGCCCGGAACGGTGACGCGTCCGGTTTCGTCATGCAGGTCGGCCAGAATCTTGCTCAGAATATGGATGGGATTGGCGGCAGCACCACCGAAGAAGCCCGAATGCAGATCGCGGTCGGCAGCCTTGATGACGATTTCCTCGCCGACGAGACCGCGCAAGCCCACGCTGATGGCAGGGGTTTCCGCGTCCCACATGGCGGTGTCGCAGACCAGCGCCACGTCTGCCTTCAGCTCCGCCTTGTTGGCATCAAGGAATGGCTTCAGCGACGGCGAACCGGATTCTTCCTCGCCTTCGAACAAGAGCGTCACCTTGACTGGCAGATTGCCATGGATCGCCTTATAGGCGCGGCAGGCTTCCACGAAGGTCATCAGCTGGCCCTTGTCGTCGGACGTGCCGCGACCGGTCAGGATCTTGCGACCGTTACCGACATCCTTGATCGCCGGATCGAACGGGTCGTTTTCCCACAGGTTCAGCGGATCGACCGGCTGTACATCATAGTGACCATAGAACAGCACATGCGGCGCATCGGGCTTGGCGCCATCGTGATGCGCAACGACCATCGGGTGCCCCGGCGTGTCGCGCACGCTGGCGTCGAAGCCGATCGTCTTCAGATCCTCGACCAGCCATTCCGCAGCTTTACGGCAGTCGGCCTTATAGGCCGGGTCGGTCGAAATCGACTTGATCCGCAGCAGTTCGAACAGGCGTTCGAGGCTTTTATCGAGATTGGCGTCGAGGTGGCTGAGAACTTTGTCGAGCGATTGCTGAGACGTTTCCGTGGACATGAAAATTTCCTGACGAGTCTTAAACTGGCGGCACACTACAACCAGCATCGTCAGGAGGAAACCCGGTTTGAGAGCGGGTGCCCGAAAATGATTTGGCCGCTGCGGTGAGGGGATACCACAGCGGCCATATCACTACACTCAAAGCGGCAGCCCGGAGAGGGGAATGAGGCTGCCGCAACATCCGGTATCCAACGGGGGACGGGTCAGAAAACCGGCGACCGACGAACTGTCGATGACTGAAATTTGGTTTTCAATCGTGGCTATTCAAGGGCACGGAAGATTACAAATCTGTAACAAACTTGTTATCGATCCGTGACGAGGTTCTTTCGCGTGGATCATTGTTTCTCCTGACATTGAGCCAGTTCCCTTTAGGACTGCTTTGATCTACTTCTAAGCCATGAAAAAAGGCGATCATCTCTTTCTCGTTGACGGCTCGGGTTATATTTTCCGCGCCTATCACGCCCTTCCCCCACTGACCCGCAAGTCCGATGGTTTGCCGGTGGGCGCCGTATCGGGCTTCTGCAACATGCTGTGGAAGCTGCTGAAGGATGCGCGCAACACCGATGTCGGCGTGGTGCCGACCCATTTCGCGGTGATTTTCGACTATTCGTCGAAGACGTTCCGCAACGCGCTTTATCCTGAATACAAAGCCAATCGCACCGCGCCGCCGGAAGACCTGGTTCCGCAGTTCGGCCTGATCCGTCAGGCAACCCGCGCCTTCAACCTGCCCTGCATCGAAAAGGAAGGGTTTGAGGCCGACGACCTGATCGCGACCTATGCGCGCCTTGCCGAACAGGCGGGCGGCGATGTCACCATCGTCTCTTCCGACAAGGACCTCATGCAGCTCGTGACGCCGGGCGTGTCGATGTATGACAGCATGAAGGACAAGCAGATTTCGATCCCCGAAGTGATCGAAAAATGGGGCGTGCCGCCGGAAAAGATGATCGACCTGCAATCGCTGACCGGCGACAGCACGGATAATGTGCCCGGCATTCCGGGCATTGGCCCAAAGACGGCGGCGCAATTGCTGGAAGAATTCGGCGATCTCGACACGCTTCTCGCCCGCGCCTCGGAAATCAAGCAGAACAAGCGCCGCGAAAACATTCTGGCCTTTGCAGACCAGACCAAGATTTCGCGCGAGCTGGTGACACTCAAGACCGATGTGCCGCTGGATGTCGATCTCGACGGTCTGGTTCTAGAACCGCAAGACGGCCCGAAGCTGATCGGCTTCCTCAAGGCCATGGAGTTCACCTCCCTGACCCGCCGCGTGGCCGAAGCGACCGATACGGATGCTTCCGCCGTGGAGCCGTGCCATGTCGAGACGCAATGGGGCGCGGATGCGCATGGCCCCGATGTCGATGTCGTCGTGACGAGTGTTGCGGACGTCACGGTCGTCGCTGTGGCGACGGGCGAGCCTGCCGCTGCGAAAGGCTACACCCCGCAGGCGCTGGCCGACAAGCGCGCCGCGAATGCCACTGCGCAGAAGATCGACACCAGCGCTTACACTTGCATTCGCGATATTGCCACGCTCAGGCTCTGGCTGGCCGAAGCAGTCGAAACCGGCGTGATGGCTTTCGATACGGAAACCAATTCGCTTGATCCGATGCAGGCGGAACTCGTTGGCTTCTCGCTGGCTCTCCCCGGCCAGAATGGCACGACCAGGGCGGCTTATATCCCGCTACAGCACAAATCCGGTCAGGGCGATCTGCTCGGCGGCGGCATGGTCGATGGGCAAATACCGCTCGGCCAGGCCCTTGAAGCGCTGAAAGCCGTGCTTGAGGATGCTTCCGTTCTCAAGATCGCGCAGAACATGAAATATGACTGGCTGGTGATGCGACGTCACGGGATCAACACCGTATCCTTTGACGATACGATGCTGATTTCCTATGTGCTCGACGCCGGTACGGGCAGCCATGGCATGGACCCGCTTTCGGAGCGCTGGCTCGGCCATACGCCGATTGCCTATAAGGATGTTGCAGGCAGCGGCAAAAGCGCCGTGACCTTCGACATGGTCGATATCGACCGCGCGACAGCCTATGCGGCTGAAGATGCCGATGTGACGCTGCGCCTGTGGCAAGTCCTCAAACCACGCCTCGCTGCTGAGGGCCTCATGTCGGTCTATGAGCGGCTGGAGCGTCCATTGGTCGATGTGCTGGCGCGCATGGAAGAACGCGGCATTTCCGTGGATCGTCAGGTGCTGTCGCGCCTGTCTGGCGATCTGGCACAGGCTGCCGCCGCTTACGAAGATGAAATCTACGAACTGGCCGGTGAGAAATTCACCATCGGCTCGCCGAAGCAACTCGGCGATATTCTGTTCGGCAAGATGGGCCTGCCCGGCGCCTCCAAAACCAAGACCGGCCAATGGTCCACCTCTGCTCAGGTGCTTGAAGATCTGGCCGCCGAGGGCCATCCGCTGCCGCGCAAAATCGTTGACTGGCGCCAGCTGACCAAGCTGAAATCCACCTATACGGATGCGCTGCCCGGCTTTATCCATCCGCAGACCAAACGCGTCCACACATCTTACGCAATGGCGTCCACCTCGACGGGCCGCCTCTCCTCTTCCGAACCGAATTTGCAGAACATTCCGGTGCGTACCGCCGAAGGCCGCAAGATCAGGACGGCCTTCATCGCGGAACCGGGCAACAAGCTGATCTCCGCCGATTACAGCCAGATCGAGCTGCGCGTGCTGGCCCATGTGGCCGACATTGCGCAATTGAAACAGGCTTTTGCCGATGGCGTCGATATTCACGCCATGACTGCGTCGGAAATGTTCGGCGTGCCGGTGGAAGGCATGCCGTCGGAGGTTCGCCGCCGCGCCAAGGCGATCAATTTCGGCATCATCTACGGCATTTCCGCTTTCGGTCTCGCCAACCAGCTTTCCATCCCGCGTGAGGAAGCCGGGCAATATATCCGCACCTATTTCGAGCGCTTCCCCGGCATCAAGGATTATATGGAAGCGACCAAGGCTTTTGCGCGTGAAAATGGCTATGTCGAAACCATATTCGGACGCCGTGCCCATTATCCGGATATCCGCGCTTCCAACCCGCAAATCCGCGCTTTCAACGAGCGCGCGGCCATCAACGCGCCCATTCAGGGTTCGGCTGCCGACATTATCCGCCGCGCCATGATTCGCATGGAAGATGCGCTTGAAAAAGAAAAGCTCGCCGCCCGCATGTTATTGCAGGTGCACGACGAACTGATCTTCGAAGTACCGGAAAATGAAGTGGAAAAAACCATTCCGCTGGTGCGTCATATCATGGAGAATGCGGCCCTTCCGGCGGTATCTCTGACGGTTCCGCTGCATGTCGATGCGCGCGCAGCGCATAACTGGGACGAGGCCCACTAACACTCTTTACCGAGCCGTCACTGCCAGACGGTTGCGGCTCGGCCTTGCTTTCAACCCGCATTTTAACGGATCATACAGAACGATCTGTAGTGATTATCCGTATAATAATAGGTGCGATTTGCACTCCCATCATAACCGATAATGGCCCGGTGCCTTCCACGGCGACCGTATCGATCCTTGCCGAGATCGAACTCAAAATAGGTCATACGAGGCACATTCGGGAGAATTCCCTCGTTATTGTTGAAGACCGTGGGCCTCTGCCCCTTCCCCTTCAAATATTGGTCGAGCTGGAATTTTGCATTTCTGAAATCATCATATTCATTGGGGTTACTCTTGGGAGGAATTCCAGATGCACAGTACGAAATCGGCCTTGCGACACCGTAATTGACAGAAAACATCAAGCCAACGATTAAAAAAGCTGAAACAGCCAATAATTTTCTCATTTTTATCTCGCAATTACTTTGATTAAATCGAATTGATAGCCAATCATTATTGATAGTGACGTTTATATATTAAATGAAAACTGAGCCCCGGTAAGTCGGTCAATTGGCATACGCCGGGCGCAGGGCTGCCATGTCGCCAGCCATGGTTGACCTCGCGACCTGAACCCTATAGGGAAGCGGCAATTCTGTTGCTTCGGTGGTCGCCAGGGGAGCCGTGAACGTTAGGTTTACGGCCAATGGGTTTGCGACTTGTGAAGCTTTTGTGAAAGTTGTCCATGTCTCTGCCCGAAACCATCGCTCCGGCCCTGTCCGGAGCTCTTGCCGCTCGCGGTTATAATACCCTCACCGCCGTTCAGAACGCCGTGCTGGCGCCTGAAACCCTTGATTCCGACCTTCTCGTTTCCGCCCAGACCGGTTCCGGCAAGACCGTTGCCTTCGGTCTCTCCATGGCCAACACCATTCTGGAAGACGAGCTTCGCTTCGGCGAAGCGGGTGCGCCGCTTGCCATGATCATCGCGCCGACGCGCGAATTGGCGCTTCAGGTGCGACGCGAGCTGGAATGGCTTTATGCCGATACCGGCGCGCGCATTGCATCCTGCGTTGGCGGCATGGATATCCGCACCGAGCGCCGTGCGCTGGAACGTGGCAGCCATATCGTCGTTGGTACGCCGGGCCGCCTGCGCGACCATATCACCCGCTCCGCGCTGGACATGTCTGCGCTGCGCGTCGTCGTGCTCGACGAAGCCGACGAAATGCTCGACATGGGTTTTCGCGAAGACCTCGAATTCATCCTCGGTGAAGCGCCGGAAGACCGCCGCACGCTGATGTTCTCGGCAACCGTGCCGAAGCCCATCGCGCAGCTCGCCAAGCGTTTCCAGAACAATGCGCTGCGCCTCACCGTGCAGAGCGAAACCAGCCAGCACGCCGATATCGATTATGTCGCCATGCCGGTTCCGCCGCATGAGCGCGACCACGCGATCATCAACACGCTGCTTTATTACGATTCACAGAACTCGATCATCTTCTGCTCAACCCGTGAAGCGGTAAAGCACATGGCAAGCCGCCTTTCCAATCGCGGCTTTGCAGTGGTGGCGCTTTCGGGCGAACTGAGCCAGGCCGAGCGCAACAATGCGCTGCAGGCCATGCGCGATGGTCGCGCCCGCGTTTGTGTGGCGACCGACGTTGCCGCACGCGGTATCGATCTGCCGAATCTCGATCTGGTTATCCATGCCGATCTGCCGAACAATCCTGAAACCATGCTGCACCGTTCGGGCCGTACCGGTCGCGCCGGTCGCAAGGGCACCTGCGTGCTGGTCGTGCCGTTCTCGCGCCGCCGTTCCGCCGAGCGCCTTCTGCATATGGCGAAGCTCGACGCGCAGACCATCCCTGCGCCGGGCATTGCTGCCGTTCAGGCCAAAAACAACGAACGCATTCTCAATGCCGAGGCATTTGGCCAGCCGGTTGAGGAAGAACATCAGGACGTGCTGAAAGCGCTTCTGGAGCGTTACACGCCGGAACAGCTGGCAGCCGCCTATCTCAATCGCGAATTGTCGCTGGCGCCTGCACCGGAAGAAGTGTCGGACGCGCCGGTTCATCCGGTTGGCGGCAAGAAACCGCGCGAACGTTCTGACCGCGGCGATCGTTTCGAGCGTAACGACCGTTTTGATCGTGGAGAACGCGGCGAACCGGGCGAACGCTTCGACCGCAATGCGCATTTCGATGGCGTCTGGTTCTCGGTTTCGGCTGGTCGAAAGCACCGCGCCGATCCGAAGTGGCTGCTGCCGCTGATCTGCAAGGCCGGCGACGTGTCGAAGCGCGATGTCGGCTCGATCAAGATCCTCGACGGCGAAACCCGCTTTGAAATCGCCGCATCGAAGGCCGATGAATTCCGTCAGTCGGTTGCCGAGCGCGGCACGGGCGAAAAGGGTCTGGTGATCCGTCCTGCGGTTGCTGGCGCCGGTGAAGATGCCGGACGCCGCGAAAGCAAGAGCTTCAAGCCGCGTGGTGAAAAGTCTTATGGCGAGAAATCCTGGGGCGACAAGCCGCGCGGAGACAAGCCTTGGGGCGACAAGCCACGTGGGGAAAAGTCATGGGGCGACAAGCCGCGTGGCGAAAAATCCTGGGGTGACAAGCCGCGTGGTGACGGCTTCAAAAAGGGCCCGAAGAAGTCCGAAGGCGGCTATAGCAAGAAGCCTCGCAGCGAGTAAGCTGTTCGTAAAACTGGAAAAGCCCGCCGCATGGCGGGCTTTTTATTAACCGGCGATTTACGTCCCTTTAAACCGCCGCATTTACCCTGCACCGGGTAGACCCTTCTTCGCATTGGCTGAATAACATGACGGCAATGCAGATTAATTTTGGAAAATGATCGGTTCGCACGCATAACGGACCGGCGCGCAGGTGGGTAACTTAGGCAGACTATGGCATCGCGAGACGACAGGAACGGACGCATCGACCCTTCTTTCGGCAAAGAAGAGAAGAGGACTGACGAGGACGATTTCCGTGTCGATGAGGAGGAGCGTATGGCGCGCTCGCAGCAACGCAAACGGACCCCGTCCCGGGATCGCGAACCGCGTGCGGCACGCCGCGGCAAGGCGAAGCCGCGCGGCTTCTTCGGCTTTCTGCGCCGGGCGATCTACTGGTGCTTCGTGCTCGGCCTGTGGGGCGGCATCGGCCTTGCCGGTGTGCTCGTCTATTTTGCAGCCAAGATGCCGCCGACGACGGATTGGGAAATTCCCGACCGTCCACCCAACGTGCGCATTGTCGATGTTAGCGGAAAGCTGATTGCCAATCGCGGCACCACCGGCGGCGAGGCTGTGGGTCTGCATGAAATGTCGGCCTTCATTCCAAAGGCGGTTGTCGCCATTGAAGACCGGCGTTTCTTTTCGCATTTCGGCATCGACCCGATCGGCCTTGCCCGCGCAATTGTGACCAATGTTGTTTCGGGGCGCGCCGTGCAGGGCGGTTCCACTTTGACACAGCAGCTGGCCAAAAACCTGTTCCTGTCACCTGACCGCACGCTGGAACGCAAGGTACAGGAAGTGATGCTCGCCGTATGGCTCGAGCATAAATACACCAAGGAACAGATTCTGGAGATGTATCTGAACCGGGTCTATCTCGGTTCGGGCGCCTATGGCGTCGACGCGGCTTCGCGGCGCTATTTCAACAAGTCGGCCAAGGATGTGAACCTGATGGAAGCCGCCACGCTGGCTGGCCTTCTCAAAGCCCCGTCCCGCCTGTCGCCCGCCCGCGATCCGGAAGCCGCCGCCGCCCGCGCCAAGCTGGTGCTGGGTGCCATGCGCGAAGAAGGCATGATCGATGACAGACAACTGGCGATCGCCGAAAGCGAACCGCCGACCCGCGCGCCATCCTTCTGGCAGGGTTCGGAAAACTATGTCGCCGACAAGGTCGTGTCGGCATTGCCAGCCCTGATCGGCGAGGCGAAGACCGATATCACGGTGGAAACGACCATCGATCTCGGCCTGCAATCGGCAGGCGAAGAGGCGATCAAGGACCAGATTTCCCAAAGCGGCAAGAAAATGAATGTGAGCCAGGGTGCGCTCGTTTCCATCGACGGCACCGGCGCGGTGCGCGCCATGGTCGGTGGCGTCGATTATGCCGCCAGCCAGTTTGACCGCGTGACCGATGCGCGCCGTCAGCCTGCATCCTCCTTCAAGCCGTTCGTCTATCTTTCGGCGCTGGAACAGGGCCGCACACCGGATTCGGTGCGCAACGATGCGCCGGTGCGCATCGGCAAGTGGACGCCCAGCAACGACAACGGCAAATATATGGGCGAAGTGACGCTGGCGACCGCGCTGTCGCACTCGCTCAACTCGGTTTCCGCCCAGCTTGTGATGGAAGTCGGCCCGCAGACCGTGGTGGATACCGCGCACCGTCTTGGCGTGCAATCGAAGCTTGAGCCCAACGCTTCGCTGGCGCTTGGCACCTCGGAAGTGACCCTTCTCGAACTGGCCGATGCCTATGTGCCTTTTGCCAATGGCGGCTATCGCGCGCCGGTCTATTTCATCACCAAGGTGACGGATGCCGATGGCAAGGTGCTTTACCAGAAAGATGACGCCATTGGCCCGCGTGTCATCGACGAGCGCAATGTCGGCATGATGAACGCCATGTTGCGGCGCACCGTCGAGGACGGTACGGCGCGCAAGGCGGCCTTTGGCGGCTGGCCCGCAGCGGGGAAAACCGGCACCAGCCAGAATTTCCGCGACGCATGGTTCGTCGGCTACACATCCAATCTCACCACTGGCGTCTGGTTCGGCAATGACGATGGCAAGGGCATGAAGCGCGTCTTCGGCTCGACCTTGCCGGTTGCCGCCTGGAAAAGCTTTATGCAGGAAGCGCACAAGGGCGTGCCCATCTCCGAACTGCCCGGCCATTACGACATCCAGAATGTCGTTCCCGGCGGCAGCGACGGCATGGACCCGAATGCGCCTTACGATCCCAACATGATGCCACAGGGCGGCTATGGCGATCAGCCGATGGCTGGAAATGGCGACGATGGTTACTGGCCGCCAGCGCCGGAAACCACCACGCGCAACGACATCCAGCAGGCTGCACCGGAAGGCGCTTATCCTGTGAATGCGCCGGGCCCGCAGGGCAACGCATCCGGCGGGTATGACGACACCTACCGCCCGATGCCACCCGGCGAGGTCGGTGGCCAGCCGGTGCAGCAGCCGCAGCGACGGCAGGGTGGCTCCACCACGTTGCTTGACATCATCATGGGCAATTCGCAGTAGAGATTTGCAAGAAATGCGGGAGTGGATGACAGTCCGCTCCCGCAGTCGCGATCAAGTGAAGCACCTTCTGCACGCAATTGCTAATTCCCCTCGAAATCTTGAGCGGCATGGTCTATTCAAGATTTGAGAGCGAGGTTTTCCATGACCCAAATGACCAAAACAGACGCGTCCCCATCTGAAGCCCCGAAGGTTGACGAAGAGCGCAAGACACTGGTTCTGACCGGCGCCAGCCGCGGTATCGGCCATGCGACCGTCAAGCGTTTTTCGCGTGCAGGCTGGCGCGTGATTACCTGCTCGCGGCAGGATTTTTCCGATAATTGCCCATGGCCCGCCGGACCGGAAGACCATATCAAGGTCGATCTGGCCGATCAGGAAGACGTCGGCAAAGCGATTGCCGAAATCCGCCGTCGCCTTGAAGCCAATGGCAGCAAGCTGCATGCGCTCGTCAACAATGCAGGCATTTCGCCGAAAGCACAGGGCGGCCGCCGCCTGAATTCGATTGAAACGCCGATGGCCGTGTGGCGCGACGTGTTTCAGGTCAATTTCATGGCCCCTATCATGCTGGCGCGTGGCCTGTTCAAGGAACTGGAAGCCGCACAGGGTTCGGTCGTCAATGTGACCTCCATTGCAGGCAGCCGTGTTCACCCCTTTGCAGGCACCGCTTATGCCACGTCGAAAGCAGCGCTTTCCTCGCTGACGCGCGAAATGGCCTCGGATTTCGGCCCCTATGGCATCCGCGTCAACGCTATTGCGCCGGGCGAAATCGACACGGCGATCCTGTCGCCGGGCACAGAAAAGCTGGTGGAACAATTGCCCATGCGCCGCCTTGGCAAAACCTCGGAAGTCGCGGAAACCATCTACTTCCTGTGCACTGAAGCTTCATCCTATGTCACGGGATCGGAAATCCATATCAATGGCGGCCAGCACGTCTAACAAATGCAAAGCGCGGCTGTTGAAAAACACCGCGCTTTTTGTTTAGCTGCCTTCAATCGATTTAAAACCCAATTCAACAGAAACCGAGCCATGATCCTTTGTTGCGGTGAAGCCCTGATCGACATGCTGCCACGCGAAGCCGCGACCGGCGAAACAGCCTTCGTGCCTTTTGCGGGCGGTTCGGTTTTCAATTCGGCCATAGCGCTTGGGCGACTTGGCGTGCCGACAGGCTTCTTCTCCGGCATTTCCTCGGATTTCTTCGGCGAAGTGCTGCGTGACACGCTGGCGCGCTCCAATGTCGATTATTCCTTTGCCGCCATTTCGGATCGCCCGACGACGCTTGCCTTCGTCCGCCTCGTGGACGGTCAGGCGCGCTATGCTTTCTACGACGAGAATACGGCTGGCCGCATGCTTTCCGAAAGCGACATGCCTTTCGTGGATGAAAGCATCGACGCCATGCTGTTTGGCTGCATCAGCCTGATTTCCGAGCCATGCGGCAGCGTCTATGAAGCGCTGATGACCCGTGAAGCTAAAAAGCGGGTCATGTTCCTCGATCCCAATATCCGCGCCGGTTTCATCACCGACCGCGAGAAGCATCTGGCGCGCATGAAACGCATGATCGCGCTGGCCGATATCGTGAAACTGTCCGACGAAGACCTCAACTGGTTCGGCGAACATGGCAGCCATGACGAAATCGCCGCCGAATGGCTGAAGCTCGGTCCAAAGCTGATCGTCATTACCAAGGGCGCCCATGGCGCCGATGCCTATACGGCCCATGCAACGGTGCGTGTGCCGGGCGTCAAAGTTGATGTCGTGGACACGGTTGGCGCGGGCGATACGGTCAATGCGGGCATTCTGGTCAGCCTGCACAATCAGGGCTTGCTCAACAAGGCGGCCATCGCAACTCTGAACGAAGACCAGATTCATTCTGCTATTGCGCTTGGCGTCCGGGCTGCTGCCGTCACCGTTTCCCGCGCGGGCGCAAACCCGCCATGGGCCGCAGAAATGCGCGATTGATTCCGTCATCTACAGATAAGACAGCGCCTTCTAACCTACGCCATTGACCCGACTCAATTCCCGCCTTCTATAGGGAGTGGGTGGGAGAGAATCGAATATGGCGAAGGACAATTCAGTGGACGTCTTGCGCATCGCAGCCTTCTCACAAGGCAATCAGGGCGGCAACCCAGCAGGTGTGCTGATTGCGGACCGCCTCCCCTCTCCAGAGGAAATGCAGAAAATCGCCAAGGAGGTGGGCTTTTCTGAAACGGCTTTCGCCGCGCCGGACGGCGAAAGCTGGCGCGTGCGTTATTTCGCGCCTGAAATGGAAGTGCCGTTCTGCGGCCATGCCACCATTGCGCTCGGTGCAGCGCTGGCCATGCGCATGGGCGACGGACATTTCAACCTGAAGCTCAATAACAGTACCATCAGCGTGGACGGTCGCAAGGAAGGCGAGTTGTTCGCCGCCAGCCTGCAATCGCCGCCGACGCGCAACCGTGCCGCCGCTGAAGTCGAGGTGGAACAGGCACTCTCGCTGTTCAGCTACGACAAGGACGATCTCGCGCCCGGCATTCCGCCGGCGCTGATCCATGCGGGCGCGGACCATATCCTGTTGCCGCTGCGCTCACGCGAGAAGCTTGCTTCGATGCATTACGATCTGGCGCGTGGCCGCGTAATGATGAAGCGGCAGGGCTGGACGACCATCCTGCTGATCCATTCGGAAACGCCGCAACGCTTCCATAGCCGCAACCCGTTTGCTGCTGGTGGCGTCTATGAAGACCCGGCGACGGGCGCTTCCACGGCGGCCTTTGCCGCCTATCTGCGCGATATCGGCTGGCCGCATGGCGGCGAGATCGAAGTGTTTCAGGGCGAGGATATGGGCAGTCCGTCGCATCTTCGCGCCCAGATCGGCACGGAACGCGGCGGATCAATCCGCCTTTCCGGCACAGCACGGCTGATGGAATAGCGGTAAAACGCGGCTCGTAACGTCAGTGGAGATTCGGCGTTATGGTGAGACGAAAATGCCGTTCTTCGAGAACCGGCGCGCAGCGTACTTAAAGGTACGTGAGCACCGGAAGCGCAGAAGAGCGGTATTTGCAGGCCACCAGAACCCGAATATCCGCTGACGTTTAAACTCTGACGAGCTGCTCCACTCTTTCCTCATTGCCGAAGAATTTGAGATAACGCGCCACTTCCTTCGGGTCGCCCGTCGCTTTCTGCGGATTGTCGGAAAGCTTGACCGCCGGATGACCATTGGCATCCGTGACCTTACAGACCAGCGAAATGGCATTCAGCCCTTCGATGCTCTTGGGCGCGCAACCCATGAAATCATTGGTGAGGTTTGTGCCCCAGCCGAAGCTCATGCGCACACGGCCTTCGAAATGGCGATAGGTGTCTTCGATCGTATCGACATCCAGCGCATCGGAGAAAATGAGCAGCTTTTCACGCGGGTCTTTTCCGCGTGATTTCCACCATTCGATGATGCGTTCGCCGCCTTCGACGGGCGGGGCGCTGTCGGGACGAAAACCCGTCCAGTCGGCAACCCAGTCCGGCGCATTGCGCAGGAAGGCCGCGGTGCCGAAAGCGTCCGGCAGAACAATCAGCAGATTGCCGCCATAATAACGGTTCCAGTCCTGCAACACGCGATAGGGCGCGCTGCGCAGTTCCTCGTCGGTCTTGGCGAGTGCGGCCAGCACCATCGGCAATTCATGCGCGTTGGTGCCGAGCGCTTCAAGGTCGGTATCCATCGCCAGAAGCACGTTGCTGGTGCCGGTAAAGGAATCGCCGATGCCCTCCTTCAGCGCCTCCACGCACCAGCGCTGCCACAGGAACGAATGTCGACGGCGGGTGCCGAAGTCGGAAATCTTCAGATCCGGCAGCAGGCGCAGCCGTTCCACCTTGCTCCACATCTTGGCTTTGGCGCGGGCATAGAGCACATCGAGCGAAAACGGCCCGAGGTTCTTCATCGCCGCGCGCGAACGCAGTTCGTTGATGATGGCAAGCGCTGGAATTTCCCACATCGATGTGTGAGACCACGGCCCGTGGAAATGCAGCTCGTACTGCCCGTCCTTGCGACGAAGCTCATATTCCGGCAGCTGGAAATCATGCAGCCATGCCAGGAATTCCGGCTGGAAAATCTGCTTGCGGCCATAGAAGGTGTTACCCGCCAGCCAGATCATTTCCTTTTTGGAGAAGCGCAGCGTGCGCGCATGATCAAGCTGCGCGCGCAGCTCGCCTTCTTCGATCTCGTCGGCGAGGCGCACAGAGGTCGTGCGATTGATGAGCGAGAAGGTCGCGTCCACCTTGGGATAGAGGCCCCAGATCATCTGGAGCATCAGAAGCTTGTAGAAATCCGTATCCAGCAGGCTGCGGATAATAGGATCGAGCTTCCAGGCATGGTTATAGACGCGGCGCGCGATATCAGTTCTGGCCATCACGGCCTCCAGCAAACAACAAGTATCCGATGGCACAAGGGCTAATTCTACTTAGCCTGAGTCGTGCAAAAGGCGGGTTTTCACCCGCCTTTTTAATCGGTTCACTTCTGTTTGGGAAGCTCTACCACAATTTCATGTTCGCCATCCGGCTTGATCGGCACGCCTTCGTCCGGTTTGCCGACCTTGCGGCCGTTGAACTTGATCGCCTTATCCTTAGCGCCAGCGACAACCTTGACCCGGTAGAGCGCCTCGCCGAAACGAAGCTCGGCTTCATAGCCGTCCCATTCCGGCGGCAATGCCGGATCAAGATGCAGCCTGTCTCCACGCTTTGTCACACCGAGGATGCCCTCGGTTGCCACGCGGTAGAACCAGCCTGCCGAACCCGTATACCAGGTCCAGCCGCCCTGCCCGCGACGCGGCTCGACGGAATAGATGTCTGCTGCGATCACATAAGGTTCAACACGGTAGGTGTCCGGGTTGCGGCCATGATTGACCGGGCTGATCAGCGAGAACAGACGCCAGGCTTCCGCTGTCTTTCCCATGCGGGCCAGCGCCAGAATGGCCCAGGTTGCGCCATGGGTGTACTGACCGCCGTTCTCGCGAACGCCGGGCGGATAGCCCTTGATGTAACCCGGCTCCTGCACGGTCTTGTCGAAAGGCGGCGTGAATAGGCGAAGCAGTTCGCCCTCCTCATCCAGCAGACGTTTTTGGAGCGAAGCCATCGCCTGTTCGGCGCGCTTTGGATCTGCCACACCGGACAACACGCTCCAGGATTGCGCGATGGCGTCGATCTGGCATTCGTCGCTGTCTTTCGAACCAAGCGGCGCGCCATTGTCGTAGAAGCCACGACGATACCATTCGCCATCCCAGCCGTCGCGGTCGAGCGCCGCCGTCAGGCTGTCCAGATGCGCTTTCCAGATATCAACGCGAACATTATCCTTGCGCGCTTCGGCAATCGGGATGAACTGGCGCAGCGTATAGGCCAGGAACCAGCCGAGCCACACGCTTTCGCCTTCGCCCTTCACACCGACAAGGTTCATGCCGTCGTTCCAGTCGCCGCCGAGGATCAGCGGCAGACCATGCTTGCCGGTGCGGTCGACCGCAAGGTCGAGCGCCAGCGCGCAATGCTCGTAAAGGCTCACCGTGTCCTTGGAGATTTCCGGCTCATAGAAGGCATCATGTTCGCCTTCTTCCAGCTTGCGTCCGACGAGGAATGGCAGCTTTTCATCGAGGATCGAGCGGTCGCCCGTGGTCTCGACATAAAGCGATGTGCCATAGCCGAGCCAGACCACATCGTCCGAGATCAGTGTGCGCACACCGGCACCTGTGGCGGGCAGCCACCAATGCTGGACATCGCCTTCCGGGAACTGGCGCGATGCGGCATTGAGGATCTGCGCGCGGGCGAGCGTCGGATCGACGAGCAGCAGCGACAGCGTGTCCTGCAACTGGTCGCGGAAGCCGAAGGCGCCGCTGGCCTGATAGAAAGCGGCACGCGCCCAGATACGGCAGGCAATCGCCTGATAAGGCAACCAGCCATTGACCAGAAGATCGAAGGCCGGATCAGGCGTCTTCACCTGCACGCGATTGAAGAGCGTTTCCCACTGGTTCTTCGCCGCCTGCAGCTTGTCCTCGAAAGACGCGGTGCGGGCGTCGGAAATCAGCTTTTTCGCCTGCACCTGATCGGCGGCATTGCCGAGCAGGAACACCAATTCGCGGCTTTCGCCAGGACCGACCTCGATGTCGAGCGCAAGCGCCGCGCACGGATCACGTCCGGCTTCCACCGTGTTGGAGAGCGCCCTGCCCGCGAGCACGACTTCCGGCCTGTCCACCGAACCGGTGGTGCCAATGAACTCGCTGCGATCAGCCGTCACCGATTGCGGCTTTTCAGTCGCTGCAAAGAAGGCGATCTGGCCCGATTTGTCGGGATGATACGGGTTGCCCGCAAAGAGCGCACCCAGTTCATCATCATGCGACGGCACGATGAACGGCACGTTCTTGGCGCGGGCATTGCCCAGCACCCATTCGACGTAACCATAGGCGCGCAGCTTGCGCTTGGAGCGACCCTTGTTGGTCACCGTCAGGCGCGACAGGCGCACCGGCTTGTCGGCATCGACAATATGGGTCAGTTCCAGCGCCAGTTCGCCATGCTGTGCGGCGAAAGTGCTGTAGCCATGGCTGTGGCGGGCTTCGTAAGTCACCGCCTCGTCGCGCAGCACATTCGACGTTGGCGCGAAGGTGCGGCCCGTTTCGCGGTCGAGGATATAGATCGCCTCGCCCGGACGGTTGGTGACCGGATCGTTGGCCCATGGGGTCAATTGATAGTCGCGGCTGTTGCCAGCCCAGGTGAAGGCCGAACCTTCCGCCGAGACATGGAAACCGAAGGACGGATTGGCGATGACATTGATCCACGGATGGGGCGTGTTGGTGAGGCCATTGACCCGCACCACATAGCTGCCATCCTCCGCAAAACCGCCATAACCGTTCCAGAACTGGAGATCGTCGCCCGACGGAGCCGGACGATTGGTGACCTTCGGCTTGACGACCGGACGGCGTTCTTCCGTACCGCCGACGCCACGTTCGATGGCGACAGGCGCAAGTCCGGCAGCACCGAGACCCTGTGCCGCCGCCTGACCATTGGTCGCCGACTTGGCATCGCGGGCGGCGAGATCGACGGTGATTTCCTCACTGCGGCGCAGCTGTTCGGCCAGCGAACCGTTCTGCGCGTGCATGACGATACGGGCAGAAGCCAGGAGCGTGTTGTAGCTTTCGTCGCTCATCTGGTCGCGGCGCACCGCGAAGATATGCGGCTGCCCGCCGCCACGGGCGCGGAAACCTTCCACGATCCAGTCGATGGCGCGCTGCGTATCCTGCGCATAGGAGAAGGCGCGTTCGTTGACCGCCACCACATCGACGGTGAGGCCCTTCGAGCGCCAATATTCCTGCGCGCGCAACACGCCGCGCAGCACTTCGAGATCGGCTTCGTTGTCGATCCGCAATGCGAAGATCGGATAATCGCCGGAAATCGACATCGGCCACAGATCGGACTGTTTGCCGAGACCGCTGGCGATGGTTTCCGGCGGCTGGCGCAAGGTCCGCTCGGGATAGAGCAGATAGGCCGCGACCTTCTGGTAATCGGCAGCTTCCGCCGGCTTGATACCAATATGGTAGAGCTGCACCTGCGAGCTGGTCCAGGACAGCGAATATTCGCGGGCAAAGCTTTCCGGATGGCGATGCATCGCCACGGCATGTTCCACCGCATCGCGGCTGCCACCGGCGAAGGTCCAGAAAACGAGGCTCACCTTCTTGTGTGCCGGTACGCGGACACGGGTGCGCACCGATGCAATCGGATCGAGCACGCAGCCCTGGCTGCCGCTAAATTTCGCACCCGGCTCGAAGGCAATCGCATCACGCAGGCTGCGGCCACGACCGATGAAGGCGCGGCGGTCGGTTTCGACCTCGGTTTCACGCACAGCGCCAGTCAGATCGGTGACGAAATGCGCAACATGGATATCCGGGTCGGACGGCGCGCGCTTGCGGCGCGTGGCATAGATGGTCGAACCGTTATCGGCGATTTCGGTTTCGACGAACATCTTGGCAAAGGCCGGATGGGCGGCATCGCTGTCCTTGTCGGTCAGCACCAGTTCCTCATAGGACGTGACTTCGATGATGCGGTCACGCGCCGAGGTGTTGATGATGTCGAGCCTGCGGCCCTCACCGTCATATTCCGACGAGACGATCACTTCCATGACCGTCTTGATATCGCCGGCGGTCTTGTAGAATTCCGCCTTGTCTTCGGTGAAGACGGTCTTGGTTTCTTCTTCCGGGTTGCGCACCGGCTCGCCGGTCGCCGACCACCAATAGCCGCTTTCCATGTCCCGCAGGAACAGGAAGGAACCCTGAAGGTCTTCCGACGCATCGGCGTGGAAACGGGTGATATCCCAATTGTGCCAGCGGCTGTAGCCGGAACCATTGGCCGTGACCATCAGCGCATATTGGCCGTTCGACATCATATGCGTGGTGCGCGGCGCCTTGAACGGCTTGTCGATGATGCGCATCGGTGCATCGTCGAAACCGCCCGAATCCACGCGCATCGGATTTTCTGTCTTGGCGTAAATCATCGGGATTTCGCGCGGCGCCTTTTCCTGCAACAGGAGTTCGGCGGCTTCGATCACCGGATCGGAGTGGAAACGCTCGCGCATGCGGCCTTCGAAGATCACATTGTTGACCGCGATGATCGCCATACCATGATGGTGGGCATAATAGTTCTTCACGACCGCGCAGGTTTCGCCTTCGCGAACACGCGACGGGGTGAAGTCCACGGAATCGTGGAAGCCATAGCGGCCCAGCGCGCCAAGCTTGGCCAGACGCTTGAGGTTGGCGACGGCAGCCGCTGGCTGATATTGCGACGCAAGCAGGCTCGCATAAGGCGCGATAACCGCATTGCGCGACAGGCCGCGCTGCAAGCCCAGATTAGGCACGCCGAAGTTGGAATACTGGTAGTTCATATGCGCGTCACGCGCATTGAACGCCGCTTCGGAAATACCCCATGGCAGACCGCGCGAGGTCGCATAGTCGATCTGACGTTGCACCACGAGTTTGTTGGTCTGGTCGAGCAACGAACCGAGCGGCTCGGACATGACCAGCGGCGGCATCAGATATTCGAACATCGAGCCGGACCAGGAGAGCAGAGCGCCCTTCCAGCCCACCGGCACCAGTAGACGGCCCAGCTTGAACCAATGCTCGACCGGCACGTCGCCCTTGGCGATGGCGAAGAGGCTCGCCAGACGGGCTTCGGAAGCCAGAAGATCGTAGCAGCTTTCGTCCAGTTCGTTTTCCTGCACGCGGAAAC
This sequence comes from Ochrobactrum sp. C6C9, assembly GCF_022627935.1. NCBI lineage: Bacteria > Pseudomonadati > Pseudomonadota > Alphaproteobacteria > Hyphomicrobiales > Brucellaceae > Ochrobactrum > Ochrobactrum sp. C6C9. The sequence goes on along the minus strand of NZ_JABXGB010000005.1, from coordinate 62,029 downwards.
CGATCGACAGAAGGCGACGTTCCTTCCGCTCAAGGAAGCCGAACTGCATATCGAAGGCCAGCTGACGCGAACGGGTTGCGAGATCGCGCAGGCGCTCGCGCAGCGCGTCGGTGTCGCGTTCGCCCATGGCGTCATCGGTGTGCGCCTGGCAGGTATCGACCAGAATACGCGCCCATTCCTTGGCCTCGGCGCTGGCGGGCGTCTCGATCTCGCTGTCGAGTTCTTCCATCAGACGCACGATATCATTGGCGAAAAGCGACAGGTTGATCGTGCGGAAGGATGCCGTTTCCGGCTCTTCCTTGATGGTGCGCACGGCGCGGCGGAAATTGGCGATACGCTCTTCCAGACGGCGGCGCAGCGGACGCAGGATGCGGCGGTCGTCCGGGATACTCGCGATGGTTTCCTCAAGGATGTCGTTGACATCGAGGATACCGTCGAGGTCGCCCTGCACATAGACGGATGGCGCTTCGGCCCATTCTTCGAGCGCCGAAGACAATGTCACCAGATGGCCGGCGAGATTGCCGCTATCCACCGCCGAAACATAAAGCGGGCGCATCGGCGTCAGCGTGTTGGTCTCATACCAGTTGTAGAGATGGCCCTGATACTTCTCCATCTTCTCCAGCGTATTGACGGTCGCCTCGACACGCTCCACCGTTTCGTCGAAGCCAATCCAGCCGAAATCGCGGGCTGCGACAATCGACAGAAGATAGACGCCGATATTGGTCGGAGAGGTACGCTGCGCCAGCACCGGCAGCGGGTCTTCCTGGAAGTTATCCGGCGGCAGATGATGGTTTTCATCATTCGCGAATTCGGCAAAATAACGCCAGGTTCGGCGCGCATAACGGCGCAGATCAGACTTGTCGGATGACAGAACTTCGAGCGTGTCCTGCGGCTTGGCCGAACGGCTGACCAGCCAAGCGATCAGCGGCGAGACGAACCAGATCACCGCAAAGGGAGCTGCGATAAGCGCGGCGTGGCTTTCGGCTGCGAGAGGCACGAACATCGCCAGACCAGCAATGGCCATGGCTGGCCACATGAGCTGGAAATAGAACAGCAGCGTGTCCGGTGAGGTCTTGGCCTGCGCCGCTGTGCGCCATTCCAGAAGGTTGCGGCGCGAAACGAACAGACGATAGACCGTGCGCGCAATGGCATCGGCCATCAGAAAGGCCGAATGCGCGATGAAGGTGGTGCGCAGCGCCACATCCGCCGTGCCCAGTGCAATATCGGTCAGCACCGATTGCGCATGGCCCTTCAGCGAATAATCCATATTCACCGGGATCAGATTGGTGACGATGCCGAAAGTCGGCGCGACGAACATGCTGACGATCAGGAAGCCCTGCCAGACGGCAGCAACGCCAAGCGGCAGCACGCTCCAGCCGATTACGGCGGCAAGCAACCACAAGATCGGGTTCAGCGAACGGCGCAGATTGTCCACCATCTTCCAACGCGTCGTGGCGCTGACGCCGCGATTGGTGGAAAACAGCCATGGCAGAAGCTGCCAGTCGCCACGCGCCCAGCGATGGTGGCGCGACACATCGACATTATAGCCGGTCGGATAATCTTCCACGACTTCAACATCGCTGACGAGTGCAGCGCGGGCATAGCCGCCTTCGAGAAGATCGTGGCTGAGAAGCGTGTTTTCCGGCACGCGATCCTTCAGCGCCGCCTCAAAGGCGTCGATGTCGTAAAGACCCTTACCGGTAAATGTGCCCTCGCCCAGCAGATCCTGATAAGTATCGGAAACCGCGAAGACGTAAGGATCGATACCGCGATTGACCGAGAAGACGCGTTGCAGGAACGATGCCTCGTCGCCCGTCGTCAGCGACGGCGTCACGCGCGGCTGCAAAATGCCATAACCGCGAACAACCTTGCCGGTCTTTTCATCGATGACCGGACGGTTCAGCGGATGGCTGAGTTTGCCAGCAAGATTGGTGACGGATTCCGGCGTCAGACGCGTATCGGCGTCCAGCGTCATCACATATTTGATTTCCTTCGGCAGACGCTCATCCGGCGGGAAGAAGCTCGTATCCTGATCGCCGCGCAGAAGCAGGTTCAGCTCGTGCAGCTTGCCGCGCTTGCGCTCCCAACCCATCCAGCAATTCTGCTTGTCGTTGAACAGGCGACGGCGATGCATGAGGAAGAAGCGCGGCTGGTCGCCGCCCGTATAATGCTCGTTGAGCTTGGCGATTTCCTCACGCGCATAGTCATAGATTTCCATGTCCGCAGGCTTGATTTCCTGCTTCGCATCCACCCAGTCGCTGACCAGCGCGAAATAAATCTCGCCGCGCGGATTGGTGAGATAATGGACTTCCAGATTGCGGATCTGCTCGTCGATGGAATCACGCGAGGTGATGAAGGTCGGCACCGCGACAAGCGTGCGCGCTTCTTCAGGCAAGCCTTCCTTATATTCGAATCCGATCAGGCGCGTCGGCTGCACGAACCACGGCACCAGCGCATTGAACAGCGAATAGGAGGCATCCATCGCCGGGAAGATCGCCAGCAGCGTGAACAGCAGGCGCAGATCGGTCGAAAGACCGGCACGGCTCATGCAGTAATTGACGAGCAGCAGAATCAGGATCGTGAAGATCGCCGTCGGGATGAATAGCCCAAGAAGTCCAAGCCCGCGATAAAAGCGCAGCGCCTTGACGCCGAACGGCGCCTTGTAGCCACAGACTTTCTCAAGATCGCTGCGACCGTCGCCCGACAGATAATAGGCGATGGAGCCCTTGCCTTCGGCTTCCGGATGACCGGCCTGCTCGGCACGCTGGCCTTCCTCGGCAAGCTTGAGCGCTGCCCAGGTGATATCGATTTCGCTCATATCCGAATAGCGGGCGAGCTTTTCAATCGTCACGCGATAGGCATTGCGCGAGCGGAAATCCAAGAGTTCGAAATCGCTGTGGTCGCGCAGGATCGCATCGACCTCGTTGACCGTTTCGAACCAGGTTTCCCAATCCACGTCGTCGATGGATTTCAGGCTGCGAATGACGTTGCCCATCGTCACGCCGCCAGTGGACTGGCGTGCATGTTCCTCGACGATGGCGTCTTCCGGGTTGCTGCCTTCCTGTTCCAGAATCCGTTCGAGCCAGCTTGCCGCCGCCGTCGTGTCGGTGGAGGCGGAACGCAGACGATAGAGAAGATGCGTGGCGAAAGTGCTGTCGCGGGCGGCCTGCGCATATTGCGCCAGAACCGCATCGAGTTCCGCGCCGTCGGCAGCGACCACGATGCGGTCGGCCGCCGTATTGGCGAGATTGCGCATCAGGCGCGCACGATCGACACGCAGAGCCAGACGGCGCGCATTTTCGATCAGGAAATAGCGCACGGCAGAGGGCAGCGCCCACAATTCACCGATCTTCAGCGGCTCGACTTCCTGAAAGCCCTTTACGATGGCCGTCAGGGTTTTGAGCGAGAAATTGCTGTCCGTATGGGCGACATAAAGCCAGGCCAGCGCGAAAATGCGCGGCATGCCTTCGACAGCCTTGTAAGGCGGCAACTGGCGAATGAATCGGCGCGGCAGATCGCGGCGTGCCTGCTGGACATTCTTGTCGATCTGATAATGGTTATCGAGCAACCATTGCGCGGCAGGCGTAATCGTCTCACCGGCACGCGACGCGGCGTCGGACGCGCGATAGGCATGCAGGATCAGCTTGCCGTTTTCGGACAGGCGCTGATCGAACGGAAACGCCAGATAGCCCGGCAGCGGAATGTCTTCCCCGCGGGCAACGGTGCTCGCCAGAACGCGCAGCTCATCTTCCGTCTTGTAAAGCGCGCGGATCGGCGATGGCTGTTCCGGCGGAATCTGATCAGAACCGCCCTGCCCAGTGGATTTCGGCTCCATCGGACTATTCGTTTTGGGCGGCTTTGACGATTTATTCTCGGTTGAGGTTGAATGGGAGTGCGACGAAGACGATTCCGGCATCTGCCTTAACAGCCTTTCCGAAGGGATGAGTTATCTGCGGCGGTGGATACTAAATTCATTTCAATTCAATGTAGGGAAACGACAGTATCCGTAATCGGTTCCCTGCATGTCGCCCGCATTTGGCCAAAATGCGACGGCGGATTGTGCTGATATTCAAACCGTTTAAATCGCAACGCACAATTCTTTCCCGGTAGTAATGTTGCGTTATGGATCAACTCGTTGAATACAACCCTAACATATTGAATTTATAAAAAATACCACCCTGGGTACGGTCGCAGCCATTTTAACGCGCGCCGCCATTCTCGTCCAGAACGGCAAAAAAAGCGGCCTCCGCGCGAGAATCATCGTGCGGAGGCCGCTTTTAGTCTGCTTAGCCAGTCAAAAACCGCGATTCAGGCACCAATCTTCGCCGAAGTTTCACTCGAAGCCTTTTCCGGTCCGCCTGCCGGAAACAGCTTCCAGTAGCGCGGACGAAACGCGATGCGGCTTTTCTCCGCAGCCGGGTGTTCGGCAGGAATTTCGATTTCGATGCGCTCACGCGCGCCGCCCACTTCAAGCTCCACCCGGCGCTTACCGCCGGAGCGTCGGCTTGCCACAACCGTGCCTGCGATGCAGCCGCCGCAACCGTCGAGCAGTTCCACATCATGCGGGCGGAAATAGAGCTGCGCCTCGCCCTCTGCCGCGCCCTCGGCGGTGAGGCCGATATTGCGATCCGTCAGCCAGACCTCGCCATTTTCGACCCGGACCGGAAGCGTGCTGGACTCGCCGATAAATCCATAGACGAAAGGCGAGTTCGGATTGTCATAGATCTCATCGGGCGTGCCGAGCTGTTCGATCCGTCCCTGGCTCATGACCACCACGCGGTCGGCGAGTTCGAGCGCTTCGTCCTGATCATGCGTGACGAAAACGGTCGTATGGCCGGTCTTGTCGTGAATTTCACGCAGCCAGCGGCGCAATTCCTTGCGCACAAGCGCATCGAGCGCGCCAAAAGGCTCATCGAGCAGCAGAACCTTCGGCTCGATGGCCATGGCGCGGGCAAGCGCGACGCGCTGGCGCTGACCACCGGAAAGCTGGGCGGGATAACGCTTTTCCAGCCCCTGCAACTGCACCAGATCGAGCAATTCCAGCGCACGGCGACGGATTTCGCTGGTGGCAGGACGGGTCGAACCGGGGCGCACTTTCAGGCCAAAACCGATATTGTCCGCGACCGTCATATGCCGGAACAGCGCATAATGCTGAAACACAAAACCAACATTGCGCTCCTGCACGCTCTTCTGCGAGGCGTCTTCCTCACCGAAGAAAATCGTGCCTTCCGTCGGTCTTTCCAGCCCGGCGATCAGACGCAGCAGCGTCGTCTTGCCCGAACCGGACGGGCCGAGCAGCGCGATCAGTTCGCCAGACCGGATATCCAGGGACACATTATGCAAAGCCGGAAAACGGGCAAACTCCTTACGCACGTCGGCAACACGAACTTCCATTCCCTATCCTTCCCCTGCCGCTTCGCGGCCATTTATCCTTGAAGCCGCGCCCGGTTTCAACCACCCGGGTCAGCTTTCCAAATTGCCTTCAGTGCCCGTTGCTGCCCGCCAGCTCATCGCTATAGCGCAGCTCCAGGATTGTCTTGATCGCCAGCGTCAGAAGCGCAAGCAGAGCCAGAAGCGAAGCCACCGCAAATGCTGCAACGAAATTATACTCGTTATAGAGGATTTCCACGTGCAAAGGCATCGTATTGGTGAGACCGCGAATGCGGCCCGATACCACGGATACCGCCCCGAACTCACCCATGGCGCGGGCATTACAGAGCAGAACGCCATAGAGAAGGCCCCATTTGATATTCGGCAGCGTGACATAGCGAAATGTCTGCCAGCCATTGGCGCCAAGTGAAATCGCCGCTTCTTCGTCGCCGGTTCCCTGCTCCTGCATCAGCGGGATCAGCTCGCGCGCCACGAAGGGAAAAGTGACGAAGACCGTCGCCAGAACGATGCCGGGCACCGCGAAGAGTATCTGGATCCCGTGCTGCTCCAGCCATGGCCCAAGCAGGCTGTGACTGGAAAACAGCAGCACGAAGACCAGACCGGAAATCACCGGCGACACCGAAAACGGCAGGTCGATCAGCGTGGTCAGCAGCGCCTTGCCCTTGAACTCGAACTTGGCGATGGCCCATGCAGCGGCAACGCCGAAAACCAGATTGAGTGGCACGGCGATGGCCGCGACCGTCAAGGTGAGCTTGATCGCCGACCAGGCGTCCGGCTCCAGCAAGGCTTCGAGATATTCGGTCGGGCCTTTGCGGAACGCTTCCACAAAAACCGCAATCACCGGCAGGATCAGAAAGAGTGCCAGAAACGCCAGCGCCAGCGCAATCAGGATGATGCGCGTGGTCCGGCTTTCCGTCACGGCGCTACGGCTGGCGCGGCCAGTGCGGCTGGCGCGGCCAGTGCCTGTTGTTTCATTCGCCATAGCCGTATTTCTTTCTTGATCGCGCCTGAATGAGATTGATGAACAAGAGCATCGCGAAGGAAAGCACCAGCATGATGGTGGCGAGCGCCGTCGCACCGGCGTAATCATATTCCTCCAGCTTGACGACGATCAGCAGTGGCGCGATTTCCGACACATAGGGCGTGTTGCCCGCAATAAAGATGACCGAGCCATATTCACCCACGCCGCGTGCGAAGGCGAGCGCAAAGCCCGTCAGGATCGCAGGCTGAAGGCTGGGCAGAAGCACCCGCCAGATGGTCTGGAAACGCGTGGCACCGAGAGTCGCCGCAGCCTCTTCGACCTCACGGCTGATTTCTTCCATGATCGGCTGCACCGTGCGCACCACGAAAGGAAGGCCGATGAAGATCAGCGCGACCACGATACCGATGCGCGTAAAGGCGATGCGGATGCCGAAGGGCGCAAACAGGCTGCCGATCCAGCCATTCGGTGCATAGATGGCGGCCAGCGCAATACCGGCAACCGCTGTCGGCAGCGCAAAGGGAATATCGACAATGGCATCGATGAAACGGCGGCCCGGAAAGCGATAGCGGGTCAGAACCCAGGCCAGAATAACGCCGAACACGACATTGACCAGCGCGGCGATGAATGCCGTTCCAAAGCTTGTTTCCAGCGATTTCAACGTGCGTTGATCGGTGATCAGCCGCCAGAAGCCCGAGAAACCGATCTCGCTGGAGCGCAGCACCAGGGCCGCCAGCGGAATGAGAATGAGAAGGGTCAGATAGGCAACACTGAAACCGAACGTCAGTCCGAAACCTGGAATGACGCTCGGCTTGCGAAAGTGCGACCCTGCTCTGGCCCGTGCAGGGAGCGAAGACATGCTGTTGTTTTGTTCCCTTTTTCAGTGGCTGCAAATATCAGCTTCGGCTCTGACCGGCTGACTGTGCTTTTGTCTGCGCCTTATTTGCCCGGCTTGTAGATCTGGTCGAACGTACCGCCGTCACCGAAATGGTAAGGCTGCGCCTTGGCCCAACCGCCGAAAATCGGATCGTCGATGGTTACCAGCGTCAGGTCTGGAAGCTTGCGCTGCTGGTCAGCCGGGATGAGGTCCGGCTTCGACGGACGGTAGAAATGCTTGGCTGCGATAGCCTGACCTTCCGGCGAATAGAGATATTCGAGATAGGCCTGCGCCAGCTTGGTGGTGCCGTTCTCCTCGGCGTTCTTGTCAACGACCGCGACCGGGGGTTCAGCCAGGATCGACTGCGGCGGCACGACGATGTCGAACGCATCTTCGCCGAATTCGGCCACGGAAAGATAGGCTTCGTTTTCCCAGGCCAGCAGCACATCGCCGAGCTGACGCTGCACGAAGCTGGTCGTCGCGCCGCGTGCGCCAGTATCAAGCACCGGCACGTGACGGAACAGGTCAGCGATGTAATCCTTGATCTTCTGTTCGTCGCCGCCATACTGCTTGTAGGCCCAGGCCCAGGCGGCAAGATAGTTCCAGCGCGCGCCGCCGGATGTCTTCGGGTTCGGCGTGATGACTTCCACACCATCCTTCACCAGATCACCCCAGTCCTTGATGGCCTTGGGGTTGCCCTTGCGCACCAGAAAAACGATCGTGGATGTATAAGGCGACGAATTGTTCGGAAGGCGCTTGCGCCATTCCTTGTCGATCTTGCCGGTGCGCGACGCTATCGCGTCGATATCGCTTTCGAGCGCCAGCGTGACCACATCAGCCTTGACGCCGTCGATCACCGAACGGGCCTGCGCGCCCGAACCGCCATGCGATGCGCGGATGGTGACGGTTTCGCCGGTTTCCTTCTTCCAATGCGCCGCAAAGGCCGCATTGTAATCCTTGTAGAGCTCACGCGTCGGATCATAGGACACGTTCAGAAGCGTCTGATCCGCGTGGCTCGCCTGAACGGTTCCGGCCAGCGAGGCCGCTGCCACCAATGCCGCCAAAGTGAGCGAAAGTCTCGATAATTTCACGACCGCCTCCATTGTTTCCTTTGGGCCCCCCACGGGTATCCCTCGTAGCCATTGGTCAGGACAGTATCAGAGGTCTTTGACGACAGGATGCCACAACCTCACCGAAATTTAAAACCGCTTCGAAAAATCTGCTCACTTTTGGGGTTATTTCGGGGATATTTTTTCCAGCGCCCTATCAAAACGCGTCGGGCGGTAGCATCATAAACTCAATGGGCAGGCGCGAGAACTGCCGAAGGCGCAGCGCTGCCCAACGCAAGCGGTGGCTGTTTCGGCTCATTCCATCCCATGTAGTTATAGAACTCATAGCGCCAGACGCCTATCGCTTCATGCAGGGCCAAATCGGTCACCAGAAAAGAAAGTCCCGCCGAAGACATATTGGTATGCGCCGCCGTCAAAAAACCGGCTGCGACCGGCTCGGGCTTCACGCCGAAATGCGCCAGATAGAGCAAGTCACGCTTGATGATCGGCGCTGCCTGCAGCAGCACGATCTTCGCGGGCTTGATCGCACGCAGGATTGCTGCGGTGTTTTTGGCGTTCTGCCAAGTATTCCGGCTCTTTTCGTCCAACAGGATGGAAGCGGGATCAATACCGGCCTTCACCAATTGCCCGGCGATCGATGCCGCCTCGGTCACACCGGTCCCGGCCACATCTGCGCCGCTGACGATGAATGTGCACTTCAGGGCGCTCTCGATACAGTGATGGTTCATGCCCACGGCAGCAAGGATCGGCCCATAGGAAAAGGCGAGCGGTTCGACCACTTTTTCACCGCGTTCCATGACGGTCTGCGTGCCCATGCCGAAGACGATAAAGGCGGTGTTGTCTTCAAGCGAGGATTGCAGCGTCGATGAATAGGACGACTGCAGGCGGTTCATCAGATAATCGGGCAGGATGGCCGACGCGATTGCGCCATACAGAACGATGCCAACGGCAATCGAAACAAAGCCAAGCTTGCGGCATTTGAAATACCAAAGCAGCAACCCGACAACAATAAATGCAATGGTCAGATTAAGTGTCATATCCGGAAAACCGATTATTATTATAAGTTTAGCAATAATTGATGTATTGAGAGACCACACATCGCCCCCAGCTGGCAATCCCAATTATTTCGGAATATTGAACGAGCGCAATGAAAGAATGCCGCGCGCTGTAATCTTTGACGCAAAGATTATCAGTTATTTATAAATACAGCGATTTTATTGAATCACGGCACCAGATAGTGCTTGTCCCACTGGTCGGCGGGGACTTCGTCGCCAATATCATATTGAAAAGACGTTATATTGATGTGTTCATCATCCGTCTTGCAGGTAAAGGCGAGCTTGTACCAGTGCTCGCGGCTGCGGAAGGCAGCACCGTCTGCCGCAATGGAATTCTTCTTCGTCACCGGATCGGAAAAAGCATAGGCCAGCACCTTATCGACCGAAAATTTATTCTGTTCGCGGGTAATCCGCTCCATGGCCTCGACATCGCAGCGCTGTTCCAGACGGGTTACCGGATCGAGCTTTTCGAGCTGCGCTTTCTCGGACGCATTCATCGCGGAAGCAGGCGATGCCATCGAAACCAGGGAAACAAGGCAAGCGAGGGCAAAGGCCGGGGACAAAACAGACATAAACTTCATGAGACTTTCGGATACTCCTCGAAATGCATCGATATATGTCGAAAATTGTTCCCGATGCGAAGCGCGGGACTATAACAGCGATTTGGGACGCAAAGCCGATCATCACCTGAAATTGATATATTACCAGAGCAATTATGACCCAATGCTCTTTTTGACCACAGCTTTTGGCCGGGCCGTCAGTCGGGTTTCGAACAGGATTTGCAGCGATTGATAAGCCCTCATTCCGCAATGGCTCTTGATTTCGCCAGCCCGACCGTGTTTGAAACCTCGAACGCCGCCATCGATGCGAAAGGTAGAGACATGAAGCCCGTATTCCTGCAACTGCAGTGCGCTCCCGGCAAAACCTATGAGGTTGCCGACACTCTCTTTCAGCGCGAGATTGTGTCCGAGCTTTATTCGACCAGCGGTGAATTCGACCTGCTGGCGAAAATCTATATCGCCGAGGGCGACGATATCGGCAAGTTCATCAACGACAATGTGCTCAATATCCCGCATATCGTGCGGTCCCTGACAACGCTGACTTTCACGGCATTCTGATTATCGGCTAATTACCTTCTGGAGCACCCTTCCGGCGGTAAAGATTTGATTCACCATAAGTGAATTATCATGCGGCGAAGGGAACTACCTTCTGTGTTCGCGCATTTTCTGTATGGAAGCGCGGGCCTCGCTCAGTGGGCTCCCGCAGAGGTGAAAGACAGTGATGAACGATCTTGAACAGCGACGCATACTGGTTGTGGAGGACGAAATTTTCGTCGCTCTCGACGTTGCCGCGACTGTGGAAGACGCGAACGGAACGGTTGTCGGTCCGGTCGGCACTGTCCGGCAGGCCATGGATCTCATTAATCGCAATGAAGTCGATGCCGCCATCCTCGATGTCAATCTGATTGACGGCAATGTGGAACCTATCCTGGACCGGCTGAAAAGCCGCAACACATTCGTCGTCATCCATACCGGCGGCGGGCTGCCCGCCGAGCTTGCGGCGCGCTATCCTGAAGTGCCGGTCTTTCAGAAGCCGATCCCGCCCACCATACTGACCCGCACGCTGGCAACCGCCCTTTCAGCCGGCGCGGTGCGCTGAGACCGATGCGGCGGGCGTTCCCAGATTTTGCGACTGTCCTGAAAGAAACCGAGGCGAATTCCGGTCAGGAAGAGGCCGGTCGCCGGTCGCAGATCAATCTTGCATCGGCGTTCTTTTCGGCAAGGTTGGGCGATAGTGCCGCACCCTCACGCCCGGAAATCGATCTTGCGCCGCTTTTCGATGTTGAGGAAAAGTCGGCCGAGAGCGGCCAGCGAGAGACCGAACGGCAAGCAATCGCTGAGCGCATGCAAAACCAGTCGCGCGACGCGATACGGCAAGAGTTGAACCTTCGCCCCGGCCTGACGCGCGCTGAGCTTCAACGCCTGCGTCGCTCCTTTGCCGCGAGCAATCATCCAGACCGCCTGCCACAAGAGTTTCGCGCCGATGCGGAACAGCGTATGAAGATGGCAAATGCCCTTCTCGACACAGCCATGGGGACAGCAGCAAATTGAGTTCAAGCAATTTCGTTACGTTTTGAGCTCAAATTCTTTTGCATTATAACAAGAACCTGCTAGATTGAGGTCAATTGCGCCTGCGAAAGCCTGCGCACGAGAGAACCCCTTTCGTTGTCCGTAAACCGGCAAATGGTCCCGCTTCTGGCAATATGGGGCAATTTGCGCTTTGCCTGCTGCGGGTGGTTCTGTCATACCGCATTATAAAGTTAGAATAATTCCTAAAAGGTCAGAAAATGCCTCCTTATCGTTCGCGAACAACCACCCACGGCCGCAATATGGCGGGTGCGCGCGGCCTATGGCGCGCCACCGGCATGAAGGATGAGGATTTCGGCAAGCCGATTATTGCTGTGGTGAACTCGTTCACACAGTTCGTGCCGGGCCACGTTCACCTCAAGGATCTCGGCCAGCTCGTCGCGCGCGAAATCGAAAGTGCTGGCGGCGTGGCCAAGGAATTCAACACCATCGCGGTCGATGACGGTATCGCCATGGGCCATGACGGCATGCTCTATTCGCTGCCATCGCGCGAACTCATCGCCGACTCGGTCGAATATATGGTCAATGCCCATTGCGCCGATGCGATGGTCTGCATTTCCAACTGCGACAAGATCACCCCCGGCATGCTGATGGCGGCACTTCGCCTGAATATCCCGGTCGTGTTCGTTTCGGGCGGACCGATGGAAGCCGGCAAGGTCGTCTGGGACGACCAGATCAAGAAGCTCGACCTGGTTGACGCCATGGTCGCCGCTGCCGACGATCACTATACCGACGAGCAGGTCAAGACGATTGAACGCTCCGCCTGCCCGACCTGCGGTTCGTGCTCGGGCATGTTCACCGCAAACTCGATGAACTGCCTCACCGAAGCGCTTGGCCTGTCACTGCCGGGCAACGGCTCGACGCTCGCAACCCATGCCGACCGCAAGCGCCTCTTCGTAGAAGCCGGCCATCTAGTCGTCGATCTCGCCCGCCGTTATTACGAGCAGGACGATGAAAGCGTGCTGCCGCGCTCGATTGCAAGCTTCCCGGCGTTTGAAAACGCCATGACGCTCGACATCGCCATGGGCGGTTCGACCAATACGGTTCTGCATCTTCTCGCCGCCGCGCAGGAAGCCGAAATCGATTTCACCATGGCCGATATCGACCGCCTGTCGCGCCGCGTGCCGGTGCTTTGCAAGGTCGCCCCTGCCAACAATACGGTTCACATGGAAGATGTGCACCGTGCGGGCGGCATCATGGGCATTCTCGGCCAGCTCGACAAAGCGGGCCTGATCAATACCGATCTGCCGACCGTGCACAGTCAGACGGTTGCCAAGGCGCTGGATCATTGGGACGTGACCCGTACCAACAGCGAAATGGTGCACAAGTTCTATTCGGCGGCACCGGGAGGCGTGCCGACGCAGGTGGCATTCAGCCAGGAGCGCCGCTTTGATAGCGTCGATACCGACCGCGAAAAGGGCGTTATCCGCTCCAAGGAACACGCGTTTAGTCAGGATGGCGGTCTGGCCGTGCTTTACGGCAATCTGGCGGAAGACGGCTGCATCGTGAAAACGGCAGGCGTGGATGATTCCATCCTGAAATTCTCCGGTCCGGCTCGCATCTTCGAAAGCCAGGATACGGCGGTACTCGGCATTTTGAACGGCAAGATCAAGGCTGGCGATATCGTGCTGATCCGCTATGAAGGCCCACGCGGCGGCCCCGGCATGCAGGAAATGCTCTATCCGACCAGCTATCTGAAGTCGAAAGGCCTCGGCAAAGCCTGCGCGCTGATTACCGACGGTCGTTTCTCGGGCGGCTCGTCGGGCCTCTCCATCGGCCATGTTTCACCGGAAGCAGCCGAAGGCGGCACGATCGGTCTGGTGCGCGAAGGCGATATCATCGATATCGACATTCCGAACCGCAAGATCCACCTCGCCGTGGACGATGCGACGCTGGCCGAACGCCGCGCAGAGCAGGAAGCAACAGGCTGGAAGCCAGCCGAAGAGCGCAAGCGCAAGATTTCCACCGCGCTGAAGGCCTATGCTTCCATGGCAACCAGCGCCGCCAAGGGTGCGGTGCGGAAATTGCCGGATTGATTGGATTGATCAAAAGAAAAGCAAAAGCCCCGCAAACGCGGGGCTTTTTCATAATCTGCTCGTTGTAAACCCGTTGCTTCGCCCCCCTCATCCTGAGGAGGGGCCCTGAGCTTGCGAAGGGAACCGTCTCGAAGGGCTGAGGGGAGATGTGCGTTTTTCCCTCAGCCCTTCGATCCTTCGACAAGCTCAGGGTGATGCGCTGTTTTCAACAGCTCCTCAGGATGAGGGAAAAGAGCAGCGCAGCAACGTCCATAAACCACGACGTTGTAAGGTCGATGATTATTGAAAGGCCTTTTCCACCGCAGGCATCAGATCATCCCGCACCGACTCCGGCGTGAACGGGCCGACATGCTTGTAAATGATCTTGCCATCGGGGCCGACGAGGAAGGTTTCCGGCACGCCGTAGACGCCCCATTCGATGGCTGACCGACCGGCACGGTCGGCACCGACAGCGGCAAAGGGATTGCCGAGATCGCCCAGAAAGCGGCGGGCGTTTTCGGGCTGGTCCTTGTAGTTAAGGCCCACCAGACGGATGCGGCTGTCCCTGGCGATTTCCATCAGGAGCGGATGCTCCTGACGGCAGGGAACGCACCACGATCCCCAGACATTCACCAGTGTCAGCTTGCCCCCCGGACCCGTTTTGAAATCTTCGCTGTTGAGGCCCGGCACCGGAACGCCATCGCGCATCAGGCCTTCGACCGCCGGGAGATTGGTTTGCGGCGCTTGCTTGCCGATCAAAGCAGATGGAATAGCGGAACTGTCCTTGCCGGACAAAAGCTGCACGGCAAAGACGGCTGCAAGCCCCACAAACACCAGCAATGGAAGCAGCGCTACCCATGTGGCGCGCTTTTTCGGCGCGGCGTGCTTTTGCGTCGTTTCCGTCATTGAACCGGCGCCTTTGATGAGCGGCGGCGCCCGCCCTGCGCCTCAAGCCGCTTTAGTTCGTTTTTCTGGATACGCTGATCGATAAATATCCAGCCAACGGTCAGGATAAGCGCCGCGATGGTGATGCCATAAGCGGCCATGACGAAGCCTAGATGATTGCTCATACCGCGCCCTCCTCCTGCATTTGTTTGCCGCGTTTGCGATCAGCGTTGCGGGCGGCCAGTTTCTTCATCGAAGCCACGCGGCGACGCCAGATTTCGTTGCGCATCGCCATCATATGCAGCGCAAGGAACAGCAGCGTGAAGCCAATCGCCATCACGAACAATGGTCGCAACATGGAGCCATCGATGGTCGGCCCGCCTATGCGGAAAACAGAAGCTGGCTGGTGCAGCGTGTTCCACCAGTCGACCGAGAATTTGATGATCGGGATGTTGATGAAGCCCACCAGCGTCAGCACCGCCACCGGCTTGGCACTCTTGGCCGGATCGGCGAAGGCGCGCGATAGCGCGATGATACCGAGATACATCAGGAACAGCACGAAAACCGAGGTCAGGCGTGCATCCCACACCCACCACGTGCCCCACATGGGCTTACCCCAGAGCGAACCCGTGGCAAGCGCCAAAGCCGTGAACACCGCGCCCAGTGGCGCTGCGGCCCGGATCGAGACATCAGCCAGCGGATGCCGCCAGACCAGTGTGCCGAGAGCCGACACTGCCATGATCGAGTAACACATCATGGAAAGCCATGCGAAAGGCACATGGATATACATGATGCGGACTGTGAGGCCCTGCTGGTAATCGTCCGGCGACAGGAAAACCATACCGAGACCGGCGGCAAGGAACAGAACGGCAAGCCCCGCCAGCCACGGCAAAACCTTGCCCGCAAAAGCGAGGAAGCGTGTGGGATTGGCCATATCGAGCCAGCTTGCGGTTTTCACGGCGTCTTTCGTCATGACCTATACTTAACCTCCCCCCTTATGCCGTTCAATTGACCGCGCTCAACTGCGTCAATCGGTCGAGCATGATCCGATTCCGATCGTAGCGGGATCAGAAAACAGTCCAGTGGACTGTTTTCCCCGCGAAGGCGGTTCCCACTTTTCGGGATCATGCTCAATCCGCCGAATTCTTCAGCGCCGCGCTCGCGGCCAGCGGCCCCAGCACAGCGAAAAACAGCGTCAGTGCGGCAAGCACCAGAAATGGAGCCAGAAAGGGGGCGTTGTCTACCGTCGCTCCGTAAGAAGCAGATACACCAAAAATGAGAACCGGAATGGTGAGCGGCAGCACGATGACCGAAACAAGCAGTCCGCCGCGCGGCAGCGCCACCGCCAGCGCCGCACCCACCGCACCGACAAAGGCGATGGCGGGTGTGCCGACCAGAAGCGTCAGGGTTGTGGCACCGATTGCCGCCGCATCCATATTCATGAACAGGCCGAGCATGGGCGAGGCGATTACCAGCGGCAAGACACTCGCCGTCCAATGGGCGACGCATTTGACCAGAACCGTGAGCGCCAGCATGTGACGGTCGGAGCCGATCAGCAGCAGATCGAGCGAGCCATCGTCACGGTCGGCCTGAAAGAGCCGGTCGAGGCCGAGCAGCGTCGCCAGCAAGGCGCCGATCCACAGCATGGCCGGACCGATCCGCGCCAGCAGATTGAGGTCCGGGCCGACGCCGAATGGCATCACCGAAATAACAGCGAGAAAGAACAATATGCCGACCAGCGCACCGCCGCCCGCGCGAAAGCTCAGGCGCATGTCGCGAAGGAACAGCGCCAGCATCAAAACGCCTCATGCGAGAATCTGGCCATATCGAGCGTGTTCGCACCTTCCAGCCCCAGCGGAATATGCGTGGCGGCAATGATCATGCCGCCCTGTTGCAGATGGTCGCGCATCAGCACGGCAAAACGGGTTTCCGACGCCTTGTCGAGACCGGCGGTCGGCTCATCGACAATCCATAGCGGGCGATGGCTGACCAGAAGCTTGGCTATGGAGACGCGGCGCTTTTGCCCGGTGGAGAGATAGCCGAAAGGCAGATGTTCGACGCCGGGCAGGTTGACAGCTTCCAGCGCGTCATCAATGTCGAGCGCTCCCGCGCCGTTAAAACGCTGCCAGAACAAAAGATTTTCGCGCACGCTCAAGGCCGGTTTCATCGCATTTTGATGGCCGAGATAATGACAGGCCGCCTGCACGGGCAGCGATGCGCCGTCCTCGATCAGTGCGATCCGGCCTTCTTCCGGCGCGAGCAGACCGCAGATGATTCGCAGCAAGGTGGATTTGCCGGACCCGTTCGGGCCGGTCACAACCAGCGCCTCCCCGCCATCGAGCGTGAAAGAAAGGTTGGAGAAGATCGTCTCGCCACCCCGTTCGCCACCCAGATTTTCGGCCTCAAGCCGCATTTTCTCTCCTCAAAAACCAACCGTCTCCCAGAGTTTCGGGAACGAACGGAAGGATCGCAACATTTCGCCGCAAGGCAGCGAATTCACGAAATTCAGTCTGGAATCGTTTTAGAAAACTCTCTATATGAGGGCTACCACGCCAGCGGTCGGCGTGGAAACCATTTTTGGCCGATCTCAAACACCTGGCGCCCGTGAGGACCCAGGCTTCGGGACGGACAGCGGAAATGACTGCACCCGCACCTTGGCGCGTCCTTGAAACGCTAGCCTAGGCGTTCGTCCTGGTTTTCCGGCCAGTAGCATAAGGACGAACGCAGTGTCACACATTGACAGCTTCAAATGTCGCAAAACCCTCACCGTCGGCGGTAAAGACTATGTCTATTACAGCCTGACCGAAGCCGAAAAGAACGGCCTCGAAGGCGTTTCCAAGCTTCCTTTCTCCATGAAGGTTCTTCTTGAGAACCTGCTTCGCTTCGAGGACGACCGCTCCGTCAAGAAGTCGGATATTGAAGCTGTCGCCAAGTGGCTGGCCGACCGCGGCAAAGCCGGTGCAGAAATCGCCTACCGCCCGGCCCGCGTTCTCATGCAGGATTTCACCGGCGTTCCAGCTGTTGTCGACCTTGCAGCCATGCGCGACGGCCTCAAGGCGCTCGGCGGCGACCCGGAAAAGATCAACCCGCTCGTGCCCGTCGATCTGGTCATCGATCACTCGGTCATCGTTGACGAATTCGGCAATCCAAGCGCATTCAAGGCCAATGTGGACCTCGAATATCAGCGCAATGGCGAACGCTACCGCTTCCTGAAGTGGGGTCAGCAGGCGTTCCAGAACTTCCGCGTTGTTCCTCCAGGCACCGGCATCTGCCATCAGGTGAACCTCGAATATCTGGCCCAGGCAGTCTGGACCAAGGAAGAAGACGGCGAAACCGTCGCTTATCCCGACACCTGCGTCGGCACCGACAGCCACACCACCATGGTCAACGGCCTTGGCGTTCTGGGCTGGGGCGTGGGCGGCATCGAAGCTGAAGCTGCCATGCTCGGCCAGCCGGTTTCCATGCTTCTGCCGGAAGTCGTCGGCTTCCGCCTGACCGGCAAAGTCAAGGAAGGTGTCACCGCGACCGACCTCGTGCTCACCGTCACGCAGATGCTGCGCAAGAAGGGCGTTGTCGGCAAGTTCGTCGAATTCTTCGGCGAAGGCCTCGAAAACATGACGCTGGCCGACCGTGCGACCATCGCAAATATGGGTCCGGAATATGGCGCAACCTGCGGCTTCTTCCCGGTTGACAGCGAAACGCTGAACTACATGAACACCACCGGTCGCGACGAACATCGCATCGAGCTGGTTGAAGCATACTGCCGTGCGCAGGGCATGTGGCGCGACAAGGGTGCAGCCGATCCGGTCTTCACCGACGTTCTCGAACTCGACATGGGCGATGTTGTTCCCTCGATGGCCGGCCCGAAGCGTCCGGAAGGCCGCATTCCGCTGGAAAACATCGGGTCCGGTTTCGCGACCTCGCTCGAAAACGAATACAAGAAGACCACCGGCCAGACCACGCGCTATGCCGTCGAAGGCGAAGATTTCGACCTCGGCCATGGCGATGTGGTGATTGCCGCTATCACGTCCTGCACCAACACCTCGAACCCGAGCGTGTTGATCGCTGCCGGTCTTCTGGCCCGCAACGCCGTCGCCAAGGGCCTCAAGACCAAGCCTTGGGTCAAGACCTCGCTCGCGCCCGGCTCTCAGGTCGTTGCCGCCTATCTCGAATCCGCCGGTCTCCAGAAGGATCTCGATGCGCTCGGCTTCAACCTCGTCGGCTTCGGCTGCACGACCTGCATCGGCAATTCCGGTCCGCTGCCGGCACCGATCTCCAAGACCATCAACGAAAAGGGCCTGATCGCGGCTGCCGTTCTGTCCGGCAACCGTAACTTCGAAGGCCGCGTTTCGCCGGATGTACAGGCAAACTACCTTGCTTCGCCACCGCTTGTCGTCGCTCATGCTCTTGCCGGTACGGTCACCAAGGACCTGACCAAGGAGCCGCTTGGCGAAGACCAGAACGGCAACCCGGTATACCTCCGCGACATCTGGCCTTCCTCTCAGGAAATCCAGGACTTCATCGCCAAGAACGTCACCCGCAAAATCTTCTCGGAGAAATATGCGGACGTGTTCAAGGGCGACGAAAACTGGCAGGCCGTTCAGGTTCCTGCGGGCCAGACCTATGCATGGGACGACAACTCGACCTATGTGCAGAACCCGCCTTACTTCGTCGGCATGGGCAAGTCGGCTGGCACGATCGGCGACGTGAAGGGTGCTCGTATTCTTGGCCTCTTCGGCGACAAGATCACGACTGACCACATTTCGCCTGCCGGTTCGATCAAGGCGCAGTCGCCTGCCGGTAAGTACCTCATCGACCATGGCGTTGGCGTTGCCGACTTCAACCAGTACGGCACGCGTCGCGGCAACCATGAAGTGATGATGCGCGGCACCTTCGCCAACATCCGTATCCGCAACCACATGCTGGGCGAAAACGGACGTGAAGGCGGCTACACCATCCACTACCCGTCGAAGGAAGAAACCTCGATCTATGATGCTGCCATGCAGTACAAGGCCGAGGGCGTGCCGCTCGTCGTCTTCGCAGGCGTCGAATATGGCAATGGTTCTTCGCGTGACTGGGCTGCCAAGGGCACCAACCTGCTTGGCGTGAAGGCCGTGATTGCGCAGTCTTTCGAGCGTATCCACCGTTCCAACCTCGTCGGCATGGGCATTGTGCCTTTCGTCTTCGAGGAAGGCACGAGCTGGCAGACGCTGGGCCTCAAGGGTGACGAAATCGTCACCATCGAAGGTCTGGCCGATGTGCGTCCGCGTCAGAAGGTCGAAGCTTCCATCACCTATGCCGACGGCTCGGTGAAGAAGGTTCCGCTCATCTGCCGCATCGATACGCTGGACGAGCTCGACTACATGAAGAACGGCGGCATTCTGCAGACCGTTCTGCGCGATCTCGCTGCTTAATCAGCGCCCGACTGAAACAAAAAGGCCGCCGGAGCAATCCGGCGGCCTTTTCGTTTCTGACGCAAATAGAGCACACTCGCCGCTGAATCTCACCGCAACGTGAATTCCCATTGATCGGCGTAATTCCTACATAATAGATGTCATCGTCAATTAATGCAGGATCATACAAAGTGACCGTTCAGCCCTCATTCTATGGAACAGCCACATGGCTGACCGGCGATTCCCTGCCGGGCTGGCGCAATGTCTGCGCCGTTCTGGGGCTGGCTTTCACCGGTTGCGTTTCCATGCAGGGTTCTGCATCGGCTGAAGCAGCGCCCAAGAAAACCGCGGTGGTAGAGCTTTTCACCAGTCAGGGCTGCAAGTCCTGCCCGAAGGCGGACGATAATTTTGCCAAGTTCGCCGATGACCCCAGCGTGCTGGCGCTGTCGTTCCACGTCAATTACTGGGATTATATGGGGTGGCGCGACACGCTTGCCACCCAGGATAATACCGACCGCCAGAATGCTTACCGTAACTCCTTCAACGCGCGCATGATCTATACGCCGCAGGCCATCATCAATGGTCAGGCGGAGGTCAATGGGCGCGATGCGGGCGCGATCGAGGCACAGGTCGCCGCCGACAAGCTGACAGTGCCGGTTGCGATCAACCGGCTCGACGATGGTCGCCTGTCCATCGAGATCGGGGCTGGCGAAAAGCCAAAGTCGCCGGTGCATGTCGTTCTGTTCTATTTCCGCGATGCGGTCACCATCCCA
Organism: Ochrobactrum sp. C6C9; assembly: GCF_022627935.1. Taxonomy (NCBI): domain Bacteria; kingdom Pseudomonadati; phylum Pseudomonadota; class Alphaproteobacteria; order Hyphomicrobiales; family Brucellaceae; genus Ochrobactrum; species Ochrobactrum sp. C6C9. Next base: position 41,444 of record NZ_JABXGB010000005.1, on the reverse strand, counting down.
ATCACTGAAGGCGAGAATGCCGGTCAGGATATCACCTACCGAAACACGGTGAGTGAGATCAACACGATCGGCATGTGGGATGGCAAGCCGCTGAAAATCGAGCTCCCTGCTTCCGAATTGAAGCGTAAGGATGTTTCCGGTTGCGCGGTCATTCTTCAGGAAACCCGGGACGACAACTCGCTCGGGCGCATTCATGGCGCAGCCATGTTCAAGCAGAAAGCGCCGGTCGGCTTCTGATCGCAGGCATTCGGCCGCAAGCCATTATCCATTCGGCATCGGGCCGGATGGGGTGAGGTTAGCTGTCATATGGCGGGAATATCAGGTGTTGCGGCTCGGTCGGACGAAAAAGTTGGTTCGGCTCGGGCAGTCCTTTGGGCGGGGGGCTTGGGGTCGGACATACCCGAACCGAACCGTCTCAGGCAACACGTAGATGCTGAAGCCATAATCAGGCTGGAATGCGAAGCTGACAAGGCGAAAATGTGTTCAACGATCACCATTGCCGACAGACTTTCGTTTTTCGTGAACAGCTAATGCACAGCGGCCCGCGTGCAAAATCCAGCGTTTTATGAGGGAAATCCCGGTCATTTGAACGGTGCCGCGCCTTCCCGCACTTGAATTTGTTTCACAAAAGCATCACCCTCCTGTCATGCGTTTCGTATCAAGCGCACCTGCCGCTTCGCCACCCACAGGGCTGAAAGGAAGGACATGGATATTTCAAGCGCAGAGGATCCATCATCCTCGTCCAACGCGTCCGCGTCGCCAAAGGTCGTCTCTCTCGACCGCGCAAGGCCGGTTCCCGCCACCATCAGTTTCGACCGGCATGAACTTGGCAAGATTCTGAACATCTATGGCCGCATGGTCGCCGCCGGTGCATGGCGTGACTATGCCATCGACCATCTGAGCGACCGGGCGGTCTTTTCCATCTTCCGACGCGCCAGCGAGGTTCCGCTGTTCCGGATCGAGAAAAATCCCAAGCTCGCGCAAAAGCAAGGCGCTTACGCGGTCATCGCTGCAAGCGGACTGATCATGAAGCGCGGCCATGAACTGGACCGTGTGCTGCGCGTTTTCGACAAGAGCCTGAAACTCGTCGAGGCCTGATTAGCCTTCGGTTCCTCGATCCCTTGATCCTTCGATCCTTCGATCCTTCGAGACGCCGTTTTCAACGGCTCCTCAGGATGAGGGGAGCGTAGTCTGCAACGCCCTCCCCTGAGCTTGTCGAAGGGTGAGCTTGTCGAAGGGTGCACTGACCCGCCATTTGATTCATGAAAGCGGCGGTGCTCCCGGCTCCAGCGTGCGCCCGCCATTGAGCGGCAGCTGCATCAGCACCGTATCCAGCCAGCGCCCATGCTTGAAGCCGGAACCCTCAATCCGCCCGCAATGCACGAAACCCATGCTTTCATGCAGCCGCACCGAGCCGATATTGTTCTCGCCATCACCGATGACAGCCAAAAGCTGCCGGAAGCCGAGCTGGGTGGCCCGTTCGATCAGTTCGCGCAGGAGAAGCTTGCCCACGCCCCTCTTCTTGGCCTCGGGCGCGATATAGATCGAATCCTCTGCAAGCCAGCGATAGGCCGGTCTGGTGCGGAAATAGCTGGCATAGGAATAGCCCAGAACCACACCATCCTCTTCCGCGATCAGAATAGGGAAACCCTGCGCGACGAAGCCCTCAAAGCGCTGGCGCAGGTCTTCGCGCGATGGCGGCTCGACCTCGTAGGAACCGGAGCCGTTCAACACGGCTTCGGTATAGATTGCAGTGATGGCATCGATGTCGGTGGGGTGGAAATCGCGGACGACGGGCATGAGGCAGAACCGGAGAAATGATTTTACACATTTCCAGAATGCATCAGGAAGCGACCGGACAAAAGCAAAAAGGGCAGCGTTTCCGCTGCCCTTTTCATTCAGAACCTGATCCAGCGACTATTCACGGTTGCCCATGAACTGCAGCAGGAAGGTGAACATATTGATGAAGTCGAGATAGAGACGCAGCGCGCCCATAACGATCTTGCGGCCCTGCGTATCCGATGCATCGCCTTCGTAATACATTTCCTTGATCGACTGGGTGTCGTAGGCGGTGAGGCCTGCGAAGATCAGAACGCCGATCACCGAGATTGCGAATTGCAGCGCGGTGGAGCCAAGGAAGATGTTGACGACCGAAGCCAGGATCAGGCCGAACAGGCCCATGATCAGGAACGAGCCCATAGCGGACAGGTCACGCTTGGTCGTGTAACCGTAGAGCGACAGCGCACCGAAGGACGCAGCCGTCACGAAGAAGGTGCGAACGACGCTCTGGCCCGTGAAGACCAGGAAGATCGACGACAGCGACAGGCCGACGAGAGCTGCATAGCCCCAGAAGACGGCGTTAGCGGTCGAGACCGAAAGACGTTCGATGCGGAAGCTCAGGAAGAACACTGCCGCCAGCGGCGCAAGCATCACCACCCAGCGCAGCGGCGAAGTGTAGAGCGCGACGCCAAGGCCCGTGAGCATCTTGCCATTGGCAAGCTGCGCGACGGCTGCGGACGGGTCCGTCGTCGTTGCGAGTGCCGCAACGGCGAATGCAGCAAGGCCGGTAACGGCCAAACCGATAGCCATCATGTTGTAGACGCCCAGCATATAGCTGCGCAAACCCTGATCGATGCCTGCATCGGCGCGAGCGCCGCCTACCGGCCTCTGCTGCGCCTGAATATTGCGAAAGTCAGCCATGACTTAAATCCTCTTGCCATGTCCCGTCCGGTGTCGGGGCGCTCATTCCGGCGAGCCGCCGCCAGGCGCCGCTGGCGGGACTCCAGCATGCCTGCCTGACATTATGGGGATTATGGCCCTCACGTACAAGTACCGCCTGTAAAAAAACGCGAGCGCAGGTTTGAAAAATCGGGCTGCATTCTCCATAGGTTCCAATAGCTTAGGCTTTGCGCCCTCTCCGCATTACAAATAACTCATATTGTTCTGAGCACCTGCGCGGGCTTCTGGCCCAGAACGCGCCAGGTCCCGGCCAGCCCGAACCCGACCGTCAGCACCAGCGCAATGGCCACCGTCATCAGCGCCACATCGGGCAGGAAGCTGGCCTTGAGCTTCATGATTTCGACCACGACATACCAGCCCGCAGCGCTGCCCGCGACCAGCGCAAACACCGCCGTTGCAAGTCCGAGCAGCATATATTCCAGGACATAGGCCGCGATCAGCGTGCCCCGCGTGGCGCCCAGCGTCTTCAGAACGACCGCATCATGCACCCGGGCGCGGTTGCCCGCAGCCAGTGCACCGCCCAGCACCAGCACCGAGGCGGCCAGCGCAATGGAAGCCGCAGCGCGAATGGCGGTTGCAAGCTGGCTGATGAGATCGTTGGCGACATTGAGCGCATCGGTCACGCTGACGGTCGTGACGGCGGGCCATGTTTTCGTGACCTGCCGCAACACATCGGGTGCCAGATTTTTCTGGCCATCAGGAATGGTCAGTGTCGCAAGCCATGTGGCGGGCGCACCGGCAAAAGTGTTGGGCGAGAACACCATGACGAAATTCATCGCCAGTGTTTCCCATTGCACCTGACGGAAACTTGCAATCTTCGCAGTGATGTTGCGACCCAGCACATTGACGGTCACCGTGTCGCCGAGCTTCAGGCCCAGTTCCTTGCCTTCCCGCTCCGAGAACGAAACCAGCGGCTCGCCGCTATAATCGGCAGGCCACCATTCGCCCTCGCTCAACGTCGAGTTTTCCGGCACCTTGTCGGCGAAAGTGATGCCACGGTCGCCACGCAGCACCCAGGCGGCTTCCGGCGGGATGGTCATGTCGCGCACATTTTTACCATTGAAGGCGACAATGCGTCCGCGCAGCATCGGACCGGAAGTGAGCTTGCCATCGGGCACGATGCCGCTGACCAGCCCGGTGAAATCGCCGATGTCGCGATTTTGAATGTCCACGAAGAAGAAATCGGGCGCCTGCGCGGGAATGTTTTCAGTGACCTGACGACGCAGATTGCCGTCGATCAGCGCAATCGCCACCATCAGCGTGAGGCCGAGGCCGAGCGAAAGCACCACGGAAGGGGTGAGCGCACCGGGGCGATAGATGTTACCGATGGCCAGCCGGAGCGCTGTCGAGCGCACCCGCGGCGCACGGCGGGCAAGCCAGCGTATGCCATCGGCCACAAGCCGCAGCACGCCGAAAGCAGCAATGGCCGAGACGATAAAGATCGCCGCAATGCGCCGGTCATAGGCGACATAAAGCGCCAGTCCGGCCAGAGCCGCGATCAACAGAACCGCTAAGCCGAGATAGAGCAGGGCTGGCCAACCCCGTTGCTCAAAACCCTGTTCGCGGAAAAGCGCCGTCGCCGGAATGTCACGGGCGCGTCCGAGCGGAATGATGGCGAAGGCAAGCGTGGTGATCAAGCCGAAGACGGCAGCGAGTGCCAGCGCGCCCGGGAAAAAGCCGCCGCCACCGGCGACCGGCAGATAATTGGCAAGCGCCAGTGCGGCGGCAAAAGGAATGACCGCCGCCAGAATGAGCCCGAGAACGATGCCGATCAGGCCGATCACCATGATTTGCGTGAGATAGACCAGCACCGCAAAACGCGCAGGCGCGCCGAGCGATTTGAAAGTCGCGATCACACCGCGCTTGCCATCGAGATAGGCGCGCACGGCATTGGCGACGCCGACGCCGCCGACGATCAGAGCGGTCAGGCCGACCAGCGTGAGGAATTGCGAGAAGCGCTCGATATTGGCGCTCAGCGACGGAGCGGCATTGGCGCGCGAGCGGATATTCCAGCCGGCATCGGGAAAATCGGCGGCAGCCAGTCGCCGCACGTCGGCAATCGCCGTGTCAGGCGCTCCGTTGGGCAGTGCGACCTTGTAGATATGATCGACGAGGCTGCCGGGCTGGATCAGGCCGGAAGCGCGCAAGCCATCGAGTGAAACCATAAAACGCGGCGCGAAATTGAAACCGGATGACAGGAGATCCGGTTCGCTGTCGATCAGGCCACGCAGTTCGAAGGTTTGCGAGCCGAGCAGCACTTTTGCGCCGAGCGACAAGCCCATGCGGTTGAGAAAATCCTGGGAGACGGCAGCGCCGTAAACACCGTCCTTTTCGCCGGTCATATCGGCCAGCGACTGCTCCGGTGCGACTTTCAACGTGCCGTAAAGCGGATAGGCGGCATCGACGGCTTTCACCTCGACCAGCGACTGGTCGGAACCGTCCGGCATGCGGGCCATGGAGCGCATGGTGGCGCTTTCCGCCATCCTGCCCTGCTTTTCGATGAAGGCACGCTCATCGGCGGTTGCCTCACGCTGGTTGAGCGCGAAGCTGACATCACCGCCCAGAATGCTCTGCCCTTCCGACGCAATGCCGGTACTGACCGAGCGCGCCACCGAATTGACGCCGCCGATGGCCGCCACACCGAGCGCGATACAGGCCAGGAAAATATAGAAACCGGCAAGTCCCCCGCGCATTTCGCGCAGCGCAAAACGGAGAGCGAGAGAAAAAGATTTCATTCGGCTCATGCGTCTGCCGCCAGTTTCTCAAGCACCGCACCGGCCTTTTCAGCGGTGTCTTCGATGCGACCGGACCGAACGGGAATTTCACGGTCACAGCGCGCCGCCAGCGACGGATCATGCGTGACCAGCACCATGGTCAGCCCGTTTTCGCGTTGCTTGGCGAAGAGAAGATCGGCAATTTGACGGCCCGTTGTGGTGTCGAGATTGCCGGTCGGTTCATCGGCAATCAGAATTTTCGGCGATGGCGCGAGGGCGCGGGCAATCGCCACGCGCTGCTGCTCGCCGCCGGAAAGTTCGGACGGATAATGCGTCAGACGTTCGCCAAGCCCAACCGCTTTCAACTCGCGCTCCGCGACTTCGAATGCATCGCGGCGGCCAGCCAGTTCCAGCGGCACCGCCACATTTTCCAGCGCCGTCATATTGGGGATCAGGTGAAACGACTGGAAGACGATGCCTATATTGGCGCCACGAAAAGCGGCGGCCTGATCCTCGCTCATCTGGCTGATCGTCTCGCCCGCGATCTTCACAGTTCCGTTATCAACATGCTCCAGCCCAGCCAGAACCATGAGAAGTGTGGATTTGCCCGAGCCGGATGGACCGACGATACCAACCGACTGGCCTTGCGCAATATGCAGCGAGACACCCTTCAGCACATGCACCGACGAGGCGGCATGGCCAAGTGTCAGATGAACGTTCTCAAGTTCGATAATCGGGCCAACAGCCTGTTCCGTCACGCGGTTTTCTTCCTATATGTATGTGTAGAACCGAAAAGCGCGCCACAAATTTGAACCTATGTTGCGCCAAGATTTGATTCAATCCCGTGAGCTGTCGCTCATCCCTTTACCGAATATGGGTTGCCAACGATGCGTTTCAAACTCTCAATTCCGGCATGGCTCTCGATTTTTGCGATCCTCGGATCGGTTTTTGCGGGCAGCGTCTATGCCCAGCAGGAGCCGACGCAGGAAGACCCGACCGGTCTTGAAGACGCCTTGCCGACCGAGCAGCTTTCGCAGGTCAAGGTTGTGGGCTTCGGCGACAGCCTGATGGCCGGTTATCTCCTGCCCGCCAATGCCGCCTTTCCGCAGCAGCTTGAAAAAGCGCTCAACGACAAGGGCGTCGAGGTTTCAATCGAAAATGCAGGCGTATCGGGCGATACGACCACCGGCGGCCTGTCGCGCATCGACTGGTCTATTCCCGATGGAACCGATCTCGTCATTCTTGAACTCGGCGCTAACGATGCGCTGCGCGGCATCCAGCCCGACATCACGGAAAAGAATCTCGACGACATGCTGGCGCGTCTCAAGGAGCGCGGTATTGCCGTCATTCTGGCAGGCATGATGGCCCCGCCCAATATGGGCAAGGACTATGCCGCCAAGTTCAACCCCATCTATCCGAAGCTGGCGCAGAAATATGGCGTGCCGCTCTACCCGTTTTTCCTCGACGGCGTAGCAACCAAGAAGGAGCTTTTGCTCGAGGATGGCATGCACCCCAATGAAAAGGGTGTTGAAGCCATGGTGGCAAACTTTATGCCGACAATCGAAAAAAGCCTGTCCGATGTGCAAAACAAGGGGACATCAGGAGGCTGAAACCCGTTAGGGGCATAAACAGCTTGCCCCGGGAACCAAACGATGATTCGCTACGAATGCATCGACTTAGCCGAATCGATTTCTGACAGGTACGATGCTTTGACTCTCTAGGTTAGAGTGTCCTTTATGCGTCCACGACGCATAGCGCTCTGACACAGAACGCTTCGAGGAGGATGCCTTATGCCGCGTCTTTTCACTGCCCTCGAAATCCCGCGCGATGCTGCGCTCTCGCTGTCATTATTGCGAGGCGGTCTCCCCGGCGCACGCTGGATTGATGTCGAAAACTACCACATAACGCTGCGTTTTATCGGAGATGTGGAAGGCCATGTGGCCGACGAGATCGCCAATGCGCTCGACCGCGTACGGCGACCCGAATTCATGCTCAACCTGTCAGGCGTCAATGCTTTCGGCTCCAAAAAGCCGCACAGCATTTATGCGGGTGTATCCCCCTCGCCTGAACTCAACGCATTGCAGGCGGAAATCGAACGCATCTGCCAGAGACTGCACATTCCCGCCGATCCGCGCAAATTCACTCCCCATGTGACCCTGGCGCGTCTTCGGAATGCCCGCATCGATGATGTGGTGCATTACCTCTCCTCGCGCGGCAATTTCGCGACCCTACCCTTCAAGGTGGGGCGTTTCGTGCTGATGTCGTCGCGCGATTCCGTGGGCGGCGGACCTTACATCGTCGAGGAAGCGTGGCCTTTGGTGGCCCGTTCCAGCCAGAACTGGTCGGCCAATGCTTTCGAGGAAGCCAGAACCATCCGGTAAACCAGCTCGAAATCCCCGATGCCACCATAATAGGGATCGGGGATTTCGACCGGCTTTCCCTCTGCAATCTCGGTGAACAATCCGATGCGGGCTGCAACATTGCCGGGCTTGCGCTCGGCGATCATCCGCATGTTGTAACGGTCCATGCCGAGGATGAGATCAAAGCGGCTGAAATCTCCCGCAGTCAGCTGACGGCAACGCTGCGCGGAAATATCAAGCCCGTGCCCGGCTGCCACGCGCACCGAACGCTCATCTGGCGCTTCGCCGGTGTGATAACCGTTGGTGCCCGCCGAATCGATCAGCACATCGCGAATGCCGCGTGCTTCAAGCACCTGTCCCATCACGCCTTCGGCGAGCGGCGAACGGCAGATATTGCCCGCGCAGATGAAAAGAATGCTAGTCGGTTTCTCTATGGTCACGGAACCCTCGCGCTCATGATAAGTTAGTTCGAGAACCGCAACATAGGCGAAAGATGATGGCACGCAACCGGTTGACCGAAGACGAACTGAAACAGGCGTTGGCCGAACTGGATGGCTGGCAGAAGTTGGAGGATCGCGAGGCGATCACCAAGAGCTTCAAGTTCAAGGATTTCAGCGCTGCCTTCGGCTTCATGACACGGGCGGCACTTTATGCCGAAAAACTCGACCACCATCCAGAATGGTTCAACGTTTATAATCGCGTTGATGTCACGCTTGCGACCCATAGCGAAAATGGCGTTACCGAGCTGGACATCAAGACGGCGCGCAAGATGAACGCGATAGCTGTCCCTTAGAGCCTGAATCAAAACGCGGCATTTGTGTGCGAAAATGGTGATTTTCGAGTACCGGAGCGGAGCGTACTTTTGGGACGTGAGCACCGGAAGCCTCGCATAATGCCGAAAAGTTGCAGACTTTTCGGTTGAGATTATGCGAATGCAAATCTCAAATTGCCATTTGCAGCCACACAGGGCGACTTTTGGAACAGGCTCTTAAACCTTTGAAATATAAACCATAATATTCTTCTTCTGATAAGTGAAGCTGCCGTCGCGGTTTCGGCACGAATAGGGCAGCGCTTTGGTCAGATCGACGCGATCGCCCCAGTTCTGGCCGAGCGCGCCGCCATTGATGCTGCGGATAAAGACATCGCCGACTGCAATGGCCGAATGGAAAATATGCCCGGCTCTGACGTCGTAGAAACCGATGGCGCGGCCATAGGTGATGGCGGAATAGCCGTTCCATTGCTCTCCGGCACGGAAATTCAGCAGCGGAATCCAGTTTTGCCCGGAGGTTCCGCGCAAGGTATGCTCGGAAATGCCTGCCCCCAGAAGAAAGCGCATATAGGCCGTCGCGTCGTAGCAAACATTGTCTTTCACATCGACATTGATGTGGTCGCTCAAATCCTGCGCCGATGCGAGCTGGTTTCCGCGATAGAACTGACTTGTCCGGTCAGCACGGACAAAGTTCTCTCCATAGCCGGTAAGATGCATGAACAGTCTCCATTCAATCAGATCAAGAAGCTGACCCAGCCCAAAACTGACCTTGGGCTGGCCGGACCTATATTCCTTTGATTTGGCATGGCCGTTGTAGCTGATGGTTCTTGCAGGATGCTTCCTGCCTTGAACGAGCAAAAACTTGAAAACCGGGTCGATTGCCCCCATTTTCGGTCGTGTCATTTTCGGCTCTGTTCACGCCGACATCTGACTGACAGGAGTTTGCACGACGATGGATAGCGTCAAAATTGGTGAAATCCTTGAACCCGGCAGCGAAAGCGATTTCAAGAAACGCAGCGAACGGGTGAAGCAAGGTTTCTGGAAGGCCGCGCGCCGCGCCGGTCGCATGGTGCCCTTCATGGATGAAGTGGTGGCCGCCTATTATTGCGCGCTCGACCAGAACACGCCGACACGCGTGCGCATGACCCTGATGGCCGCGCTCGCCTATTTCGTGCTGCCCTTCGACATTATCCCCGACATGCTGGTCGGCATCGGCTTTACCGACGACGTCGCCGTGCTGATGGCGGCTCTTACCGCCGTGCGCACGCATATCACGCCCGCGCACCGGCTGGCAGCGCGTCAGGCGTTGGAAGAAGGTAAGGGAGTAAGGGAGTAAGGGAGTAAGGGAGTAAGGGAGTAAGGGAGTAAGGATGCTCGCTTAATTGTGAAGTTAAACAATTCCCTATTCTCTTATTCCCCTACTGCCCTACTCCCCTCCTGTCATATTCCAGCCGCTTTCTTTGCATTGAAGTTGAGCACAGGATGGCCACCAGCCCTTGCTCGTTCAAGTTTTCTTTCAAAACTTCACCGTTTGGTAACCCAGATTAAGGCACTTTAATCGGCAACTGAGCGGGGCGGCGTGTTGAACGGCGGCATCCCGATATTCGAGTTTGAAGCAAACGAAAGAGAACCGGTAAAAGACCATGCTTGGAAAATCGATCGTCGCGGCTTCGGTGTTTACGATTGCAATGGCGGGCTCGGCCCTCGCCCAGACACCGACCCAGATTAAACAGTTCGACGCCTGGGGCGCCTATAGCTACAAGGCGGGCAACGGCAAGGTTTGCTATGTCCTCTCCGTTCCGACTGTGAAGGCCCCCGCCTCGGTCGATCACGGTGACAATTTCTTCCTGATCAGCCAGAAGCCGGGCCAGAACATCTCGTTCGAGCCGCAGTTCATGGCCGGTTACGATCTGAACCCCAATGCCAAGGTTACCGTCAGCGTCGGCAGCAACCGCTTCACCATGTTCGTGAACGGCAAGTCGGGCTGGATGGAAAACGCCGCCGAAGAGCCGAAGCTCATCGCAGCCATGAAGTCCGGTCAGGATCTCAAGGTCGAAGCGCAGTCGAAGCGCGGCACCAAGACCAATTACACCTATTCGCTGAAGGGTGTTTCGGCAGCGCTTGCCGCGATCCAGAACTGCAAGTAAGCGACATTTCGTCGGATACGGACTGCTTTTTCAAAGCCGGAGCCTGTGCTCCGGCTTTTTTCTTCGTGCTTGTTCCGGCAATTCTGCATAACAGCCGGGATGATCGAACGGGATGACGGACGCCTTAATCTATGCTAAGAGCGCGCGAAACAAGGCTCGCATATGCAGATGACAGAGCCCATATATCCTCGCAATAAGGGCAATCGGGCCCAAATTGATCGGCGCGCGTCATCGCGGTCGCCCCTTAACAGTTGAAAACAGATGTCTATTTCGTTCGATCTTACCATTGATGATACGCGCGACCAGCTGGCCCGCCATGTGCGCGCCAATCTGGACGCAAAGCCGTCGCTCATCGGCATGTCGCGCGAGGAAATGGCCGAAGCGCTCGTCAAGGCTGGCGTGCCGGAACGTCAGGTGAAGATGCGCATCAGCCAGCTCTGGCACTGGCTCTATGTGCGCGGCGTTTCCGATTTCGCCGATATGCGAAATATTTCCAAGGATTTGCGCGCCATTCTGGCGCAGCATTTCACCATTGCGCGCCCGGAAGTGGTCGAAGAGCAGATTTCGCAGGACGGCACCCGCAAGTGGCTGTTCCGATTTCCGCCGCGGGGCGCTGGCCGCCCGGTCGAGATCGAAAGCGTCTATATTCCCGAAGAAGGTCGCGGCACGCTGTGCGTTTCCAGCCAGGTCGGCTGCACGCTGACCTGCTCGTTTTGCCATACTGGCACGCAGAAGCTGGTGCGCAATCTGACTTCGGAAGAAATTCTGGCGCAGCTTCTGACCGCCCGCGACCGGCTCGGCGACTTCCCGGACAAGGACACGCCCGACGGTGCCATGGTGCCCGCCGAAGGCCGCAAGATCACCAATATCGTGATGATGGGCATGGGCGAGCCGCTCTATAATTTCGAGGAAGTGAAGAAGGCTCTGATCATCGCCTCCGATGGTGATGGCCTGTCGCTTTCCAAGCGTCGCATCACGCTTTCGACCTCCGGCGTGGTGCCTGAAATCTACCGCACCGGCGATGAAATCGGCGTGATGCTCGCCATTTCTCTGCATGCCGTGCGCGACGAGTTGCGCGACATTCTGGTGCCGATCAACAAGAAATATCCGCTGGAGCAGCTCATCAAGGCTTGCCGCGAATATCCCGGCCTGTCGAATGCCAAGCGCATCACATTCGAATATGTGATGCTGAAGGACATCAACGACAGCCTGGAAGATGCCAAGCTTCTGGTGAAGCTGTTGCAGGGCATTCCGGCCAAGATCAATCTCATTCCGTTCAATCCATGGCCCGGCACCAACTATCAGTGCTCGGACTGGGAACAGATCGAGCGCTTTGCCGATTACGTCAATGCAGCCGGTTATGCCTCGCCGATCCGCACGCCGCGTGGTCGCGATATTCTCGCCGCCTGCGGTCAGTTGAAGTCGGAATCGGAACGCATGCGCAAGAGCGAACGCCTTGCGCTGGAAGCCATGATGATCGCCGGACACGGCGAATAAACGGGGCGAATAACCCGATAAAGCGAGCGCGCATGAACGATACATTCGACTACATAATGCGCTTCGTCGTTATTCTTTTTGGCTATTGCTGCGGCTTGCTGGCAACCGGTTGGTTTCTGGCGGCAATCCTGTTTCGCAGCATCGGCGTTGATGCGCTGATGGACGATTTCGCGATGATGGCCGGGGCAGGCAATACGGAAGCCGCCAGCCTTTGGGCCACAACCAGCTTCTGGAGCAGCGTTTTCGTCGGCGGTTTCATCGTGGCCATGCTGGCAGGCGGCATCAGCTTCCTGCCAGCGGCCATCGTCATTCTGCTTGCCGAAGCACGCGGTTATCGCTCGTCGGTGTTTTATTGCGTTGTGGGCGCCATCATCGGCCTTGGAACCGCGGGAACCGCTATTCCGTTTCGCGGATCGGACGACTGGCCGGAAATGCCGCTCTGGATCGCAGCCTTCGTCGGTGCGGGCATTGTCGGCGGCTTCATCTACTGGCTGATAGCAGGCCGCAATGCCGGACGGCTTTCCGACCACCCGGCTGGGTAGACATCAGGTTATTTCGCCTGCGCGGTGATGATTTTCAGGGCGAAAGCCGAAAACACGCCCGCAAACAACCAATCCACAATGCGCGTGACCGTCGGGTTCTTCTTCAGGAGGCCCGCAAACCGGTCGGCTGCGACCACCATCGGAATGGTGAAGGGCAGCGCCAGCGGGATGAAGGACAGGCCGAGGAAGAACAATTTGCCCATCGCATGCGGGTCCGTTACGGAAACGAACTGCGGCAGGAAGGTCATGTTGAACAGAATGATCTTCGGGTTGAGCAGATTGATGCCAAGCCCGGTTGCCCAGTTCTGAACCAGCGTATGTTTCTTACCGCCGTTCTTTTCCGGCGAAAACGCCGAACCCTTGCGGATTGCCTGTACGGCGAGCCAGACGAGATAGCCCGCACCCACAACCTTCAGCACGGTGAAGGCAGCCGGAGAAGCGATAATCAGCGCCGAAAGCCCCAGCGCCACCATGGTGGTGTGGATGACGATGCCGGTGCTTGCGCCAGCCATGCAGGCGAAACCGGCTGCCTTGCCTTCAGACAAGGCCCGTCCGACGAACAGCGTCATATCCGGGCCGGGTGTGATGGAAAGAATGGCGGTTGCAATCGCGAACTGGACGAAAATGGTCCATTCGGGAATGAAGGTCAGGTTTGTCAGGAACGACATGCGAAAAGCTCCGAAAATTCGCGGCAAGATAGAGCGGTTCCTGTTTTGACCGAATCGTCGGAACCGCTCTATCCTGTTTGTTTTGAGCATTATCCGACGCAAAACCGCTTCGCACTTTTGCTGGAAATGCTCTAACGCGAATCAAATCTCGCCGCTACTGGATTCTCGGGTCTTTTCGATAAGTCGCAGCCATCCGGCTTGCACGTCGCCTAGCAACTGATAAAAGGACAGCAACATCCAATTCCCAAGCCCTGCGGATGCTCTCCCCGAGCGGACAATGGGTCATCCATCGTATCGGAAGTTGACTATGAGCAAGTGGAAAGACGTTAAGAAAGTCGTGCTCGCCTATTCAGGCGGTCTCGACACCTCGATCATCCTGAAATGGCTTCAGACGGAACTCGGCGCGGAAGTCGTGACTTTCACCGCTGATCTGGGTCAGGGCGAAGAACTTGAACCGGCACGCAAGAAAGCGGAAATGCTGGGCATCAAGGAAATCTTCATTGAGGACGTGCGCGAAGAATTCGTGCGCGATTTCGTTTTCCCGATGTTCCGCGCCAATGCCGTCTATGAAGGCGTTTATCTGCTCGGCACCTCGATTGCCCGTCCTCTGATCTCCAAGCATCTCATCGAGATTGCCAAAAAGACCGGCGCCGACGCCATTGCGCATGGCGCAACCGGTAAGGGCAACGATCAGGTTCGTTTCGAGCTTTCGGCCTATGCGCTGAACCCGGACATCAAGATCATCGCGCCGTGGCGCGACTGGTCGTTCAAGAGCCGCACGCATCTGCTCGAATTCGCCGAACAGCATCAGATTCCGGTTGCCAAGGACAAGAAGGGCGAAGCGCCGTTCTCCGTGGACGCCAACCTGCTGCACTCCTCGTCCGAGGGCAAGGTTCTGGAAGATCCGGCTGTCGAGGCGCCGGAATATGTGCATATGCGCACCATTTCGCCGGAAACAGCTCCCGACAAGGCAACGATCATCAAGATCGGCTTTGAAAAGGGCGATGCCGTTTCGATCAATGGCCAGCGTCTTTCGCCTGCAACGCTTCTTGCCAAGCTTAACGAATATGGCCGCGACAACGGCATCGGTCGTCTCGACCTCGTGGAAAACCGCTTCGTCGGCATGAAATCGCGCGGCGTCTACGAAACGCCCGGCGGCACGATCCTGCTGGCGGCCCACCGCGCCATCGAATCGATCACGCTCGACCGTGGCGCTGCTCACCTCAAGGACGAACTGATGCCGCGCTATGCGGAGCTGATCTATTACGGCTTCTGGTTCTCGCCGGAGCGCGAAATGCTGCAGGCCGCAATCGATCTCAGCCAGAAGAACGTCGAAGGCGAAGTCACCCTCAAGCTCTACAAGGGCAATGTGATGGTGATCGGTCGCGAGTCGGACAAGTCGCTTTATTCCGACAAGCTCGTGACCTTCGAAGACGATCAGGGCGCTTACGACCAGAAAGACGCAGCAGGCTTCATCAAGCTCAACGCGCTGCGGTTGCGTACGCTGGCTGCCCGCGACCGCCGTTAGGCATTGATCTTCAGGCTCTGCTGGCCTGCAAATGGCAGTTTTCTGCGCTTCCGGTGCGCCCGTACCTTTAAGTACGCTGCGCGCCGGTTCTCGAGGCCCACCATTTTCGGCTCACCGCGCCAGAATCTCAACGGCCTAAGGTCTACCGTTTTGGAAACGCCCTTCTCATCGGAGGGCGTTTTTCTTTGTCCTGAATTTTCTTGTTCCTTGAAGAATCCGACGCGCCCACAGGGATCGAACGTTTCCCTGCTTGACTCTTTTCAGAGTCGATTCAATACTAGAACAAATAGAGAACAATGACGGTTCCTGTCTCCGGAACCGCGCCAACAAACACAGACAGATTACAGGATTTTTGACGTGAGCGGCATCGACATCGCGACGTTGCGGCGCATGGTTACCGCCATTGAAGGCAACGATCCGCAAGGAAATTTTGCTGGCGATACAGCTGCCGGTTTCGGACGCGAAAACAGTTTCGCGCTTGGCCACGCGGCAGCGGACGCAGCCTTTCCGCATGGGCTTGCTGGTGATGCCTTGCATGAGGTTTTCGCGGAAAATCCCGGTGCGCATATGGCGGCGACCGGCTTTGCGCTCGCCATGGCATTGCGCGCCACACAAAAGCAGCGACCGATCATCTGGATCGAGGAGGAAACGGCGACAAGCGAATATGGCGGGCTCTACCCGCCGGGGCTGCATGCTTTCGGCATCGCCCCGCACCGGTTGCTGATCGTGCGCTGTCCGAATGCGCAGGATGTCCTGAAGGCGGCCAATGATGTGCTGGAAGCCGGAACCGGCGGCAAGGCTTCGCATCTCGTCTCCGGCATCGTTACCTCGATAACCGGCCAGCCGAAATGCCTCGACCTGACAGCCTCACGTCGCCTGCTGCTGGCAGCGGAGACAGCGCAACTGCCGGTCATCCTGCTTCGAAGTCATCGCACCGGCGTGCAAAGCGCTGCCGTCAGCCGATGGCGTGTCGCACCTGCGCCTTCGCGCTCCAGCGGGGCCAATGCGCCCGGAAAACCGGCCTTCCTGGCCGTTCTGGAGCGCAACCGTCATGGCACATGCGGCCAGTGGATCATGGAATGGAACAATGAAACCCTTGAATTCGGCATCAGAGAACGGGAAGGAAGCGGCAGCGTCGGCATCTATGGCGTTCATGGCGCTGTGGTTTCCGTTCCTGCCGACGGACAGGCTGCACCGCGCCGGGCGATCTGATGCATCCTCCGGGCAAGCGTCCGACGCACTGCCGCTTGTCATTACCGAGCGCACCGCCAATGCGCTTCGGTTGACGGCCATCGACGTCAAGGCCGCCAAGCTCGGGCTTTATCCCGGCATGGCGCTGACCGATGCGCGGGCGCGTGTGGAAAGGCTTGATGTGGCCAATGCCGCGCCGGAGCGCGATGCCGCCCTGCTCAACAAAATGGCCCATTGGTGCGAACGCTATACGCCACTTGTCGCCTTCGATCCGCCGCACGGGCTGATGCTGGACATTACCGGCTGCGCGCATCTGTTCGGCGGACTGGTCGCCATGCATGCCGATGTGATCCAGCGTATCGAGCGCGCTGGTCTGCACGTGCGGGCAGCCATTACCGATAACAGTTTTGCGGCGCGGCTTCTCGCCCGTGGCACCAGAGGCGGCGTATTCGACAAGGCGCAGGCCGATGCCGTGTTGCCGCGCCTGCCGCTTTCCGCGCTTGAACTGGCCGATGCCGCTGAAACCGGCCTCAAGCGCGCGGGCCTGAAACGCATCGGCGATGTGATGGCGCTGCCGCGTGCAGCACTCACCGCGCGCTTTGGTCCCGATCTCGCCACCCGTCTCGGTCGCCTGACACGGCAGGAGCGCGCGCCCATCTCGCCGCTACGCATGGTGCCGCTCGCAACGGCAGAGCGCCGCCAGTCCGAGCCTCTGACCGCCATGGAACTGGTGGAGCGCATCTTGCAGGAATTGGCGCAGGAGCTGTTCGCCCGGCTTGAGACGGAAGGCAAAGGCGCGCTTTTGATCGAAGCATCCTTCTTCCGGGTCGATGGCGAGATACGCCATATCCGCATTGAAACCGGCCAGCCTCTGCGCGATGACAGGGTTTTTCTGCGTCTTGCGCGCGAAAGGCTCAACGCCCTCACCGATCCGCTGGATGCCGGTTTCGGCTTCGACATGATCAGGCTTGCCGCCTTGCGCAGCGCTGCAGTCACACAACGCCAGACCGGGCTGGACCAGCATGAGGAAGATGATGCCGGCTTCAGCCAGCTGATCGACCGGCTCTCGGCGCGTCTGGGGCCGGACCGCGTGCTGGTGCCTTTCGCGCGCGATACGCATATGCCGGAGCGCGCTTTTGGCCTGCGCCCTGCCCTGCATGGCAGCCGCGCAAACCAGACCGGTTATGAAAGCAGCCCAACGCTCGCCGGTGACCCGCCAGCGCGCCCCATAAAACTGTTTCGCCCGCCGCAGCTGATCGAAAGCGTGGCGGAAGTGCCGGACAGCCCGCCCTCATTCTTCCTGTGGCGGCGGGTTCGCCATCATATTCGCCTTGCCGAAGGACCAGAGCGGATCGAGCCGGAATGGTGGCTTTCCATCGGTCACGACGTACCGGAACTGCGCGATTATTACCGGGTGGAAGATGTGAACGGCCAGC
Source organism: Ochrobactrum sp. C6C9 (assembly GCF_022627935.1). Lineage (NCBI taxonomy): Bacteria > Pseudomonadati > Pseudomonadota > Alphaproteobacteria > Hyphomicrobiales > Brucellaceae > Ochrobactrum > Ochrobactrum sp. C6C9. Next base: position 23,853 of record NZ_JABXGB010000005.1, on the reverse strand, counting down.
GTTTCTGGATTTTCCGCGAAGGTCTTTATGACGGCGCCAATCATCCGCGCTGGTTCCTGCATGGGTTGTTTGCCTGATGCCCCATATCGAGAAAAAACCCGCTTATTATGAAATGGCTGTCGCCAGCAATTTTTCGTTCCTGTGCGGCGCGTCGCACCCGCAGGAACTGGTGCTGCAAGCTCGCGATCTTGGCCTTTCCGGCATCGGCATTGCCGACCGCAACACGCTGGCCGGTGTGGTGCGGGCACATGCCGCCTGGAAGGATTTTCGCGACAAAAGCAATTTCCGGCTGTTCATCGGCTGCCGCTTGTCCTTCATCGACGGCACGCCGGATATGGTCGTCTATCCGCGTGACCGACCTGCCTATGGGCAATTATGCCGCCTTCTGACCGAAGGCAAAAGGCGCGCCGCCATCAAGGGCGAATGCCATCTGCTCTGGGCCGATCTGCTGTTTCGCGCCCGACAGTTTCAGATCGCCGTCATGCCCCCGGAAGAGGATGACCCTGCCTTTCCGGCGCGTCTGTCGGAAATCGCCACGGCGGCACAAGGCTGCATCTGGCTGGCGCTTGCCATGCCGCATCAGGGCCATGACGGACGCCGGGCCGAACGCATCGCCCGCTTTGCAGCCGAAGCCGGTGTGCCGCTTCTCGCCACTAATGATGTGCTCTATCACCACCCCAACCGCCGCGCGCTTCAGGATGTGCTGACGGCAACCCGCCATCACAGCACGGTTTTTGCCGCCGGGCGGCTGCTGGAGAAAAACGCCGAGCGCCATCTGAAACCAGCGCAGGAAATGGTGCGGCTGTTCCGCCAATATCCGCAGGCGATTGCCGCGACCGCCGATTTCATCGCGCCCATCACCTTCCAGCTCGACGAGTTGAAATATGATTATCCCGACGAGCCCGTGCCACCGGGAAAGACACCGCAACAGCATCTGCATGATCTGGCCTGGGAAGGCGCTGCCCGACATTACGGTGCCGATAATATACCGCCGAAGGTGCAGGCGCTGATCCACAAGGAACTGGCGCTGATCGAAAAGCTGCAATATGCGGCCTATTTCCTGACCGTCTATGACATTGTTCAATATGCCAAGTCAGAAAACATTTTGTGTCAGGGGCGCGGTTCGGCGGCAAATTCCGTCGTCTGCTTCTGCCTTGGCATAACCGGTGTTGACCCGACTGAAGTCGACCTGCTGTTCGAGCGCTTTATCTCTGCCGAACGCCAGGAACCGCCAGATATCGACGTCGATTTCGAGCATGAGCGACGCGAGCAGGTGATGCAATATGTCTATAAGCGCTATACCACCGACCGCGCGGCGATTGTCGCGACCGTCATCAGCTATCGGTCCCGCAGTGCGATCCGCGATGTCGGCAAGGCGCTGGGCTTGACGGAAGATGTGACGGCGGCGCTCGCCAATACGGTCTGGGGCATATCCGGCGGCGGCATCGACAAGGAGCATATTCGTCAGGCAGGCCTCGACCCGGACAATCCGGTGATCCGGCGCGCCGTGGAACTCGCCATAGAGCTGATCGGCTTTCCCCGTCATCTGTCGCAGCATGTGGGGGGCTTTGTGCTCACACGCGACCGTCTGGACGAGACCGTGCCCATCGGCCCGGCGGCCATGGAAGACCGCTATTTCATCGAATGGGACAAGGATGACATTGATGAAGTGGGGCTGATGAAAGTGGATGTGCTGTCACTCGGCATGCTCACCTGCATTCGCAAGGCTTTCGACCTCATTCACCAGCACAAGCCGCAGCTTTATGGCGGTCAAAAGCAGACCCTCGCGACCCTGCCGCGCGAAGAGAGGGCCGTCTATGACATGCTTTGCAAGGGGGATTCACTCGGCGTGTTTCAGGTGGAAAGCCGCGCCCAGATGAACATGCTGCCGCGGTTGCGCCCGCGCAAGTTCTACGATCTCGTCATCCAGGTCGCCATCGTGCGCCCCGGCCCGATTCAGGGCGATATGGTGCATCCTTATCTGAGACGAAGAAGCGGACAGGAGCCCAACATCTTGCCGTCGCCAGCCCCGGAACATGGACCACCGCACGAGCTGCAACAGATATTGGACAAGACCAAAGGCGTGCCGCTGTTTCAGGAACAGGCGATGCGCATTGCCATCGAAGCGGCAAAGTTCACGCCCGACGAAGCCAACCAGCTTCGCCGCGCCATGGCGACTTTCCGCAAGATGGGCACCATCCACACCATGGAGAAAAAGATGATCGACGGCATGGTCAATCGCGGTTACGACCGGAGCTTTGCCGAGAATTGTTTCAATCAGATCAAGGGGTTCGGCGAATATGGCTTCCCCGAAAGCCATGCGGCCAGCTTTGCGCATCTGGTCTATATTTCCGCGTGGATCAAACATCATCACCCGGAAGTCTTTGCCGCCGCCCTGCTCAATTCACAGCCGATGGGCTTTTATGCGCCAGCGCAGATCGTGCGTGACGCGCGGGAACATGACGTGACGGTCCTGCCCGTCGATGTGAATTTCAGTGCGTGGGATAATCTTCTGGAAGACACTCCCGGTCCGCGCCCTGCTGTGCGGCTCGGCTTTCGCCAGATCGACGGTTTTTCAAAACGTGACACCGAACTGCTGCTTGCCGACCGGCATGAGCCTTATCGCACAATCGAGGATATGCATCGCCGTCTGCGCCTCGACCGGCGCGCCTTCACCGCGCTGGCCGATGCCGATGCTTTCGGCTCGCTCGATATCGACCGCCGCGCAGCACTTTGGGCCGTGCGCCGCCTGCCCAATGACGAAACCCTGCCGCTGTTCCGGGCCGCCGCCACCAGCGAACTGGCGGAAGAGCCGCGCACGAAGCTGCCCGAAATGGCGGCATCCGAACATGTCATTGCCGATTACGAGACGACCCGGCTTTCGCTGAAAGGGCATCCGCTGCAATATTTGCGCGAGGGGCTGGCGGCAGAAGGTGTCTTCACCTGTCGCGCCGTGCAGGAGGGTGCCGATGGTCGCCGGATGAAAGTGGCGGGCGTCGTGACTGTGCGCCAGCGCCCCGGCAGCGCGAAGGGTGTTGTGTTTCTCACCATCGAGGATGAGACCGGCATTGCCAATATCGTTGTCTGGCCGAAAATCATGAAAGCGTTTCGCCGTGAGGTGATGGGCGCGCGCCTGATCCGCATCGAAGGCCGCATCCAGCGCAGCCCGGAAGGCGTGGTGCATCTGGTGGCGGCCAGGATCGAAGACCGCTCCAGCGCCCTGATGGATCTGAGCGGGCGCGAGGCGCAACGCCTCGTCGCGCCGTCACAAATGGCGCATCACCCGAGAAATGTGCGGATCATGCCGAAGTCGCGAGACTTCCATTGAGAATTTCAGTTCCAGGCACCGACAAAAAACACCGCACAATAATGCAGCATCGCCCCGACGACGACAAAGCCATGCCAGATGGCGTTCTGGAAACGCAGCCGCTGCCAGACGTGAAAGATCACGCCCAGCGAATAGACAATGCCGCCCGCCGCGATCAGCCAGAACACGGTCGTCGGCAGCGATTGAGTGATCGTGTCGTAGACCATGATCCCGCTCCATCCGAGCGCCAGATAAAGCAGGATCGACAGCCGGTCGAAACGACCGGGCAGAAAAAGCTTCAGCATGATGCCGACGAAAGCCACGCCCCATACGAAGAGCAAAAGCGGCACGGCGCGATCTCCCATATGCATGGCGAAAGGCGTGTAGGTTCCGGCAATCAGCAGATAAATGGCCGAGTGATCGAACCGACGCAGGAACCATTTTGTCGGCGAGACGGGCCAGATATTATAAACCGCCGAAATGCCAAGCGCGCCCAGAAGGCTTGCCAGATAGACACTGGACGAAATCGAGGTCGTTGCGGAACTGTTCGGCAGAAAATAGATCAGCATGGCAACCGCACCGGCGAAAGCCAGCGCCACGCCAAGCACATGGATAACACCATCCGCCCAGAGTTCGGCCTTGTCGTAATGCCATTTGATGGAATGTGGCAGCTTCATAATCTTCGCCCTGTCCGGTCTTCGGACAGGGAACTACCTTCGCTTTGCAGCGTCAAGATGACAGTTAAACGCATCGTGCTTTCCAAGAATCGATTCCGATTTTTGGGCCGATGCGCCAGTCGATATGGGGAATTAAACCGGCGACCAAGCGCCGCCGGGAGAAGCTTATTGTGCTGGCGTGTATAACGCCTGGATCGGTGCAACACCCGGCAGCGGCGCCGAAGAACCGCTTGGCAGGGACACCGGCTCGATGGCAGCCGCGGCATCGCGGGTCGGACCGTTGCTGAAACCGCCATCCATGCCGGTTTCTTCCAGCATGCCCTTGCGCTTGGCATCGTAATAATAGCCGCGTGCATAGAAACGCACGGCCTGGCTTTCATTGCCACCCGCAACCTTATATGCGCCCGACAGATAGCGAACGGCATATTTCAGGTTGGTTTCGGCATCGAGCAAGCCCTTCGGCGCACCCGTATAGCCCATGCCGCGTGCGGTCGGATGGCTGATCTGCATCAGACCCCAATAGGGACCGTTGCGCGCACCGGGATTGAAGCGGCTTTCGCGATGCACGACGCGGCGCACCAGACGCTCAGGCACATCATAAGCGACGGAATATTTGGCAATCAGCGCATCGAGATTTTTCGGCGCGCTCTCCGGCGTTTCAAACGCCATATTGGCGGCAACCGAGGCAGGCGAAGCGGCGGCACGTGCCCCTGCATAGGCCATCATCGGCTGCGAAACGCCGCGTTCGCCCGGAATAGGAACGGCGGCAGGCAGAACCGGCTCGGCAGAAGCAACAGCCTCGACACCAGCAGCCGGTACGCCGGGAACAGCAGCGCCATCCGTCGTGGTGGCAGCGGCAATCGCGGCAGCACCGCCCGTTGCAGCCGGACCAGCGGCCATGGCCGTTGCGGTCGTGCCGACAGCGGCATTAGCGACTGGTGCAGGGGAAGCCGCAGCGCCGGGAACGGCAGTGCCAGCGGCGGCCACGGCAACGGTCTTCGCATCCGTCACCTGTGCGGCGCCCGGTGCAGGGGTCTGCGTTGCAGCATCCGTTGGGGAAATCAGCGCCGTTTTCACGGGCTTGCCGTCATTGGTGGTGTTGCAGGCGCTCAGCGCCACGGCACAGCCCAAAAGCAGGACACCCTTGCCGAGAAGGGAAGCGGATGCAGAAGAAAAAAGCGCGAAACGCATGGCTGGACCCGTTCTCAGGAATCGAAATCTTTTTCGATGCGTTTTTCAAGCTCGACCAGATCGTCAGGCAGCGGCAAACCGTTCGCACGGAGCGCATTCAGCTTTTCGCGAACCGTTTCGCGGATTTCATGGGCGTCCTGCGGCTGATTCACCATTTGCTCAAACAGCAGCGCAATTTCCGCCTTGATGTCCTCGAATGCCATCCAGATCCTCTTGGCTTAACGGCCTCCAGGAAGCCCGTTGCAGTCAATATTCTTTCGGTCGATGACAGTTCTGTACCATGCAAAAGACGAAAAACGGAAGCGCTAAACGTCTGGGTCGCGCCAAAATGAATATTTCAAATGGTAACAAAAGGATTAACGCGCTCAGAGAATGCGCGGCAGCATCGTATCTATCACATTGAAATCCAATGCAAATATTCCAAGATCGTCGAAGTCCAGTCCACCATTCGGATCGAACAGATAAATGCTCATCCAGATGAGCGCGATGACCAGCAAAATGGCCAGAATCGTGAGAATCAAAAGGCGTTTGCCGAGCGCCGCCTTGCGACCCGCCCCCTGTTTTGAATGCTTGGCCATCGTCACTTGTCGCCCCGGCTTTGCTGCTTCGGCGTGGTATCGAACGCGCTAATCATCATTGGTCGCGTTCAGTTCTTCCGGCGGTGTGCCGTGTTCTGGCGCCGCGGGCAGATAGCCTTCATGGACCAGCCATTTGCGCAAAATCAGCGTTATGGCTTCTGTCAGGTTCAGACCCGGATGCTTTTCAGCGATGACGCGCTCCAAAGCATCATGCACGTCATCGGGAAGATAGGTGCTCATTCTGTCTCCTCCGCTTAGAGCGCATTTCGATCTGATTGAATCAGATCGGCGCTCTGGTCCTTTGCTTTAACGCGCATCTTGTCCGAAAACCGGTTCCCACTTTTCGGGATGCGCTGTAGTCCTTTGCTTTAGCGCGCATCTTGTCCGAAAACCGGTTCCCACTTTTCGGGATGCGCTTTATAGAAAATCAGGCAACCGTAACCGACAAGCTGCCGACACCATCCACCTTGCCCACAAGGTGGTCGCCGCGCTGCACGGGACCGACGCCTGCGGGGGTGCCTGTAAATATAAGATCGCCCGGTTGCAGCTCAAAGAGCGACGAAAGATAGGAGATCGTTTCCGCCACTTTCCAGATCATCTGGTTGAGGTCGCCAGACTGGCGCGTCTCGTCATTGATGGACAGCGAAATCGATGCGGACTGCGGATGGCCGACATCCGATACTGGCGCGATGGCAGAGCATGGCGCGGAATGCTCGAATGCCTTGGCGACTTCCCACGGGCGACCGGCCTTCTTGGCGACCGCTTGCAAGTCGCGCCGCGTCATGTCGATGCCCACCGCATAGCCATAAACGTGATCCAGCGCCTGTTCGACCGGAATATCGATGCCGCCAGTCTTCAATGCGACCACAAGCTCGATCTCGTGATGCACATCCTCGGTCTTGGGCGGATAGGGAAAATCGCCGCCATTGATCACCAGACTGTCGGGATTTTTCTGGAAGAAGAACGGCGGATTGCGGGTCGGATCGCCGCCCATTTCAATGGCGTGATCGGCATAATTCTGACCGACGCAATAGATGCGATGCACGGGAAAAGCTGCGTCCGTGCCCTTCACGGGCAGAATAGGCTGCGGGCGCGGCGCGAAAACATAATCGGTCATTGGGGATTATTCCGATCGGAAATTGCAGAATGCTACGAATTGGTCCCATCATGCAGGCGCAAGCGCATCCTCGCAAGCCTTGAAAACAGCAATTCCCCGTTATCGCCCATCCGTCGCGACGACAAATTCCGCTTGGCGCGATTGGCTCACGACAAGCTTAGCGTTCGGAATATCGTTGGACAATGCGCGGCTGCGCGCCGTCTCCTCGTCGAAACCAAAAGAGAGCCAGCGGTCGATCAACCGCCGCTCCAGCACCGGAAAAGACACATCGAGACGGATTGTCATGTCGAAAAACGGCGCAAGTCCCGACCATGGTTCCTGATCGAGCAGCAGGTAATTGCCCTCAACCAGAAGCACGCGATGCTCGGGCCCGACCACCGAGGCCGCCGCGCGGGAAAGCTCCAGCGAACGGTCGAACACAGGAATGAACACTTCGTCGCGTGCATGTTTCAGCCGTTCCAACAGGGCGGCAAAACCGGCGCAATCGAAGGTCGGCGGCGACCCTTTGCGACTGCGCAACCCGCGCTGATCGAGAATCACGTCATCAAGGTGAAACCCGTCCATCGGCACGACGATGGATGGGCCATCAGCGCCCTTGTTGAGCGCCATGCACAGTTCTTCCGCGAGGGTGGATTTGCCCGCGCCCGGAGGACCCGCAATGGCGACAATCAGCCGGCTATCCACCTTCGAAAGCCGCGCAAGAATTTCTGAAGGCAGGGCTTCGCGGTCGATAGGCGTCATGTCCGGTTTCCGTTTCGTGGTCGTGCGGACAGATGTCCCGATTCGTGCAGCCCGCTCAAGGGAGTTAGGCAGCTTCGGCCTTCGGTCGCATTGCACCCGTCATCAGAGCCACAGCGTCCGACATGGAATATTCCTTCGGGTCAATCACCGTCAGGCGACGTCCGAGCCGGTGAATATGAATCCGATCGGCTACTTCGAACACATGCGGCATGTTGTGCGAAATGAGTACGATGGGCATGCCCCGCGCCTTCACGTCGAGGATCAGTTCCAGCACGCGGCGCGATTCCTTGACGCCAAGCGCTGCTGTCGGTTCATCCATGATCACGACCTTGGACCCGAAAGCGGCAGCGCGCGCCACGGCAACGCCCTGACGCTGGCCGCCGGACAGCGTCTCCACCGCTTGACCGATATTCTGGATGGTCATCAGGCCCAGCTCCGTCAGCTTGTCGCGGGCGATCTTCTCCATCGCGCCGCGATCGAGCATGCGAAACAGCGAACCGAGCGGTCCCTTGCGGCGGATTTCCCGCCCGAGAAACAGATTGTCAGCGATGGAAAGCGCAGGCGACAAAGCGAGGTTCTGATAAACCGTCTCGATGCCCGCATGGCGTGCTTCCATCGGCGAATGGAAACTGACCGGTTTTCCGTCGAGCTTGATCTCGCCTTCGTCGGGCTTGATCGCGCCAGACAGCGCCTTGATCAGCGAGGATTTACCGGCGCCATTGTCGCCGATAACCGCGAGGATTTCGCCCGGATAGAGATCGAAATCGGCATGGTCGAGCGCGGTAACGCGCCCGTAACGCTTGACCAGACCCTTTGCCGAGAGAACAGGTGTAGCCGAGGTTTTCATGCGGCAGCCTTTCTGATCCATTGGTCGATAGCGACGGCGGCGATGATGAGAACGCCGATCAGGAGATAGGTCCATTGCGGATCGGTGCCCCACAGGCGCAAGCCAAGCGAAAATACGCCGACGATCAGCGCGCCGAACATGGTGCCGAGGATCGAGCCGCGCCCGCCGAAGAGCGAAATGCCGCCGATCACCACAGCCGTGATGGATTCGATATTGGCGAACTGGCCTGCGGTCGGCGACACGGAGCCAAGGCGGCCAATCATCGCCCAACCGGCCAGAGCGCAGATGATACCGGCCAGAACATAGACGGACATCAGGATCGGTTTGACCGAAACGCCCGACAGCTTTGCCGCCTCCGGATCGTCGCCAATGGCATAGACATGGCGGCCCCAGGCGGTGTGGTTCAGCACATACCAGAGCAGCAGCACCAGAAGCACCATGGCGATGACGCCATAGGTGAAGACAGCGCCACCGACACGAATGCTCTCGCCGAAGAATTGCAAGATTGGCGCTTGCGCGGTTATTTCCTGCGCGCGGATGGTTTCATTGGCCGAATAGAGGAAATTTGTGGCCAGAATCACCTGCCACATGCCGAGCGTGACGATGAAGGGCGGCAGGCGGACATAGGCCACCAGAAAGCCGTTGATAAAGCCGCACAGTGCGCCGGTGGCAAAGCCAAGCACGATGGAAAGCTCGGCTGGCAGGCCATAGCGGAAGGTGAACTGGCCCATCACCACCGATGACAGCACCATGATCGCGCCGACCGAAAGATCGATACCGGCAGTGAGAATAACCAGCGTTTGCGCTGCGGCCACGATGCCGGTGATGGCGACCTGCTGAAGAATGAGCGTGAGCGCGAAAGCGGAGAAGAACTTGCCGCCCAATGTGACACCGAACACCACCAGCGACAGGACCAGCACGATCAGCGGCACGGCTGCCGGATTGTGATGCAGGAAATTCCGCATCCGATAAAGCGCCGACTGGTCACCCGCATCAAAGGAGGCCACGTCGGATGCGCTTTGCGAAAGGGTCGTTTCAAACGCCTGCATCGACGGTTTTTGTGCAGCGGAAGCCGCCTCTGGCTCACTCATGATTATCTCCTGCTTTCAGCTGCAAAACGGTCCGGCAAATCTGACGATCCGCCGGACCGGTATTTCAAAAGATCAGCCCCAGCACTTGTCGAGCGCAGTCTTGGTATCGATGGACGGAACGCCATCGACAGGCTTGTCCGTCACCAGCGTCACGCCCGTATCGACGAAGGTTTTGCCTTCCGTCGGCTTTGGCTTTTCCCCGGTATCGGCAAATTTCTTGATCGCTTCGATGCCGAGCGACGCCATCTGCAACGGATATTGCTGCGAGGTTGCGCCGATCACGCCAGCCGCAACGTTCTTCACGCCGGGGCAGCCGCCATCGATGGAAACGATCAGCACATCCTTTTCACGGCCCACAGCCTTCAGCGCTTCATAGGCACCGGCGGCAGCAGGTTCGTTGATCGTGTGTACAACATTGATGTTCGGGTCCTTCTGGAGAAGGTTTTCCATGGCGCGGCGACCGCCTTCTTCGTTGCCGTCGGTCAGGTCGCGACCGGCGATGCGCGGATCGTCCTCGTCGCCAAGCTTGTTCTTGTCTTTCGGGTCGATGCCGAAGCCGACATCAAAACCCTGATCGCGCAGAACATCCACGCTTGGCTGCGATGCGGTCAGGTTGAGGAAGGCGACGCGCGCATCCTTGGCCTTGTCACCAAGCGCTGCTGCGGCCCATTTTCCGACCAGTTCTCCGGCCAGGAAATTATCCGTTGCAAAAGTCGCGTCTGCCGCATCCGCCGGTTCCAGCGGCGTGTCGAGCGCGATAATCAGAAGACCCGCGTCACGCGCCTTTTGCAGCGTCGGCACGATGCCCTTGGTGTCGGAAGCGGTAATGAGAATGCCCTTGGCACCATCGGCGATGCAGGTTTCGATGGCCGCTACCTGACTTTCGGAATCGCCGTCGATCTTGCCCGCATAGGTTTTGAGATTGACGCCGAGTTCCTTGGCCTTGGCGACAGCACCTTCCTTCATCTTGACGAAAAAGGGATTGGTGTCGGTCTTGGTGATGAGGCACGCGCCGACATCGGCAGCATGCGCTGGAAGTGCGGCAACACCAAGCGTGAAGGCAGCAAAGGCCGCCGACAGAACTGTCTTCTTCATGAACTCCTCCCAGAGTGAAACCGGTCCTTCTTCCCCCGGCATGGTTGAAGCAAAACACGGCTTCGAAACAGAGTCAATTAATAAATCCACTTGATTTATTAATGTATTGTGTCACTCTCGCCCCGGAGGAGAGAGCCGAGGGAGACACGACGCCACGTTGAAAAAGCGCGCATCTCGCTGCTTAAGCTTTTGTTTTTATTTCATATCCCACAGAATGAGGCTTTTTCTCCTGCGATGAATGGGTTAGGAACCTCGCCGTGCCCTAACACTACAGTTGCAAATTCGTCAGGCCGTGGCGAAACGAGTGATTTTCGAGCACCGGAGCGGAGCGTACTTAAAAGTACGTGAGCACCGAAGCACAGGAAATTGCTCGTTGCAGACCGGCATCACGAAGAATGCAACTGGGTGTTAAGCGTGGGATCTGGGAGAGAAAATGGTCAGGCATCATCCGGAACGGGACGTTTCCGAGCCAAGGGGCGGCCCGGCAGGCTCGCCCGGCCCTGCCATGCAGAAATTTGCCGAACCGGGCGCGAGTATCAATCGCGGTTCCAACCAGATCGGTGTCCGCGCTTATAATGAGCGGCTGGTTCTGGCGCTTGTGCGCAGGCATGGCGCGCTGGCCCGAGCCGATATTGCACGCCTGACCGGACTTTCGGCGCAAACTGTTTCCGTCATCATCCGCGCGCTGGAAAAAGACGGGCTGATTACGCAAGGCGAGCGCGTGCGTGGGCGCGTCGGCCAGCCCTCCATGCCGATGCGGCTTGCAGCAGACGGCGTTTTTTCCTTCGGCCTCAAGATCGGGCGGCGCAGCGCGGAAATCATCCTGATGGATTTTCTGGGCGCGATCCGCGAACGCAGGCATATCACCTATCGCTGGCCGGTGCCCGACGAAATCCGCCGTTTCGCCTTTGACAGCATTACCGCCTTCACCGCCGCACTTGATCCGGACAAGCGCGATCGCATTGCGGGCCTCGGCATCGCGCTGCCGTTTGAACTCTGGAACTGGGTGGAGGAAGTGGGCGCGCCCGCCGCCGACATGAATGCGTGGCTCGATGCCGATCTCGTCAACGATTTCGGCGCGGTCTTTCCGTTCCCCGTGTTTCTTCAGAATGACGGCACGGCGGCCTGTGGCGCGGAACTCACCTTCGGGCGCGGGCCGGAATTCACCGATTTCGTCTATTTCTTCATCGGCTCGTTCATTGGCGGCGGCGTGGTGCTGAACAACACGCTTTATCCGGGACGCACAGGCAATGCCGGTGCGCTCGGTTCCATGCCAATGCGCATGCGCAGCGCCAAAGATGGACGCGCGACATTGCAGCTGATCGATACCGCCTCGCTTTTCGTGCTGGAGCGGCTGTTGCAGGAGAGAAATATTTCGTCCGACGATCTCTGGCTGTCGCCCGAAAGCTGGCACAATTTCGGCGAACCGCTCGATGCCTGGATCGCACTTGCCGCGCGGGGGCTTGCCCATGCGGCGGTGGCGGCTGCGTCGATCATCGATTTTCCTGCGGCCATCATCGATGGATGGTTGCCGGAAGGCGTTCGCCATCGCATTGTCGAAGCGACGCGGGCCGAACTTTCCCGCCTCGACCTGCAAGGCCTCAGCGCCCCGGAGATCATCGAGGGCAAGGTGGGCGTCCACGCCAAGGCCATGGGCGCCGCAAGTCTGCCGCTCTCCAACCGCTATCTGTTCGACCAGAGCGTGCTGTTCAAGGATGCAGGCTAGCGCCCTTGATGGCCTTGTCTATATCCTTTTTCGGGCCGTAAAGCGCCAGTCCGACCAGATCGGGTGCATCTGCCGGTTCTGTCTTGAACACGGCGCGATTGGCCTCGTCATGGCCGGTCTCAAACATGGCCCGCACATAAGGCGCGCGCACCAGATCACGCTGGATCGACTGCTGCCAAGCCCGTTGCAAAATTTCCGGCGTTGCCGAGAAAATCAGCATCGGCTGCCCCAGAAGCGGCGCATGGCGGCGGCCCGACGCATCCTCATAAGGCGTGCCCATCGTATCAGGCACCGCGCCTGATATGCCGGTTGCAATGAAGGCGGTCACGTTCAATTTCTGCCAGACCGGCAAATCGTTCAGAACAAGAATGGCTACTTTGGTATCGAAAAACATCGGTGCTTCCTCTTTTCGAGAAAAGACCTAGCCCTTTGCGGCTGCAATTTCTGGAACGTTTGTGCGCCCCCGGCGATAGGCTGCCGGTGTCATGCCATAGGCGCGCCTGAACCAGCGCCCCATATGGCTCTGATCCGCAAAACCGCTGAGCGCCGCCGCCTCTGCCGGTGGCGTCTTTTCGCGCAACAAACGGCGCGCTTCGGCAAGCCGCAGTTGCACCAGAAAGGCATGGGGCGATGTGCCGAATTCGCGCCGAAACCCGCGCGAAAGCTGGAACCGGTCCGCAGCACCTGCAACTTTTGCCAGCTCGTCCAGCCCGAACTCTTCATCGAAGCGCGCGCGCAGATAGTCCATCGCGCGGGCTGCAACGGGATGTGGCACCGAACCCGTCTCCGGTCTGGCCTGCCCGAGATGCCGCGCCAGATGGTGGGTCACCTGATCGCGATAGTCCTCGACCATCAGCTGCGGCGCTTGCAGAAAGATCGCTTCGCAGGCACGTGCTATGGCCTGAAACAGCTGCTGGTCATCGGCCAATGTTTCCCGAAAGCCGATATGCGCATCATTGCCGCCCATCGCATCGCGGATCAGCGATTGCGGCATATAAAGCATGTTATAGGTGAAGCCATCCGCCTTTACCGCCTGCCCGTCATGGCGCTCGCCCGGCTCGATGAGAATCACCCGGCCCGGCGTGCTCTGCCGCCGTTGTCCACGACAGAAAAAGTCCTGCACGCCCGCATGGGTCACCCCGACGAGCCATTCGTCATGGAAATGCATGTCATAGGCATGGCTGTGAAAACGCGCGGCAACAGCTTCGAGGCCGGTGGCATCGTTGCGTTTCAGGCGCATGATGTCGCGGGCGTCATGGCCATGGTGGTTCGTGTCAGTCATCGGGTAAATTTGTAGCACATCGCTGCACAAACACACGCTTTGTTATTTTCAATCAATAAGTTTGATCTATGTTGTCTTGCAATGACCGCAAATGCCAACACATTGACTGCTTAATTCATTGAATCAAACGGGAAAGATATGACCGTCAAAACGATCGCAACCACGCCATACCAGGACCAGCAACCGGGCACTTCAGGCCTGCGCAAGAAGGTTCCCGTATTCCAGCAGCCCAATTATGCCGAAAACTTTATTCAGTCCGTTTTCGATGTGCTGGAAGGTTTTGAGGGCAAGACGCTTGTGGTCGGCGGCGATGGACGCTTCTATAATCGCGAAGTGATCCAGAAGCTCATCAAGATCGCGGTAGCCAACGGCTTTGGTCGCATCATGGTCGGTCAGGGCGGCATACTTTCCACGCCAGCCGCATCCAACATGATCCGCAAATACAAGGCATTTGGCGGCATGGTGCTTTCGGCCAGCCATAATCCCGGCGGACCGCAGGAAGATTTCGGCATCAAGTACAATATCGGCAATGGCGGCCCGGCACCGGAAAAGATCACCGATGCGATCTTCGCCCGTTCCAAGGTGATCGACCAGTACAAAATCGCCGATGTGGCCGATATCGATATCGACAAGCTCGGCAGCACCAAGCTGGGTGACACCGAGATCGTCATTTTCGATCCGGTGTCCGATTATGCCGAGCTGATGGAAAGCCTGTTCGATTTCGACGCCATCCGCGCCATGATCAAGGGCGGCTTCGCGCTCAAATTCGACGCCATGCATGCCGTGACCGGTCCTTACGCCAAGGAAATCTTCGAGCACCGTCTCGGTGCGCCGGACGGCAGCGTCGTCAATTTCGTGCCGCTGCCGGATTTCGGCGGTCATCACCCCGATCCGAATCTCGTCTATGCAAAAGATCTCTATGATCTGCTGATGTCGGATAAGGCCCCGGATTTCGGCGCAGCCTCCGATGGAGACGGCGACCGCAACCTGATCATCGGGCGCGGTATTTTCGTTACCCCGTCCGACTCGCTCGCCATGCTTGCCGCCAATGCGCATCTGGCACCCGGATATAAGGGCGGCATCAAGGGCATTGCACGTTCGATGCCGACCAGCGCCGCCGCCGACCGCGTGGCGGAAAAGCTCGGCATCGGCATGTATGAAACGCCAACCGGCTGGAAGTTCTTCGGCAATCTGCTGGACAATGGCAAGGTCACGATCTGCGGTGAAGAAAGCTCCGGCACCGGTTCCGACCATGTGCGCGAGAAGGACGGTCTCTGGGCGGTGCTGCTCTGGCTCAATATTCTGGCCGTGCGCAAGGAAAGCGTGAAGGCCATTGTCGAGGAACATTGGGCGCGCTTCGGGCGCAATTATTACACCCGCCACGACTATGAGGCGGTCGATTCGGATATCGCGAACAAGCTGGTGACCGACCTGCGCGCAAAGCTTTCGAGCCTGCCGGGCACCACGGTCAACGGTCTGAAGATCGAGAAAGCCGACGATTTCGCCTATCATGACCCGGTCGACCATTCGGTCAGCGAGCATCAGGGCATCCGCATCTATTTCCCCGATGGCGGGCGCGTCGTGCTTCGCCTGTCCGGCACCGGCACTTCAGGCGCCACCATCCGCATCTATATCGAGCGCTACGAAGCAGACACCGCCAAGCACAATCTCGATACGCAGGAAACGCTCGCCGCGCTGATCGACGCCGCAGAGCAGATCGCCGAAGTGAAGAAGCGCAGCGGACGCGATGCGCCGACGGTGGTTACGTAATAGGGGAATAGGGGAATAGGGGAATAGGGGAATAGGCTAGTAAGGCCGAAACTTTGTTCAATCGCCCTTTTCACTTATTCCCCTACTGCCTTACTCCCCTACTCCCTTAATCGAAAACAATCGCCGGTGCTGGTCGGCCAGCACCATTGCCGCCCTTCATGTTTTCCCAAACCTTGGCCGCGATATCGCGGTAGATTTTCGCGTGTTCGCTATCCGGCTCGACCACCGTGACCGGTGTGCCATTATCCGAATGGGCGCGGATATCCATATGTAGCGGCACTTCGCCGAGGAACGGCACATTGAGGCGTTCGGCCTCCTTGCGCGCGCCGCCGTGACCGAAAATGTCGTAGCGCTTGCCCGTATCAGGCGCGATGAAGTAGCTCATATTTTCGACGATGCCGAGCAACGGCACATCCACCTTGCGGAACATGGACAAGCCCTTGCGCGCGTCGATCAGCGCCAGATCCTGTGGCGTCGAAACGACAACCGCACCAGCCAGCGGCACCTGCTGCGCCATGGTCAGCTGTGCGTCGCCGGTGCCGGGAGGCATATCGACAACCAGAACATCCAGCTCGCCCCAGGCCACTTCGCGCAGCATCTGCGTCAGCGCCGACATGACCATCGGACCCCGCCAGATCATCGGCGTTTCCTCATCGACCATAAAGCCCATCGACATGACCTTGAGGCCATAATTTTCCATCGGCTTCAGGATGCGACCTTCGATGGTTTCCGGGCGACCTGAAAGGCCCAGAAGGCGCGGCATGGAGGGGCCGTAAATATCGGCATCGAGAATGCCGACCTTCAGGCCATTGGCCTGCAAGCCGAGCGCCAGATTGACCGCCGTGGTGGATTTGCCAACGCCACCCTTTCCAGATGCGACGGCGATGATCGCGCCGACGCCCGGAATGCCGGGCTTGGCTGCTGCACGTTGTGGCTGCGGCGGATGGCGATGCTGTGCGGGTGCGGCAGCGGCAGGGCGCGGTTGCGGCTTGGGCGGCGGCGGAGCGTCGTCGCTGGTGCGGCCGCCTCTCTTTTCCGCCGTCAGCGTGACCAGCGCGCCGGAAACACCGGAGATTTCCTTCACGGCCTTTTCCGCTGCAAGCCGCATCGGCTCCAGCGCATCCGCGCGCTGCGCGGGAACCGTGATGGAGAAGAAGACCTTGCCGTCGGCAATAAAAATATCCGATACCAGTCCGAGCGACACAACATCGCTTTCGAAGTCCGGTCCCGTCACGGTCTTCAGCCGTTCCAGAACCTGTTCGCGCGTTACGCTTGCCATTTCGATTCCTTTAGTGAAGGCAGTAAGGCAATAGGTGAGTAAGTGAGTATGTATAGAACATATTGCCCTACTGCCCTATTCCCTTATTCCCCTAATCCCTTTTCACCAAGAGGCCAATGCTCATTCTGGGCCTCATTCGGCGCACCTTTCAGGCCGCTTCCTCGCAGACGGCGGCTTCCGGGCAGTGCCCCATGAGATAAAGCGCGCAGGTGGTGCGCAGCATGGAGGCGAAATTCGGGATCGCGCCATTGGCTTCCAGCGCTTCATCATAGAGCGTCGAGATGAAGCGCGGCGTGGTCAGATTCTGGCTGGCTGCGATCTCATCCAGCAGTCGCCAGAAGGTGGCCTCCAGCTGAATACTGGTGGAATGCCCGCCAATGCGCACAGAGCGATTGATCTGCCGGTAGCCTTCCGGGTCCTGCTCGGCGAAAACCTTGCACATGGGTTCCTCCATTACAGAGCACATCCCGAAAAGTGTGAAACGGTTTTCGGAAAAGATGTGCGCAAAAATAAACTTCAGAGCGCCGATCTGTTTCCAGATTGAATAGCGCTCCCTTGAGAGCACGAACTGCGCTGTGGTAGCCGATTGCCACCACGCCGTCGTTTTTTCTTTCATAATCGACAACCAGTGAGACAATCGCAAGCCGCTTTTGCTGAAGCGCTGCCAAAAATGACATGCAAGAAATAGGAGTCACTTGTGGCTAAAGCCATTCATTCGATGATCCGCGTTCTCAACGAGGAAAAATCCGTTTCCTTCTACAACCAAGCTTTCAAGCTAGACATTGCAGAACGCATTGATTTCGAAACCTTCACGCTGATTTATTTGCGCAATGCAGAAGCCGACTTCGAAGTCGAGCTGACCGTTAACAAGGGTCGCACCGAACCCTACAATCTGGGCGACGGCTACGGTCATCTTGCTGTGGTCGTGGACGATGTCGACGCCGAACATGCGCGCTTCACTGCGCTTGGCTTCAAGGTTGGCAAGCTTGTCGATTTCAAGAACAACGGTGTGCAGCTTGCCCGCTTCTTCTTTGCCGAAGATCCGGATGGCTACAAGATCGAAGTTCTGCAGCGCGGCGGCCGTTACCAGTAAGCCCCCGGCACCATATCGCCTGTCATGGCCGAGAGGAGCGGCCACGACAGACGCCAGCGTTCCCGGTGACGAAAATGCGCCGGGTCCGCGCAGCCAGTCCATTCATTCCGGATGGGCAAGCAAAGGAGGAGAACCGAATGACAACCGTTTTCGACGGTCTTTCCACCCACGAAAAGAAGAAGCTCTCCCGCCGCGACCTGTTGAAGCGCGGTGGGGGCCTTCGAGGATATTTGGGTCTGGGTTGTTAATCAGCTCGAACAGCCAATAAAATTTAGCCGATCTGGACTATTCTATTACATCAAAGACGAGCGCAAGTTGGCGGCGTACGAAACGCGTCAATGACCTGCCCGGCACCGATAAGCTTGGCCACAAGGAATACCCCGGGATTACTGCGATCAATTCCACCACATACAACAACATCGCTAAATTTCCGCCCTATTTTCTAATCCCTTAGTAGGAAAGGCGTATTCGACGCTTCCTTGCGCTACTCGCAAAACACACAAATATTGCGCCCTTTCTTACAGTACCTTTATAAGAAATCATATTTTATTGTTCATTCCGAAATATTCGACGGATCTATAATAAATCCGACCAATATTTAAATTTGATTATAACAAATTTCTCATCAATAAACGAATACAGGAGATTCGAATGAAGAAACAAGAAGGCAATAATAATTTAAAGCATATAAAATCAGATTATGATTCCGACGACGCCCGAGTTAAAAGCGGACTTATCGACTTTCACGTACGGTATGAAGACAACAGGGAAATGCCCTTGGCCAAGCGGAAACTCATCTGGCAGCTTGTTGAGGGCAACGCTATCCTAAGTCAGTCTACGACACTGACCGGCGACAATGGCCAGAGCATAAACGCCATCAAAGAATTACCAGACAATAATATCGCAAACGCATTCGTACGCCTGGCTGTCTGGCCCGAGGACGAACCGGACATCATACTCGCAATTGAACATATATTGGATGCGAAAAAGGGTTCTCCGCGCGGTGAATTTGATAGCTTATGGTTGTACCCGCCCGCAGCGGATCAAGTACTGTACGACACTGCCGTCCCCATACGTGCTGCAGTTGCGGCTCGCTTAGGTCGGCCTTATTCCAATGCCACTTTGATTTGGGAATACACCATCAATGGCGAGCCAGCCGGAGATGTTCTGGAATATACGAAAATCACCACTACCGATGATCACGGAAATAGCAACTCATCGTTCTATTACAAAACAACATCCGGCTATCCTTCTGAGCAGGTAAAAATTCAAGTAACGGTGTCAACACAAGGGTTTTCCCCTGAGCTGACACAAGGCCCTGTCGATCTCACGTTCGTCGGCGGTGGACATACCAATAAGTTGGAACTGTCTTCGCCAAACGGAACAGAACCTCTGCCCACGAATACTCCGAAGGATATTAAACTGAAGCTCACTGACGACAAAGGATATTCTTTAACGAATTATTTTGTCGACTGGGGAGAGCCTGCAGCCGGCGCCGCTTACATGGACCTTCAATCGACAACAGATGAACACGGCGAAACGCGAGCGACAGTCAAACAAACCATCGAAGGAATTGCAACATTCAGCGTTAGCGTTCCGAAAGCAAATATTACCAACGCAGAGTTCCCAATAAACTTCTGTCGACAGCCTAGCCGGCTCAAGATAATTCCTCCGACTCTGGATAACATCCGATACGACGACTATGTAACCATAGCTGCCAAAGCTCTGGACGGCGAAGGAAACCCCGTACCGGGTGTGGCTTTGCATTGGAAATACGAAGGATATACCAACCTAGGGACAGGCCCCCAACCAGACACAGATCCAGATGGTATCGCAACGACGTGGTTCATCGTCCGCACCGATTATGGCTACCCCCACACACCCACCAAAATGACAGTCACCGTAAGCGACGACTTCGGTCATACTTCTGAGCCCGTAGAGCTCGACTTTGTTGGGGGCAGCCTGAACAATAAGCTGCAATTGCAAAACCTGTCATACGGCAGTACGGGAAATACCGACACTCCTGTTGAGGTCATACTGAAATTGTCGACGTTCGAAGACATTCCATTGGCGAACTATCCTATCATTTGGGATATCCCTACCAATGGCGCTTCTATCTTAAAACATGATCCAAAAACCGATCCGCGCGGTTATGCTAACGCCACCCTCCAGGGAACCCGAAAGGGAGTTGCCGATTTCAGAGCACGTGTTCCACTGGCAAATGCCACATGCCAGTTTCCGTTGAATTTCCGCAAGCAAGGCTCAGCGCCAAGTAGCATCGCACTCAAACTAGATCCTAATGAGGAACTTCGGTACGACAGCAAGGTTCTGCTAGAAGCAGTTGTGTTGGACAGCGAAGAAAACCCAGTACCGAACTTAACGGTATTGTTTGAACCCCATCTTGACCCAATGCACAACTATGAGTACAGAAACGAAGCTGTTACGAATGCTGATGGTGTTGCAATATGTTGGATCACATTGCACACATACTCTGGCTATCCGTCTACACCGATCACCCTGACAATGATTGCACAAACTGATGACGGTTCTGTTAAATCGAATCCGGTGACGGGCGTTTTTGTTGGTGGCGGTCTCCACAATAAATGGAAACCAATCGCACCAATTGACAGTCCCTTACATATTGGTGAAACGACCGTTGTCGAGTTCCAATTGATTACCCCTGAGGGCATAGGAATGGGTAATTACGCGATCAGTTGGGATATTCCAACCAATGGTGGCACTGTCGTCACACACGAAACGAACACCGGAGCTTCTGGTAAGGCCACAGCGTCACTTACTGGAAAGCTTACCGGCACTACCGAGTTTACGATACGCGCTCCAGACGCGAACGCATTCTACACTTTCTCGTTAGACTTTCACAGATAGATCGTTTTCATCATAGACACGAAGCGGCCGGCGAAGGATAACCGCCTCACTGCACGCAGATGAAACCGGCGCGACCAATTCGCGCCGGTTTCATTTGATGCTTGGCAAACATGCATGGCTTCGACTAGATAGCTCCGCGACACAGGGAGATGCCGTAGGTTGAAGTTCAGCGCGCGCCAGTTTCGGAGCAATATCGCCATACGCCTGCTGAGCGTATTGGCTCTGATGCTCGTGGCCTTCGCGCACAAGCCCATCGACCTCAATGCTCCCGACAGCTATCAGCTCGCACAGTATCAACTGCCGGATGGCACCTATCCCGTTCTTTGCATCGGTGATCGGGGTGAAAAACAGAATCATCAGGGGCATGACAAGCATGTAAGCAGCGAAAGCTGCGAGGCCTGCCGTATTGCCTCCGGCTTCCTTTGTCCGACACCGGAAAGCTCGACCGCTCCCTCGCCGCATGTCGCAATGGCCGACGGTGTTGTGCCGTCACAACCGGTTTTGCGTCGCGCGGTCTATCCGCCTTCGGCACCGCCGCAAGCGCCACCGCTCGCCTGAACAAATCCCGTTTGAACGGATGCGCCTGACAAAGAGCGAGCGCGTCCTCCCCACGACTGTTCAGGTATAAAAATATGAAAAATCATCGTCTTTTCGCGTCCGCAATTTCGCTGGCAGCTCTTTGCCTTTCGGCAAGCCTGGCCAATGCCCATTCGTCGCTCGACCAGAGCGAAGCCAAGGGGGGCAGCTTCTACAAGGCCACTTTCCGCATTCCGCACGGCTGCGACGGCAAGGCCACGACCGAAGTCAAAGTGGAGCTTCCCGAAGGTTTTGTGTCGGCGCAGCCGCAGGTCAAGGCTGGCTGGACAATCGAAACCACCAAGGGCGATTATGCCAAGAGCTACAAAGTGCATGGCAAGGATGTTACCTCCGGTATCAAGGAAGTGCGCTTCACCGAGGGCAACCTGCCGGGCGAGTTCTATGACGAGTTCACCGTCGTCGGCCAGCTGGCCAAGTTCGACAAGGACACCACGCTTTCCTTCCCCGTGACGCAGATCTGCGGCAGCGACGCTTCCGTCGCATGGACGGAAATTGCAAAAGACGGACAGAACCCGCACGAGCTTGAACATCCCGCCCCGCAGCTTCTCGTATTGGCGGCGACCGGCGCTGACGAGCATGCAGGCCACGGTGGTCATGGTGACCACGGCGACGCGCACGGCAGCCATGCAGCCGAGCCGGTGAAACTTGGCGATCTCACCATCACATCGCCTTCGGTTCGCGCCATGGTGCCCGGCGCCAAGGTGGCAGGCGGTTTTCTGACAATCGAAAATGGCGGCAAGGATGCCGACAAGCTCATCTCCGTCAGCACAACGGGCGTAAAGCGCGTGGAAGTCCACGAAATGAGCATGGAAAACAATGTGATGAAGATGCGCAAGCTCGATGGCGGTCTCGACCTGCCTGCGGGCGAAACCGTCGAGCTGAAGTCCGGCGGTTATCACCTCATGTTCATCCAGCCGGAGAAGCCCTACAAGGAAGGCGAAACCGTGCCGGTTACGCTCGAATTCGAAAAGGCTGGCAAGGTTGAGATCAACTTCCCCGTCACGGCCCAGAATGGCCAGACGAGCGAACATTCATCCGATCATTCCGGCCACTGATTCCCGGAGCATGGGGCGCGGTGTCGTTCTCTCCCTCCTCCACCGGCATTGCGCCCGTTTGCCGCAACCGCTGTCTCCCCGCAGCGGTTGCGTTATCATTCGAATACTATAAACATGACTATAACAGTCTAGAATAATTCTACACTCTTGAAATCTCTCGGCTTTTTAAAAGTTGACCAATTGACTCCAGATCAATTTGCCACTTTTATATAGCTCCGCGCAATCCTGCGCACCTTTGATGTCTGGGCCTTGAACCCTTTCGATTGGAGGACCCAATGGTTGGTCTCGGTGAATGCCGGTCCGCAAATATCGACGGCCTGCCCTGGCAGCTCAGTCTCTTGCCGACCGGATACTGCACTATACGCGGCGCGACGGAACGTCCCGCACAGCGCAAACAGGGCAAGTCTACTGTCTCGCATGCCTCTGCCGATGTTGCATCGTGGAGGCGCTCATGAATATGCGTATATCGCAGCTGAACGGCGCCAATAGTGCAGGCTATTTCGACCGCCTGCCGGAAAAGCTGGTGCTGGAAGGCTATCGTCGCTGGACTGCGGGTTTCGAGACCGGCTCGATCATCCCGTGGGAAATGACCTGGGGTCTCTATTCGGAAGTGCTCGGACCATCGGAAGCAAAGCGCGCTGTCGGTGAGCTTTCGCATTTCATCCGTGTGCTGCGTCATTGTGCAAGCTGCCAGTTGCGCGCTTTCCCGTTCGACTCGCATCATGTTTGCCGCGAGGAATGCCTGACGCTGGGGCTGATTTCCGGATTACATAATCAGGATGCGCTGCTGCTCGACACGTGTCTGGAAGCCATTGCCTGCAAACGGCGCTGCGACGATGTGGCAGCTGCCGCCAGCAATTTTGCCGAAGCTTTGGCCGATTTCGGCCAGACTTTGCTGCCAATACCGATTCACGCCATCGACACCGCTTTGAACATTACGCATCGCGCGACTTTTCACTGATCTGAAAATCCCAGCGTTTTGCGAACAAAGACGATTCTAAGTTTTAAGCCGCTGCGACGCAGCGCAAGGAGATCAAAATGCAGGCCAGAACCGAACGACGCCTCGGCATTGCCGCTGCCCTCGTACTGACCGTAGCAGCATTTGTCATGCCGGGCGTATCCACTCAGATCGCGCAAAACGACGTTGCGCCAGAAAAGCAGGTTCACATGGCTTCCGCCGAAAGCCTGCGCGCCGAGTTCCGTCATTTCGTCAGGCTTGGCGAAGCGATGCCGAAATCGGTTCGCTACGAATAGAATGCAAAAAAGGCCGTCTCTGACGGCCTCAGGCTGCTGACAAACCCGCCGATATTTTTCGGCGGGTTTTGTTTTTGAGAGGGGCGCGTTTTGTGACTGCCTTAGTAAGGAGTTGCAAGCGGCTGCAGCCGCTCATACGCTGGCTGCCTTTGGGGTCTTTGTCAGGACCATGGCGATCTTCTTGATGTTCTGTGCGGCGGCTTGCAGCAGGCATTGGCAGGCGACGCGGACAAGGCCTCGAAAGCGGGCGTAGCGGTGGCCGTGCAG
>NZ_JABXGB010000059.1:0-11778 GCF_022627935.1 Ochrobactrum sp. C6C9 | reverse complement strand
CCTGTTCCTGGCATCCAAGCCGAAGTCAGGCAGAAATTCCACTTATCCTAGCTGTGCAGATTTCCCGAGCCAGCTCTCCCTGAACTGACAGGAGCTTATGGAGAAGCGTTTGGGGGCCTTGGTATTGCACCGCTCTTGCACCAGAAGGTCGAGCACAAAGCCGTCTTGATCAACGGTGCACCACAGAATGTTGTGCTCACCTTTGATAGATATCACACACTCATCAAGACGTCATTTATCACCCAGGCGTGGCGTGCGGCACGAATCTTTTTGGCGTATTCGCGTCCGAATTTCTCAGCACATTCATGCACGGTCTTATGCGTGACGAAGATCCCGCGATAGGCCAGCCATATCTTCAACCATACGAAAGCGGAGCGGAAAGCGAAAATAGCGGCATACGGCTTCTGCGATTATCTCGGTTGGAAAACGATGGCAGTGATAAAGCGAGGCGCGAGTTTTGGTCATGCTCTGTTATCGTTGTATGCGGTTACGCCTGCGTTAAGGTTACAGTGCCCTCAAGACCACGCTGACCGCTATCGAAAATGGGCGCCCCCCCCCAAAGGCGCCTCGACAACCTGCTGCCGTGGAACTTCAAGACGTCAAGCTCAGACAGATGTGCTCTGCAGCGAACGCTTATGGATCTCGTTGGTCTAATGAAATTGACAATTCTCTCGCTCCGAGGCCTTCATCGTCTCCGCGACGTCACTCGGCGAACCTACCCGCTTGCCGTTGTCCACCTCTATCTTCTTCACCCGATCAGTGAACTCATGCGCAGAGCAGCCGATCTTGACAGCCATCGAGGAATGGCTACTCGAATGACGAATATCCCCCTTCGTGTTCTCTTGTCATTCGAGTAGCCAGGGCGCGCACTTCAGGACAAAATTTGTTCGTTGCATCGCTTGTTCTAGAATCTGGTTCCCAAAACGTTGCGAGCGACCGTCAAAGTCAGGGCGGTTTAAACCTGGATGTTCAGATTTTCAGGACCAATGCTATCAATCCAACATATATCCGGACTTTCACGAAGAAATCAGGCCATGTTTATGTCAGGCAAGCGACCAATTTTGTTTATTACTCATTTCTTATATACTCGAAAGAAAGAATTGTGATCTAAAATTTCCCCGTACAAGGATAGATGAACCGGACGAATATATCATGCTTCTCCTGCTCACATTGCAATTCATCGTACTATCGTTTTTCCCACTTTACTTCACAACTTTACCCGCACCAATGCGGCTGGTCCATTTCTATGTTTACCTGGCGCTCGTCCTGCTTATCGGTGGCTTTATGGGAAACGTGTATTCCGTTTCCATTACTGATAGTATGGACATCTCAGGCGGTAGCCTTTGTTACGGCGCCTTCATGATGGCTTCAGTGATGTTCGTCTGGATAGAGCGAGACGCTTTCATCCTTCGGCATCTTGTCAGGCTCGTCATTGTCGTCGATATTTTCAAGGTCATCTTTTCTTTTCTCACTTACTCCTTCCTGGAATCGAATGGGATTATCAATCCTCACGATGTTCCGCCTGAAATGTTCGAACTATCGACTCCCATGATCATCCTGGGGGGCATTCTTATTATCGCCGAGCTCCTGATACTGCTGTTCATCTTCGAATTCACTAAAAAGAAAACGCACTCCTTCTTTCTCAACGGTGCAGTCTATATCGTCGCATTCGTGCTTGTATTGGTTCTCGATGGCTTTGCCTTTTTCTTTATTTCCTTTGGTATCAACGCCGACATTCTGACGCTTGTTTTCAGCGGCATCACTGCCAAGGTTTTTATGGCAACTGCATTTGGACTAACGCTCGGACTGTTTATAGTCTGGCAGCAACGGGCATTTACTGATTACCTCGAGACCGACACGTTTCGCTGGCGTCTGCTGACCTCTAGTAGTGCCAATATAATCAAGGAGATTGACAGAAAGGAACAGGATGTCCGCCGCGGTGATATCGTGTTCAAGAATTCATCCGAAGGGTTGGCGATATTTGATGAGTCCGGAGCGCTTCTCAGAGCAAATTTTGCCTTCCGGAAGATGTTGGAAATCAGTGTGGAAAACAATGATACTGCGAACCTTAAACAAGCATTCTGGATTGCAAACAAGCCCGTCGTCTTGCCATCGCATTTTGCAGGCCCGTGGCGGCGCGAGGTCGCCTTCGGACAAAATCAGCAACGCGCCGGTATTTTGTCCATCACACCCGTTGAAGAAGGCACCCACGGTCAAAGATCCCATGTCTATTCCTTGATCGATATAACCGAGCAGAAGCTTGCTCGGCAAAGATTGGAGTACGTTGCGTTACATGATCAACTGACTGGATTGCCCAACCGTCGTTTTCTCGACCAATACCTTAATGACTTCCGAGATTCACCATACGCACTCATCGCCGTCGACCTTGATCGCTTTCGAGACATCAATGACAGCTACGGGCACAGCGCAGGCGATCGTGTTCTTCAAGTGATAGGCGAGCGATTGAAGGAATTTCATGAGGCGCATATGGGAGAAAACGATATACTGTGTAACGTCGGTATTGATGCATTTGTCTTCCTCGTTCACTCCAACGATCGTGGCTTCGTTGAACCTCTCCTGGAACAGATCCAGCGTACTATTGAACAGACCATTCGCATTGACGATAATCTGGCCGTTTTCACGACAGCAACCATTGGTATTAGCTACCAGCGTCAAGGCAGGAGTGTTGACACATTTTTGGAAGCAAACGCAGCACTATACGCGGCGAAGCGCAAGAGACGAGGCACAATCGCTGTCTATCAAGAGGGCCTGACCGACGAGAGCCGGAGGAAGATGGTACTGGCTCTCAAGTTGAAAACCGCGCTGGCGGACAACCTACTTGACGTTCATTATCAGCCACAATTCGATACTGTTAGCCGCAAACTGCGTGGAGTGGAAGCTCTCGCTCGTTGGACTGATCCTGAACTCGGCGTCATCTCGCCCAGCGAATTTATCCCTGTCGCTGAGGCAACCGGTCTGATCGATCCCCTTGGGGAATATGTCCTTGAGAGAGCCTGCCGGGATGGACAGGAATGGCGGAAAAACTGGAATATCCCCATCACTGTTTCAGTCAACGTATCTGCACAACAGCTCAGATTTGGGCGGTTCGCTTTGACGCTGACCAGAATACTGAACGAAACAAACTTCACTGCCCGTCAACTTGAAGTAGAGTTAACCGAGTCATCCTACATTGAACGTGAAGAGGAAGTTACCCCACTGTTGAACGAATTAAAGGAAATGGGTGTCGGCATTGCGATTGATGATTTTGGAACGGGATACTCATCTCTTTCTTATTTACGAGATCTACCATGCGACTACATCAAGATTGATCGTAGCTTCATTACCGGAATTCCACATGACCCCAAGCAATGCAGCCTCGCGTCTGCAGTTATCCAGCTAGCGAAAAGCGTGTCGTTTAAAGTCGTGGCTGAGGGTGTAGAAACTCAAGAGCAGCTTGAATTTCTTGCATCGCAGGGATGCGATCTTATCCAAGGACACTATTTCTCGCCTGCGCTTTCAAAGACAGCGCTAGAAACGCTGTTGGCAGACACTGAAAGTTAGTAATCGAACTACCGGCTCGCACCAGCACTTATTGACTGGCAATCAATTCGTCAGCTTGGGCCCCCACCGTAATTGCTGTTCGTCCACTGGCTCATTTTTTGTGTACCGAAGCGTCGGTGGTCCACGGCTGGGGTGCTTCAGTCGTGCATAGTTCAGTGAAGGAGAACTGTGAATGTTCAGGTAGATCCATATGCCAAGGGGCGCGACCGCCGTCATCGGCATTCTTCGTCCACTCGTCAAATCCATCAGCTGGGATTTGGCAGCGCCTGCCCTCTCGCAATGAAATCTCGTCGTTGGCGTGACTAACGAACAGGACATCAAGCGTCGGACAGATACAGCCGTTGAACCTCTGACCAAGGTAGGCGGTGGTACAGTGTAAATCGACCGCCCATGCCTCACTCCCTCTAAATTAAGACGTTTCACTCGAACTATTAACTATAGCGCGAACGGCACGGGCTGAAATCTTATATTTCTTGGCAATTTCAGAGATGGAAGTTTTTCTCATAAACGCGCTTTTTATTTCCTTTCGCTCGTTGCTTTTCACTTTTCGCGGCCGTCCTATACGGGCATCGACTGGCTTCGATCTTGGAACGATCCCGACAACCGCCCGGGCCGATCTTGGATGGCGACACGCGGCTGGCGACACAGATCCCATTTCAACGGCCAGCTTTGTCGGCTCAAACGCTTTCACTGTTGCGGGCGCTCCGATTGCCAAGGACACGGCAATCATTGAAGCCGGGCTGGATTTCGAACTTTCGAAAGATGCCACGCTTGGTGTGTCCTATAGCGGCCAGTTTGGTTCTGGAGCACAACGAAATGGCTTCAACGCCTCTTTGAAGGTTAGCTTCTGATCTTTTTTACCGATACTGACTAAAAGAGGGCTACGACCCTCTTTTTGCGTTCGTAGCATAAAGGAAAAGCCCTGAAGCTGCGAATTACCGGTGATAGGCGTACGTTGTCGGAGTTGAAATTTATGCTCACGGAGATAATTTCCAACGAGGGCTTGGAGGGGAAGCATGAAATTTTCTACCGCAATCGTTATTACGTTGCTCGCAAGTACTACGACATCCGCAAACGCGCAATCTTTACCGCGCTATGACCCGGCAACTTACTGCAAAGGTGTCTCGAAATATAGTGGCGGCTCGTCTGTTATTTACTAGGGTTGTATTGAGATGGAGCAGACCTCGTCTCCGGTTCGCTCGGAGGAATGAGTAGATTCATCGGAATTCCATTCCCGGAGGCCGGACGCGTGACTGGAGGCGTTACTTTCAGTGGCTTTTGTTGGATCTCCGTCTGATCGCGGTATTGCATCGTTATCCGGAACTGAGGATCCTCCAGCTTCTGCGTCGGTTTCCATCGGCGCCGCTGCCGGATCAAAACCAGCAGCTATCGCCGGTCTCGCCTTTTTGGACAGATCCCCTTATACGAGCGCCAGCGCTTTTCTTTGGTGAATTATTTTCCATCACTATTGTCCTCAGCCTCCCAACCATCAGCCAGGTCAATTGTTCCACCGCAGAGCCGCAGATCAGCATATTTAAACTCGTCACGTTTACTCAGGGAACAAATGCCCCTCCGCAGATGTTTCGTTTTCCTTACAAGGAGGAAAGAAGATGGATCACACCGATCATGTCCGCTTGACAAATAAAGAACTTATTGCTGATAATATTAAAGGGGCGACAGTGTACGGTGTCGACGATGAGAAAGTTGGCACCGTTGATCACGTTCATGGTGCGGGGCTTGGAAGCGCCGTAATTGTTGACGTTGGCGGATTTCTCGGAATTGGGGCGAAACCGGTTGCCGTTCCAATCAGCGACCTCGAATTTATGCGAGACGAAAACGGCGACGTGCATGCAGTTACAAGTTGGAATAAAGCCCAGCTTGAAGAAATGCCTGAACATCAAGACTAATCGTATTTGCCCCGGGCGATCTGTCGCTCGGCGCGAGCAAGTCACTTTAAGGAGACATGCGTTAAAAAAAAGTCGATGAATTTTTCTCGGGGAGGGGAGCATGCATTGGAATAAAAGAGGGGAAGTGGCGCAGAAGCTGCGCAAAGATAATGCCTTAACGGTGATTACGCGAATTCGTCACGCCGTATTAATTGAAAAAAGTTTAAAAGAACCGTTCGGCGCAAGGGACATTCGCATTTATGCGCACGGCTGGCGCTATGGACAGTATAACACATTCCTATCAGATCATACTCTGGGCAAATCAACAGAAGCCTTTTTTGTTAAGGTCGATAGGGGAAAATATCGTCTTTTGAACGACGATGAGCTGCATGCCCTAACCAAGAACTGACCCTTTTTAGACAAACGTGCGCCTGTTTTGGTAGGGCTCGCTGCGACAGGCGCATGCCTCGTCAGCTTCATCGCTGACGAGGCACTTTTTATAAATTCATGGTTGTCGTTATATTTTGTGAAACACTCTGGCTTTTATATTGGCGAGTTTGAAGTAGCATTCTCTATCCAACAACAGGAGGTGGAAATGCCGTTTTTTAACGAAGCGAGCTGCATTTATACTCCTAAGGAGGTAGATTTCTTGCGCAGCTGTTTTACGACAGCTGCCATTATTCTCGAAGAAAGCGGCCGTCCTTATTCACCCAGCGAACTCGCGGCTTGTGTTATCAAACTATATCAGTGCGGTTTGCGAGAGCGGTCGCAATTGATGGAACTGGCTGCAAGGTTAGCTCACCAAAAGCACCGACTGAGAGAGGAGTTGGGCATCCGCAGTCCATCTTCGAAAAGCGTTCAGGAACTCTTTTCTGAGAACCGCGTTTAGAGGATTGCATCAGCTAATCTCTAAGCCAAGCGGACAAGCTGATGCTAGCCCTGTCTCTGCACTTCGAGGCAGTGCACTTTTATATTCAAACATCGAACGTTAAAGAATGGGTTTGCCAACGGTGACGGCAATGGTCGCGCCCGAAGTATAACTTGAAAGAGGATCAGCCAGCATAACATAAGCTGAGGCCAGCTCTGCTGGTTGGGCTGGACGTTTCATCGGTGTTTGCTTCCCAAAGAATGCGACAGCTCCTTCCGACAATGTGGAGGGGATCAAAGGCGTCCAGACCAGTCCCGGCGCAACTGCATTGGCACGAATCCCTTTCTCAGCCAATAATTGTGCAAGACCTGCCGTAAAATTTTAAACGGCGCCCTTGGTTGTCGCATAGGCAAGCAGGGTCGGATTAGGCATATCCGAATTGATCGAAGCGGTATTTATGATGGATGCACCCGGCTTCATGTGCGGCAATGCAGCTTTCGTCAAATAAAACATTGCATGGATATTCACCCGAAAGGTCATGTCCCATTCCGGTGCTGTCACGTTGTTTGCCGTGCGGGCGCGTGGAAGCCGCAAGGTGGATTTCAGGCGAGTTGCAGCGCGGCCATCCTCCATTTGGTAGTTGCGGCTTGACGGAAGGATCGGATCTGGGCAGCGGGGCGATTTGATTTGGTGGGAACGAAATGGTTTCGGACGGCTGAGAAGATCGAGACAAATTGTTGCAGTGATCTGATGGCTCTGTCGCAAAATTTTGACCTTTTCTTCGCTATTATACGTTTGATGCGGATATTCGAGCGAGGAGAATGGGGATGGCGATCGATTTCACAGGGGCACATTTCCCCAAAAGCGTCATCCTTTATGCTGTTTTCTTTTACGTCCGTTATTCTGTTTCCTATCGTGATCTGCAGGAAATCATGGCTGAACGAGGCGTAGACGTTGACCATGCAACATTGAACCGCTGGATCGTTCGTTACGCGCCACAGATCGTAGATCAAGCACAGAAACGTAAACTCCCAACACGCGGTTCATGGCGTATTGACGAGACCTATATAAAGGTCAAAGGGAAATGGACATATTTATATCGGGCGGTTGATCGTGATGGTCAAACTCTGGACTTCATGCTCTCTGAACGCCGAAATCTCGGTGCTGCACGGCGTTTTTTCAAGAAGGCCATGGCAAGCAACGGCATCCCAACGAAGATTGTCATTGATGAAAGCGGCGCCAATCTCGCCGGAGCCCAGGCTGTAAACAATATCCCGAAAATCACGGGGCACAGCAAGATGATTGAAATTCTTCAGGTCAAATATCTCAATAACATCCTTGAGCAGGATCATCGGTTCATCAAGCGGATCACAAAGCCGATGATGGGCTTCAAAGCGTTGCATTCAGCTTCAGCAACAATCGCAGGCATCGAAGTCGCACATATGATCCGCAAGAACCAATTTGCAAATGACAACCGCTCGCCATTCGAGGTCTTTGCGGAACTCGCAGCATAAGTGTGTCCGCAGAGAAGGCCGACTATAACCCGCTAAAAAATTTGCGACAGAGCCGCAGTTACCAAAGGAGTTTTATGGCCCACCGGATCAGCGTGACTGGCATAGCCACACAATTGCTGAGCATGGCCGGATGAAGTGGCAGACGATGACCAACTATAGCAGGTGTTCCAACGTGGAAACGACGATGGGCCGCTAGAAATCAATCAACGGCAATCGTCGTCGTTCACGCACATTTGCCAATCAGCAAACCGAGATAAGACTCGGATGTCGCATTCTCAATCGAATGTTGGCATTCGCACGCCCGGATTCCGTCCGCGTGAAAGTCAAAAGCCTGTAAATACACCATCAAAGACCGGGACTAAACACCCTAGTCTAGTTCAGGGCTAGTCCGCACCTGCACTTCCACGTTCCCGTATCCAGCGCCTGTAGGCGCCGGGGCTCATTCCCGAGAGCTTGACGAAGACCCGGCGGAAGCTGCCCTCATCGCTGTAACCGGCCGCCATCGCGATCTCAGAAATGGATTTGGCGGTCATCTCCAGCGCGGTTCGGGCCATTCCGAAGCGGATGCGGTCGATGAACTTCTTGGGGGACTCGCCTGTCGCTTCGGCCAACCGGCGATGGAGCGTACGGTCCGATGTCGCAAGCCGCTGCGCCAGATCGCGCGCGGTCAGTAACTGACCGGTCGATTGGCGGACAATGCGCTCGGCCTCGAGCAGCAGCGGGTTCGAGGCATTCAGGTGGTCCGTGGGAATATAGACCGCCTGCGTTGACGGAGCGGTATCCACCACCGCGAAATCTGCCGCAGCCCGGGCCGCATCGGCTCCGCACAGGGATCGCACGACGTGGAGCGCCAAGTCGATCCACGACAGCGGCCCACCCGCCGTAACGACGCGCCGATCCTCGACAAGTGCTGTGCCCCATAGGGCGTTCGCGCGCGGATAACGGCGCTTCATCTCGTCATAAAGCCACCATGTCGTCGTGCAGCGGCGGCCGTCGAGCAGTCCGGCCTCGCCCAGCAGGAAAACGCCACTGCAAGAGCCACAGGCAAGCGCGCCATGCGCGTGGTGGTGGCGAATGAAACCGGCGATATCCTTCAGCGAGGCCATATCTGGAGGGCGGTTGTTCGCGTCTGGAAGGAAGCCGGGAACGATCAGCGCATTGCAACGGTCCACATCCCGCAGCGCCGCATCGACCTCAAGGTGGCGGCCCTGTCCGTCCCGCACGGGGCCGCCGTCAAGACTGGCGCTGACGACCTCGTAAGGGGGCGCGCATTGCTGGTCCGCGATTGCACGCGCGGCCAGTGATAGGATGTCGCACAGTCCGACAAAGCCGGACGCCAGACATCCTTCCGATCCGATGACGACGATTTTCATGGAGTCTCCCGTGGCGAGTTTTACCTGAATAATGGCAAAAATGCCACGCTGCACGCCCTGCGGTCCAGATGTAAATCAGGGGTAGCCGGAAAACTTGCCGGCAAAACAACCAATCAAGGGAGTCATCACGATGACCACAGTTGCAGGTGTCATTTCATTCAAAGCCCAGTCCGGTCGGGGCGAAGAGGTCGCGCGCCTGATCGCAGCAGCGCTTCCGCATGTCGAAGCCGAAACCGGCACGCCGCTCTGGCTGGTGCTGCGGTCCAATGCCGATGCCGATACGGTTTTTCTGGTCGATCTGTTCAGCAATGCGGCCAGCCGGGATGCGCATATGACGGGGGAAGCCGCAAAGCAGATATTCGCCACGGTGCCGTCGCTTCTGGCCGAGGAGCCCGCGATCCATCCCGCTGATATTTTCGCGCGTAAGGGCGCCTGAGGGCACCGTTACGTTAACCTACCTAGGGATATATCCCGGACTTTGAAGCCGTTTTAAGCGGATTACAGTTCAGCGATATCGCGCCAGACCGTGTTGGCAGCTTGGCGCAGTTCGCGGTGAATGGCAGAGGGGAAGCGGTAGCGGGGAAAATGGTGAAGGTTGTAGATCGGGTCGTGAATGGATGCGAAACGCTGCAAGTGTCGTGCTGACTTGAAGCGTTTGCCCCGTTCACGTCGTCGTATGGGTTGATGCGAATTCTCTGCCCGGTTGTTCAAGCCTTTGTGCTGGCGATGATCACAGAGCGTGAGGCCGATCTCGCGCTTGGCAGCACCGTAAGAGCCAAGCTTGTCCGTGACCATGACACGGGGGACTGCGCCCTGACCTGACAAGAGGGAGGCGTCGCCTTAATCTGGGACCGGACGCAGTTCTTCCCGTAGGTCGTCTTTCATGCACTGATCGACATGGCAATGTCTTGCCATGTTGCGATGGCGTGGGAGCGAAGTTTTTGATGATCTGCGGCGGAGAGATGTCTGCGGTGAAGAAGGAAGAGATTGGCAATCTGGCCATGGACTGAGACGAAACGCTGGCGTTGCCGGGCTGACTTGAACCGCATCATCCGTCGCTCCCATCGTCGCACGGGAAGATGTGAATTCTCTGCCCGATTGTTGATGCCGTTGTGAGATCGATGCTCGACGCCCGGCATCAGTTCCGTCTTTGCTGCATCGTAGGATCGCAGCTTGTCGGTGACCATGACCCGTGGGGAGATGCCCTGGCCTTTGAGTAGCTTGCGCATCAGCCGCAGGGCCGCACGTTTGTTTCTCCGGCTCTGCAACAAGGCATCAAGGACATAGCCGTTGGCGTCAACGGCGCGCCAAAGCCAGTATTTCTTTCCCTTGATCGTCACCACCATTTCATCAAGCTGCCATTTGTCGGCAAAGTGGCCTCGCGAGCGCCGACGGAGTTGGTGGGCGAATTCAAGGCCG
This sequence comes from Ochrobactrum sp. C6C9, assembly GCF_022627935.1. Taxonomy (NCBI): domain Bacteria; kingdom Pseudomonadati; phylum Pseudomonadota; class Alphaproteobacteria; order Hyphomicrobiales; family Brucellaceae; genus Ochrobactrum; species Ochrobactrum sp. C6C9. The sequence continues at coordinate 1,157 of NZ_JABXGB010000059.1, read as the reverse complement.
AACTTTGCAGCCCATTCCGAGACGGTCTGGAATGAAACCTCAATACCGCGCTCGGCAAGCAGATCTTCGATGTCGCGAAAGCTGAGCGGGAACCGGTAATAGAGCCAGACCGCATGGGCGATAATCTCGGCGGAAAAGCGGTGACGTCGAAAATGAGCAGGCTGGGGTTCGGTCATAGCCATCGAATATCAAATCGATCCAGACTATTCCGTTAACACGACGCCACCGAACAGGTTCCGGAATAGCCATCGCTGTTCATTTTTGTTTCGGTGTTATCGTTAGCGCCAGCCCAGTTTCGACCGGGATTTGTATGTGCGCCCCATGGCTGCGAATAGTCGAGAAGGCAATCAAGGGAATAGGTGATACCGACCTTGAGACCGATACGAGGAACCCAATAAGCGTAAGCGGCAAGCAGACCCCATCTGGCGGAAGTGGTGATCGGTCGGATATCGGTAGCGGACACAATGAGCTGCTGTGAGCTTCTATGTCTGCGCCTAGTACTGGAACTAGAACCTTCCATATGATCGAAGCTGTTGCCGAGCGCCTTGAGGGTGCGCCGCGGCAGCTTCGCCGACGCTGGTCGGATGAGTTCAAGGCACGGGCGGTGGCGGAGGCATTGGAGCCAGGCGCGAGTGTCTCGGCGATCGCGCATCGGCTCGGCATTCACCCGTCGCAGCTCTTTGGCTGGCGTCGTGCGGTCTTAGACGCTCGGAAGGTGTCCACGGAACCGGCCCATTGTGAGATGGCCGTGGCGTCTACTGGCGAAGCGGTGATCGAGGTTGTCATTGGCGACGTGATCGTGCGTGCTCGCGCTGACGTCAGTGAGGAGCACTTGCAACGGGTGATTCGGGGCGGTGCGGTCGGCATGATCCCCTCCGGCGTGAAGGTTTTCCTGGCCAGTCATCCGGTCGACTTCCGCAAGGGTCCGGACAGCTTGCTGTCGCTGGTGCGGGACGCCGGCAGTGATCCGTTCAACGGTGCGCTTTACGTCTTCCGGGCCAAACGAGCGGATCGAGTGAAGATCGTCTGGTGGGACGGCTCCGGGGTCTGCCTTTACGCCAAGCGATTGGAGAAATCGCAAGGTGTTGTCACGTTAAGTTTCTCTGGCCGGAAAGGCCAGGGGCTCGTAGATATTCAGGCGAAACAGGCCGCAATTT
>NZ_JABXGB010000058.1:0-11871 GCF_022627935.1 Ochrobactrum sp. C6C9 | reverse complement strand
TTTTCACCAGAACGGGCTTCAGGCCCTGTCCGCGCACATAGTAAACGTTGACGGACACAATTTTCATTTTTCAAACCTCACCCGGGAGAACACTCATTCCGCCTCCACACCCGCCTGACGCAGTTTCAACCTGAAATCCTCCAGCGTTCCCCTGTACTCCCACGTCTGAACGGTGTTGTGAGGACACTCAATAAAAATATAATCTTCGGTGACCGACAAAATTCTGGCGACCTTGATAAGTTTCTTTACGAATCCGCCCGCGCCAAGATCGTCGACGACGGCTTTCCGATCCTCGTCATATCCATGGTATACTTTCGACGCTCGAATCTCGGCAGTGATGTACGCCATATATTCGTATCCCCTTGTCTTTTTTACATAGCGATGAATGATAAATAGTTATAAGAGCCGAACCTTGAAAACAGAAATCGAAAGTACGCTGATCGATATGTCGATTTTGCATACCCAAAGTCTGGCGGAAAGCTGTCGTGGTGTTCTCGTTAAGCTAAGATCTTTTGAACTGAGAATACTGGATAACCTCTTATTCGAAAGCTGGAAGCACCAGGAAGCTCAGAAATTGTCGGAAGCGCTTTATTCTCAAGGACCGTCGTTTCCGGTCGAGGATCGCCTTATCACTGTGCCGAACACTATCACTTCGCCTTGAAGGAGATATGAACCGCTGGCCCTTGCCACTGGTAGATGTGCTGATTGCCAGTCAAGAATCGTTATCACGGCTTTGTTCCGGCGATTGGCCGTAATAAAACATCCCCCATCGCCTAGATAACCGAGGAGATAGGGATGTTTTTGGGTGTTCAGAGAGCCTTTTGCAGCTCCGGCAGAACGGTGAAGAGATCACCGACGAGGCCGTAATCGGCAACCTGGAAGATCGGCGCTTCTTCGTCCTTGTTGATGGCGACGATGACGCGACTGTCTTTCATGCCGGCCAGATGCTGGATCGCGCCGGAAATGCCGACAGCGATGTAAAGCTCCGGTGCAACAACCTTGCCCGTCTGGCCAACCTGCCAGTCGTTTGGCGCATAGCCCGCATCAACCGCTGCGCGGCTGGCGCCAACCGCCGCACCGAGCTTGTCGGCAACCGGCAGGATCACTTCCTGGAACTTTTCAGCCGAACCAAGTGCACGACCACCCGAGATGATGATCTTGGCCGAGGTCAGTTCCGGACGATCCGAAGCCGACAGCGCATTGCCAACAAAGCTCGACAGAGCCGGATCGGCAGGCACGCTTGCACTTTCAACCGCAGCCGAACCGCCGTCACCGGTGGCCTGGAAAGAGGCCGTGCGCACCGTGATCACCTTCTTGGCGTCGGTGGACTGTACCGTCTGGATTGCATTGCCTGCATAGATCGGACGCTTGAACGTGTCCGCCGATACGACTTCCATGATTTCAGAAAGCTGCATCACATCAAGAAGGGCTGCAACGCGCGGCAGGATGTTCTTGGCCGAAGTCGTCGCCGCAGCGATGATCGTGTCGAAATTGGCGGCAAGTGCCACGATGAGTGCTGCCGTCGGCTCGGCCAGACGGTTTTCCAGCGCATCGCTTTCAGCCAGCAGAACCTTGCGCACGCCTTTCAGCTTGGCGGCTGCATCGGCTGCTGCCTTTGCGCCCTTGCCTGCAACCAGAATATCGACATCGCCGCCGATCTGGGCGGCTGCCGTCAGCGCCTTTGCCGTCTGGTCCGAAAGGGTTGCATTGTCATGTTCGGCAATAAGAAGAATAGCCATTTATCTCGTCCCTTCCGATTTCTTAGATGATGCCGTCGGCTTTAAGCTTCTCGACCAGTTCAGAGACTGAACCAACCTTGACGCCAGCCTTGCGGCCACCCGGTTCTTCGGTCTTCAGGACCTTCAGGCGCGCTGTGATATCGGCACCGAAATCGGCAGGCGACTTCTCGTCCAGCGGCTTCTTCTTCGCCTTCATGATATTCGGCAGCGATGCATAGCGCGGCTGGTTCAAACGAAGATCGACCGTGACAATCGCCGGAAGTTTCACATCGATGGTCTGCAGACCGCCATCCACTTCACGCGTTACCTTGGCCGAACCGTCACCCAGTTCCACCTTCGAGGCAAAGGTTGCCTGGCTCCAGTTGAGGAGCGCTGACAGCATCTGGCCGGTCTGGTTGGCATCGTCGTCAATAGCCTGCTTGCCGAGGAAGACGAGGTCCGGCTTTTCTGCATCAACCACGCCCTTCAAGACCTTGGCGACGCCGAGCGGCTCAACCGTCTCATCGGTCTTGACCAGGATCGCGCGGTCCGCGCCCATGGCAAGGGCTGTGCGCAGTGTTTCCTGCGCCTGTGCCGGGCCAACCGATACAGCCACAATCTCCGTGACCTTGCCAGCTTCCTTCAGGCGGATCGCCTCTTCAACCGCAATCTCGTCGAACGGGTTCATCGACATCTTCACATTCGAAAGCTCAACGCCTGATCCGTCGCCCTTAACACGGATCTTCACGTTGTAATCGACGACACGTTTTACTGCGACAAGGACTTTGTTCATGATTTCTCTCATATGCAATTTACGTAAATCAGTTTGGCAAGCGTCTTACCTAAGATGTTTGCCAAGCCTCCGCTCAGTTCCGGCCACAAGCCAGCCAAATGGAATTGTCACGACCAGATAAAACAAACCCGCGAGGATCAGCACATCAAGGTAAAGATAGGTCGCGGCGCCAACGCGATAGGCTCTCGCAAGGAGTTCCGACACGGAGATGGTAAATGCAAGTGCACTTGCCTGAAAGATCAGAATTGCAAACCCCATAAGTGCGGGTACGGCAAAAAGCACGCCCTGGGGGATGACCACAAATCGCATAATGTCTGAGTTTGTCATGCCGAGTGCTAAACCCGCTTCGAATTCCCTTTGAGGAACTGCGTTCAAACCCGCACGCAGAATTTCACTTGTATAAGCGGCAGTAGTTAAGGCAAGAGCAACAGCTGCTGCGATAAAGGCACTGGTGTTGATGCCTGCCGAAGGCAGTCCATAATAGACCATTTGGAGCACAACCAGTGCCGGAGCACCGCGGCCAATCTCGACTAGTAATATCGCCATATAACGCGGCAAACGCATTTTCGTCATCGAAAGGAGGGCAAGCAGCAATCCAAGGGGAAGCCCCATGAGGAGGGCCAATCCAGTTAGCTGCAGGCTTACAACGAGGCCCGCGAAGAGCTGAGGCGCCCATTCGACAAAATTTGCAAGGGTTTCCTTCATCGCGAGAGCCTCCTGCGAAGCCTTTCGTCCAATACACGAGACATAAAGGCGATAGGAATGGACAAGAGAATGTAGATGAGCGCAGCAATGAGGAAGGGAGCAAAGCCTCCCGACTGAGCTTGTGCCGCTTGGGATGTATACATCATAATGTCACGGACGCCGATTGTTGAGGCCACCGTGCTATCCTTGAGTAGGCTCACAAAGAACGTAGCCATTGCAGGTATAGATACGCGCAAAACCTGGGGTGCGGACACAAACCTTAAAATGTCACTACCCCGCATTCCGAGAGCAGTTGCTGCTTCCGTCTGCCCGCCTGGCAAGGAAAGAAAGCCGCCACGATAAATCTCGGCCAGATAGGCTGAAGACACCACACCCAGTCCGATTATACCGGCCTGTAGCGATGTCAGCCTGATGATACCGGTTCCCAAACCAAAAAATATTATGAAGAGCCAGACAACAGGTGGAATTCCGCGAGCAACGTCGATAAAAATCCGCGCCAGAGCGCTAACCGGTCGAGATTTTGAACGACGTAACAATACCAACGGCACCCCGAGTACCGCTCCCACGGCAAAGCCGCCAACCGTCAAAGCAATTGTTGCGGGAAGGCCTTTGAGCAGATTGAGAAGCAAATCCGTCATCAGTGTCGATCCACAATGGCTCGGAAGAATTTTTGCGTCCGCGGAGAAGACGGATGACGGATAACCTCCGACGGTTTTCCTTCTTCAATGATCTGACCGTCCGCCATCACGATGAGCCGATCAGCGACTTCCGTAGCGAAGGCAATTTCATGCGTGACAACGATCATTGTCATACCGTCCTGAGCCAGCTCGCGCATTACAGCGAGAACCTCCAGGCCGAGTTCAGGATCAAGCGCTGAGGTAGGCTCATCGAACAGCATAACTTCGGGATCAAGCGCCAAAGCTCGTGCTATCGCGATACGTTGTTGTTGGCCGCCCGAAAGCCGAGCAGGATAGGCATCGCCCTTGTCTGCAAGATGCACCCGCTCTAGCAACTGTGTAGTGCGGGCATCGGCATCATTTTTGCTTCGTCCCAACACGCGCATCTGAGGCAAAGTAATATTCTTACGCACCGACATATGAGGAAAGAGGTTGAATGACTGGAAAACCATACCGGTCGAACGTCGCAGCCTCAGCAATTGATCATTCGTCAGCTTGCTGTCGAGGTCGAATTGAAACGCCCCAACTTGCAGTGTTCCAGATACTGGTTGTTCGAGCATATTGATCGTGCGCAGAAAGGTACTTTTCCCCGCGCCACTCGGGCCAACAATGGCAACAACCTCACCCTTTTTAATGTCAAGCGTGACGTTCCTGACAGCATGATAATTACCGTAACGAACATTCACGTCCTGCAAGCGGACAATTGGCTTATTCTGAGACATCTTTCACCCCGTGTTGATGACGGTGTTCTGTTCTTGACTTTCCGGCGTTCCCCTCAGGGAAAGGCAGCACCTTTCCCAAGTTTTATGCCGCCGGAGCATATCGCGCAGCGGTCGGCCGCAATTGTTCGGTTCCCGGAGCAGATACCGGTGCACCATGAAGCGCCCAATCGGCGGCAATCTGACCGATCACTGGCGAAAGCTGGATGCCGTAACCGCCTGCGCCAGCTGCCGTGACAAGAGTCGGTTCGGACGGATCAACAGGGCCGACTAATGGACGCTTGTCGTAGGTCATAGGATAAAGTCCGGCCCAGCCGCGCCCAAGGCGTGCACCGGGCAGATCGGGAACTCGTTCCAAGAGGAGTTCCGCGAGCTCGATACGCGATTGTTCTTCGCACTGATCATTATAAAGATCTGGATTTTCCGGCTCCGAATTCGTTACTTTATGAACTTCAGCGATCAGCTCCCCTGCTTTCTCGTGCCTGAAGTTAAGCCCGGTGCCCTCTCCGTTAACGAGATCCATCACCATGGGCATCGTGTAATCGAGCGGCTGGTCTAGGAGGATGGTAATGGCTTCGTGCCGCTCAGGCTTGACCTGAAGCGTCTGCCCGAAGAGTGCCGCTACCTGGGACGCCCAGGCGCCCGCAGCATTGATCACCATATCGCACTCGATTTGGCCTTTAGTGGTTTCGAGCCTATATCCTCCTGCGATCCTCGCTACGCCTTCAAGCTTGCAGAACTGCCTGACCGCACCACCGGCTTCGCGCACCTTCTCAGCCAGCAGTGTGCAAAGCTCATGCGGATCGATGAAACCGTCATCAGGTCCGAAAATTGCGCCAGCCAGACCATCCGGGTTGAGGTGAGGGATGAGATTGTTCAGTTCGCCAGCTTGATAAAGTTTGGAACGGAAACCGGCCTTTTTCTGCATCTCAACTGACTGACGAAAGAGTTCCATTTGTTCGTCAGTTCGGGCAAGTCGTAAATATCCGATGTGATTGATCCGCAATCCCTGGCGCTCAAATTCCTGGAATTGTCGCATTGAATGTTGCCGCAGGAGGATCTCGAATGGATCGGTAAACTGGGTGCCAATTACGCCAACTGATCGTCCACTTGAACCGGACGCGATGGCATTTGCATCGATCACGGTCACGCGGGCGCCTTGCCGGATAAGGTTAACCGCCGAACACATTCCTAAGGTGCCAGCGCCAATGATGACGACATGGGGAGAAGTGGTCATTTCAATTCCTGCTATTGTTTTCGCTGAACCGATATCGGATTAGAAATTACGAACCCGATCTGTTCATTCTGCATGCCGCGCTCAATATGACGGGTTGCGTTTCGTAATGTGACACCGTGTCAAGACTGCGAGGCGATGTGTTTGAAAGTGTCATCGATAGCGACAAGTATCGTATACGCATCGGCCTCAGTCATGGGCGTGGATAGGGCGAAAAGCCCGTAACTCGCAGACAATACTTCTCTATCGAGGAGACCCTTATGGAGAAGGTTGAGCTTGTGGCGGTCGCCTGCGGAAGGATAGACCGAACGATAATCGACAATGTCATTGTCGGTGAAGTGAATCTTGAACAATGATCCGAGACCCACACAACGACCAGACAATCCCGATTTTCGGAAAATTTCGTTTGTACCGTCTCGCAAAATCTCGCCGAGTCGATCCAGATGATTGAAAGTTTCTGGCGTCAGTGCTTCCATGGCTGCCAGACCAGCCCGCATCGTCACGGGATTTGCCGTAAAAGTGCCGCCGTGCGGCAGAGCGGGCTTCCCCTTCGTCGGATCAAATACAGCCATCACCTCTGCGCGGCCAGCAACGGCGCCCACCGGAAAGCCACCACCGATGATTTTTCCAAGCGAGGTCAGGTCGGGCGTAATGCCCCAAAGCCCCTGAGCGCCGGAATAGCCAAGACGAAACGAAATCACTTCGTCGAAAATCACAAGCGATCCCGATAGATGCGCCGTTTCTACCAAAGCTTCGAGATAATCTTTTCGCGCCGGAATGAGCCCGGCCCGGTTTGGCATCGGATCAATCAGTACACCAGCAATTTCATGCCCATGCACGCGGAAAACAGCCTTTATTGCTTCAATGTCATTGAAGGGAACTGCAATGACATCATCCAGAACCCCTTGGGGTGTCCCTTTTGCATAAGCGGTCGATGCGGGCAAATCACCCCAGTTGCCCGGTGTGCTGTCTAGACTAACTTCAGCGAAATCATAGGATCCGTGATAGGCGCCTTCGATTTTGACAATCTTCGGACGGTTGGTAAAAGCGCGCGCTGCTTTGATCGCCATCATGACACCTTCTGTACCGGAATTCGCGAAGCGAATTTGGTCGACAGAGGGTAATCGCTCGACCAGGAGTTCGGCCAATTCGATCTCACTGATCGTCGGAGCGCCAAAAGCCGTACCAAGAGGAAGCTGCTCGTTTACCGCGTTAATCGCTTCCGGCTGGGCATAGCCATGTATCATGGAGGTGAAGTTGTTGATACAGTCGTAATAGATATTGCCGTCGACATCACGCATTCGGCATCCCTCACCGCTCTGCGCATAGATCGGAAAAGGGTCCATGTAGACGGTCGTGCGCGTATTGCCTCCTGGCATTACCTTTTGTGCACGATCAAAGAGCGCTTGGGACTGAGAACAGGATTCTGGATATTGTGTCATGAGGCTAAAACTTCGAAAAGGAGGAACTGCGGAGCGTTCTCCGCTCCGCACCAAATGGCTCAACGTGTCATGATCGTGTGACTTTGTTCGCGCATAAACTGCGGCAGGAAATATGCACCTAGTCCGCCCTTGCCACTGACGCCGGTTCCCTTCCAGCCACAGAAAGGCTGTGCGCCTGGCCAGGCGCCGGTAGTCGCGCCGCTTGCGCGGTTAGCGTACAGAACGCCCGCCTCTGCATTGTTGAGGAAATGTTGAAGCTCGTTCTGGTCGTTGGTGAAGATGCCAGCTGCAAGACCATAGGAAACGTCGTTACCTTCCTTCAGACCGGCTTCAAGGGAATTCACACCACGCACTACCACAAATGGCATAAACAATTCATCGCGCGTAAGACTAGATGGACCCGACGTTTCAACAATCGCGGGAACAAAGTAGTTCTTCGGCAAGCCCGCGATATGTTCACCTCCGAAATGTACGGTGCCTTCTGCTTTTGCCTGTGCAACCGCATTGATAAACCGGTCGACTGTTGCATCATTGTAAAGTGGCCCCATGAAAACATCACGCTTGCGCGGATCGGCAACGACAAGTGCCTTCGCAAACTCGATGCAGCGCGCGATGAATTCGTCTTTCACGCTATTATCAACATATACCACCGAGCACGCGGAACATTTCTGACCTTGGAGACCAAAGCCCGAGCGTACCACCCCCTGAGCAGCACGAGTGATATCAGCGTTTGCCGTGACATAGGCCGGGTTTTTGCCGCCCATTTCGGCAATTACGGGCTTCATCCACGGCGATAGCGCCATGTGCCTGAAGATGCTCATTCCGGTCTTGTGCGAACCTGTAAATGCGACGCCATCAATACCCTTATCTTCGATAAGATTTTTACCGACATCACCATCGCCGAGCACCACATTGAAAACACCTTCAGGCAGACCTGCCTTACGTATGGTGTCGGCAATAAGAAGACCGGTAAGTTGGCATTCTGGCGAGGGTTTAAATACCACCGCGTTACCAGCAAGCAACGCGCCCGTAATCATGCCGATAGACAATGCGAGCGGAAAATTGAACGGCGCAACGACCGCGAAAACGCCATAGGGACGCAAAATGCTCGTCGCGGTCTCGTGGTCCACAAGTTGGTTCATAGGGCGCACAAAGCCGTTGTTTGCCCTCAGTTCCGACGGATAATAGTCGAGCATATCGACCGCTTCTTCCGCCTCGCCGATGGCTTCCATACGCGATTTTCCGACCTCGAAGAGAGCGGCTAATCCCAACTGATATTTCTCTTCGGCGAGTACGTCTTTCCAGCGTGCAGCGAATGCGAGCCTTTCATCCAGGCTCGACGCATTCCAGACTGATGCGCCTTTGCGAGCCGCAAGGACAGCTGCACTAACATCGCTTTTCGTTGAAACGGGAAAAACACCTAACGTAATTGCGGGATCGATAGGGCTCGCAACGCTTTTTGCCTCGCCTGTCGCAAATGGCGTGGACCACGTCTGACCCAACCGGTTTGCTTCGAAAATTGGCAGGATTTTATCCAGGTGATCATGAACGGGTGAGAAATCGACGCCGATATTCGAATAGGTGACGCGGGGTAATGGCTGAGTCATCGTTAAGTTCCACTTATTGGTATTATTCCCGTATTGTGGTAGAACATTTCCAATTGTCAATAGTCCCATTAAACGAAATTAAAACTTATTATCGGAACTCCAAGCCGCTTGACAAACTTTTATAATCGATATTAGTTCCGTTTTAGAAGATTAATACAGATATTCGGCACTTAAAATCGGAGGGATATGACGAGCTCCAAGGCACGCAGCTACTCACAGAAAATCGACTTCTCAGTCGAAGGTGCACAACAATTCATAAAACGAACAATCCAGAGGTTAAAGTAATGAAAACTATGCGTTATTTGATAGCATCCGCAGCGATCGCCTTAGTGACGGCTTCAACGGGTGCAAAGGCCGACACATGCGAAGCGAAGTTCAACTTCGAACCGATCAAAGCAGGTATCCTAACTGTGGCGTTGACGAACACCCCACCCTACTCGGTAGAGAAGGATGGCGTTTCCGGCATCGACGGCGACCTTCTTCAGAAATTTGCGAAGGATAATTGCCTGAAGATCGAGTACGAGATCTTCAGCTATCCTGCCGCAGTTTCAGCGGTGCAGACCGGCCGCGCCGACATTGCTATTGGAGGTTTCTACCGCACCGCTGCTCGTGCAAAGGTGGTTGCGCTCAGCAACGCGGTTTATCTCGACCAGGTTTCGGTAGAGTCCAAAGAAGGTTTCGAGACCGTCGACCAACTCAAGGGCAAAAGAGTGGGAACCGTAGAAGGCTATTCTTGGGTCGGCGATCTGGAAAAGCTTTATGAAAATGTAAAGACCTATCCGTCTTCACTCAATCTGGCGCAAGATGTTCAGGCCGGGCGTATTGATGCTGGCATTGAAGGTTTTGGCGCCGCCGCTGACCTCACCAAAGGCACCGACGTCAAAGTTAAGCTTTACCAACCGGATCCGCGCGTAAAGGCAACTACCCTGCCGACTCAGACTGCGTTTTTGATGTCCAACAGCAATGCTCCCTTTGCGAGTGCAGTGAATGAAAGCCTCGAGAATTATCGCAAAGCTGGCGCTATTGCCGAAGTACTGACGAGTTACGGTCTTCCGACTTCCGCGGCCGATGTGGGCGACAACAAAGAATATTGATAAACGGGACCTGTGGCTGCTTCTGCGGCCACAGGTCCCAGTGCACATTGGCAGGAGCGTTCCCTTACAGCCGAAAGCTGACACCATATTCTAAAAACGAAACGCTCTCGTCTCGATGAGACAACACATTTCAGCACCTGATCAGCATAATTTGCGGGCATCGCACCCGAAATATGAATTTCCTGCTGTCAAGAATCGGTCTTTAAACAGTATTATCGATCTTACGGGCTTGTGCACTTTGCTCACCAGCAAAATTTACCTAGCCTCAAACGGAACCGAAATTGACACGTCACCCAGGGCACAGAAGATTGAATGAATGACCGATGCTACCCAAAAAGATAGTCCGCTCGAACGATATATTGCTATCATGGAAACCGTCGCGCCGTTTGCCGAGGGACTAACCGCCGTCGAGTTGGAAACGGCACTCGATCTTCCCAAAACGACGGTGAATCGCTTGCTTCACACTTTGATTTCAAGCGGAATGATCAATACGCAGAATTCACGGAACCGAACATTCAAGCTCGGCGAGCGACTCCTGAAACTACTTCACACCTCTCCCGATACGGGCTGGCTTGTGACGCTGGCGCAAAAGCCACTGCAAATATTAGCCGAGAAAACCGGTCAGTCGGCATTTATATCAAAGTTCGATGGCAAGGACATTCGTTCCGTAACGTGTGTCGCTCCGGACACCCCAGTTCGTACCTATGTGATGCCGGGCATGGCTATGCCTATCAATGCGACCGCATCAGGTAAAGCAATCATGGCCTTTCAGTCACCTGAAACCATCCAGCAACTCCTCACTCGAAATCTGGTGCAATTCACAGATCAAACGAAAATCGGCCCGGAAGCTCTTTTGGCGGAATATGCCGACATTCGCGAACGCGGTTTTGCAACTGATCTGGCAGAGCATGTGGCTGGTCTGGGAACTATAGCATTTCCTATTCGTCTTGCACGTGCCCCGGTGGTTTACGCTGTCGGCGTAACAGGACCATATCGCGCAGTTATTGAAGAGGACTTCGATGAACATTGTCGGGCAATTAGTGACACCGCACGGCGGCTCGCCAAGCTGATGCAGCTTCGTGGTGCGGAACTGCACGACCTTCGCATCAACGAATTGGAAGATGAACAAAATTCATAGATCTCCCACCTATCGCTGGCTCAATGCGTCAGCGATGGGCTGGGCAAACCGCGTCGGCTTGAAGCAATATTGCCTGATGCCTGGCGTCCGAATTCCAACGGACACCAGTCAGAACCGTTCAATACGCGTAAGATGGATCCCGCTCGTCAAGAAGCCGACACATCTCGGAGAAATGAGCAAATGGCATTTCCCGGTAATCTTCCCATTCCAGGGCGGTTTTTTCGGCCAGTTCATCAGGCATGATATTAAGCGGCTGATTTGTGGAGTAAGCCAGGATCAACGTTTTGCAGGACTTCTCCAGAAAATAAAGTTCATCATAGGCTTCGGCGACCGTCGCCGCAGTTACCAATATGCCGTGATTGCCCATTATCATCGATCGTTTGTTCCCCAACGCCTGAACAAGCCGCTTGCCCTCTTCGAGATCGTCCGCAATTCCACCGAATTCAATGTCGATAGCGACGCGATTGAAAAAGCGTGCCGTATTCTGGTCGATTGGTTTGATTTGTGGATCAGCGAGAGCGGCAAGCGCAGTCGCATAGGTCGAATGAACATGCAGGATGCAACGAGCATCAGGGCGAGCGGCATGTATGCAGCCATGGATCGTCCAGGCCGAAGGATCCGGAGCATCACTTCGCGCCATCGTTTGCTCGTCATCGACATTGAGGACTAGGCCGTAGACTCATTACGACTGACACCAGATGCGTGCCGCGACGAGTTTGACGGCGGCGAGATAGTTGGCGGGGT
>NZ_JABXGB010000057.1:0-13375 GCF_022627935.1 Ochrobactrum sp. C6C9 | reverse complement strand
CGGCTTCGCAATAGCTTTGAAGTCGAATTCAATAGGTTTCCCCGCGCAGATGGTTCGCGAGAAACCCCAGATTATCCTGTCCCCAATAGGTCTCGGTATCATAGATATAGGTTGGAAAACCAAAGACGCCCCTGGCCACGGCCTGTTCACGATCCGACTTCCACTTGGCTTGAACATCGTAATCATTCTCACGTGCGGCCAGATAATCGCCGTTGAAACCGGCCCTATCCGCAACCACACTGCGGACTTCCGGCTTGCCAATGTCCTTTGCCTCTGACCAGAATGCATGTTGGAAAACACGTGTCAGCTGCAGCCAGTTTTGACCATCAAGATGGGCCGCGATCACACTGAAGGAAGCAGGTGTGGGATCACTCAAAGCTGGACGGCCATCGATGAAAAGCGGATTGCCACGAAATTTGGCCCAACGCTTGAGATCCTGTGTGCCATAAGCGCGACGTACTTCCGGCCGATTGCGCGAGAGGATGCCGCCATTTTCCTCAATAACGGTTGCGAGGTAAGGCTTGATTTCGACCACATGCTGCTCTGCCAGTTCCTCAAGCGTATCCAGCCCAAGATATGACCAGGGCGAACCGATGGAAAAGAAATAATCGATCGTTTTTGGCACATTATGTCCTTCGATAATGACTGTACTGGAAGTTTATTTGAACTTCGGCAATCCGGGCGGATTGGTCTCCGATTGTTTCAAAGCTTCTTCGTCCAGATGCCAGCGGTCGAGAATGCGGGCATAGTCTCCGCTTGCGATCAGGCTATTGGTGGCGATCGTCAGCGCCTCGGCAATTCCGCTGCCCTTACGGGTTGTAATTGCCACATCCGAACGATCCGGCCAGCCCGCGCTGAGCGTGCCGACACGTTTGATATTCTTGTCACGTGAGGCAATGAATACGAGCTGTGCATGGGGTTGAACAATCACATCGGCCCGACCCGATTGCAGAGCCAGAAGGCTGGCGGCCTCATCATCATAATATTGCAGTTCCAGCGGTTTCAGTCCCGCCTTCTCATTCTCCTCGCTCCACTTGACGAGAATGCGTTCCTGATTGGTCCCGGCACCCACGATAATGCGGAGGCCTGCAGCATCCTTTGGCTCCTTGATGGAGGTAACGCCACTGTCGGCCTTTACGAAGAAGCCATGCAGTCCTTGCCGATAGGTCGAAAAGTCGAACTTTTCCTTGCGCTCTTCCGTGACACCAACATTGGATATCACAGCGTCATATTTGCCGGATGAGAGACCCAGCGGCCAATCGATCCATGCAACCGGAACGCTTTCAAGTTGAAGCCCTAGGCTTTCCGCAATCGCCGACGCATAGTCTGCATCCGCACCCACAACGGTCTTGGCATCTGTGGCATAGGCCGCCAGTGGCGGTCCGCCCGGCGCGACGGCCACAGTCAGCTTGCCCGGCGTGACGAATTTGAAATCGGCGGGAATGGCGGCGATTGCCTTAGCATCTTTCTGCACATGAATGCGGCCCGTCTGTTCGGGCGACAAATCAAAATCATCTTCTGATAGCGCTGGCAGGGTTGAAGCGCCAACCAACGCCCATGCAGCTATTAACAGAGCACCTGCTCTCATGAACCATTCTCCATTTATGTAGAATAAAGCGGGCTGGCACACGCATCCCCTCATGTGCCAGCCCCACCCCTCACGAACCGCTTTTCGGCAGGCCCTGTGGATTTGTCTTGGCTTTGGTGATGGCTTCCGGTCCGAGATTCCAGGTATCCAGAACCTTGGTATAGGCGCCGCTCGCGATCAGATCGTTGAGAACATTGGTCAACGGGTCTGCAAGCCCGCTGCCCTTACGCGTTGTAACCGCAATCTCGGCGGTGATCGGCCAGCCACCACTGACCGTGCCAACCAGCTTGGTCTTACCATTGATGCCAGCGGAATAGGCCTGTGTCGCGTTCACACTGAACACCGCATCTGCACGACCACTTTGAATGGCGAGGTCCTTGACCGCGTCATCATCGTAATATTGCACCTCGATCGGTTTCAAACCCGCAGCAACATTCTGCCGATCCCATTCCAGCAGCACCTTTTCCTGATTGGTGCCGGCATCGGTGATGATCTTGAGGCCCTCAATATCCTCTGGCTGTTTCAATTCCTTGATCGCGCTGTCTGCCTTAACGTAGAAGCCAAGCTCATCCTTGCGATAGGTGGAGAAATCGAACTTCTCCTTGCGTTCTTCCGTAACGGTGACATTGGAAATCACCGCATCGAATTTGCCCGAAGCAAGCCCAAGTGGCCAATCGGCCCACGCAACAGAAACCAGTTTCAGATCGCGTCCGAGAGCGTCGGCAATGATCTGTGCCAGATCGACATCGTAGCCGATGACGGTCTTGGAATCTGACGCATAGTCATGCAGCGGCAGATGCCCGCTGGTGCTGATGCCGATAGTCAGAACACCATCTTTGACGAATTTGAAGCCCTTGACTTCCTCGATACGTTTATCGAGTTTTTCAACCCGCAAGCGGTTCGGCTGTTCTGGGCTGAGATCAAATTTACCTTCACTCCGTGCCGCATTCGTCATCAGCAGAGCCGTTGAAATCAGGCCCGCAATGAAATATCCCGCTTTTCTGATATAAGTCATATGCCCATCTCCTTAAGTGTAAAACACTGTGTAATGACCTGATTTCTCCACATTTCGCTTTGTTACGAGCGGAACTTACGATCCGCTTTTCGGCAATCCGGCAGGATTCGTTCTGGCCTCGTCAACGGCTTCTGAACTCAGGCTCCAGCGCTCCAGCACCTGCCCATATTTGCCGCTCTTGATAAGCTCATTAAGCGAGAGTGTGAGTGCGTCAGCCAGACCACTGCCCTTGCGCGTGGTGATTGCCACTTCGGCCGTCTGCGGCCAGCCACCGCTTACCGTCCCGACAAGCTTGGTCTTGCCGTGCTGCGATGCGGCATAGGCTTGCACTGCATTGACGCTGAAGACCGCATCCGCACGACCGGATTCAATCGCGAGACCCTTGACTGCATCGTCGTCATAATACTGCACTTCGATAGGTTTCAGTCCGGCTGCGACATTCTGCTTGTCCCACTGTAGGAGGATGTTTTCCTGATTGGTGCCCGGATCGGTAATGACCTTCAGGCCCGCAATGTCCTTGGGCTCTTTCAGCGATGTGATCGCACTGTCCGCCTTGACGTAAAATCCAAGTTCGTCCTTGCGATAGGTAGAGAAATCGAACTTTTCCTTGCGTTCCTCGGTTACGGTCACATTGGAAATCACGGCGTCGAACTTGCCGGATTCCAGTGAAAGCGGCCAATCGGCCCAGGCGATTGGCACCAACACAAGCTCGCGCCCCAATGTATCAGAAACCAGCTGAATCAGATCGGGATCGAAAGCCACCACGGTCTTTGCATCCGTAGCATAAGTGCTGATTGGGGGCACCCAAGGATTGATACCAACGACAAACTTGCCATCCTGCACGAACTTGAAATCCTTGGGGACAGCATTGATAACGGCATCGCTTTTCTCCGTGCGCAGACGGTTTGGCTGCTCCGGGCTCAAGTCGAGTTCTGCGGAAATGGCTGGCGCGCTGAACAGTGTTGCTACTGCCAGAACGCCGCCCAATATTGCGCTTTTGTAGTTACCTGATTTCATTGAATAACTCCTGAGAATGTTCTGAATTTTGGACAAATAATCCCCGCCGATTGCCCCGTCAGGGCAATCGTGATTGTCGGGGTGTGGTGTTAAACGGACTTTATGGCGTCAGAGGACTTTTGCTAGAAACTCCCGGGTTCGGGGATGCGTTGCCGCATTGAAAAGATGCTCCGGCCTGCCGGTTTCGAGAATGCGGCCCTCTTCCATGAAGACCACCGTATCCGCCACTTCGCGGGCAAAGCCTATCTCATGGGTTACGATGACAAGCGTGGTGCCAGAGCGTGCGAGCTCCTTGATTACATCCAGCACTTCACCCACCAGTTCGGGGTCGAGCGCAGAGGTCGGCTCGTCGAACAGGATCACTTTGGGATTAAGTGCCAGTGTGCGGGCGATGGCGACACGCTGTTGCTGACCACCGGAAAGCTGACGCGGATAGGCATTGATTTTTTCGCTGAGACCAACGCGCGCCAGCAGACGTTTTGCAATCACGGTCGCGGCATCCCGGCTCAGGCCACGGACAATCATCGGCGCTTCAATGATGTTTTCCAGCACGGTCAGATGCGGGAAGAGATTGAAGTTCTGAAACACCATGCCAACATCGACGCGTTTTTTCAGAATGTCTTTTTCCTTCAACTCATAGAGCGTGTCGCCACTCTGGCGATAACCCAGCAGTTCGTCATCAATCGAGATAAAGCCGTCATCCACACGCTCCAGATGATTGATGGATCGCAGCAATGTCGACTTGCCCGAACCCGATGGGCCGAGGATCGCTGTCACGCTCCCGGGCTTGATGTGCAGACTTACATTATCAAGAACGAGATTGTTGCCGAAGCTCTTCGATACACCGTGAATGTCCACCGCACCGCGTCGCACACCGGTAAAACCGCTGACAGCAAGCTTTTCGGTTATCCGTGCATCGTGTTCGCTCAACGCAACAGTCTCAGCCCTGGTCGAAACCGGGGTTTCTGCTGGAATTAAACGAGCGAAAAGGCGTGTCAGAATAGCTGGTGGTGGATTGCGCAATGCACCGCGCGAAAAATGGCGCTCGATGTAATATTGCGCGATCGAGAGCACCGTCATGATGATCAGATACCAGACGGTTGCGACCATCAGTAGGGGAATGACTTCGAGATTGCGGCGGTAGATGACTTGCACCGTGTAGAAGAGTTCCGGCAGCGCAAGGACATAGACCATCGATGTGCCTTTAGCGAGACCGATGATCTCGTTGAAGCCCGTCGGAAGGATCGTGCGCATGGCTTGCGGAAGCACGATGCGGAAGGCTTGTCTGCGCCGTGGCAAGCCGAGTGCGGCGGCAGCTTCGAGCTGTCCCTGATCGACAGACAGAATGCCGCCACGGATGATCTCGGAAGAAAATGCAGCCTGATTGAGGCTCAACCCTAAGAGGGCAGCAGCAAACGGACTGAGTATCTGAACGGTGGGATATTCGGCAAAGGTGATATCCGTATATGGAACACCTAATCTGACTGTTTCATAGAGATAGCCGAGATTGTTCAAAACAAGAAGCAGGACGATCAGTGGAATGGATCGCAGCAGCCAGATATAGGCCCAGGAAAGACCGGACAACAGCGGCGAGCGTGAAACGCGAGCCAGCGCGAGCGCGGTTCCAAGGGCAAAACCCAGCACTGTTGCAAGCGCTGTCAACCACAGTGTCCGCATCAAACCGACGAGAACAGGCTCGGAGAAGAACCATTCTGCAAAGACTGGCCAACCCCATTTCGGATTGGTCAGAACCGATTGCAACACAGCGATAATCAGGCCTGCGGCGATGACTGTGCCAACGACGCGTGCCGGATAACGGGCCGGAACGATGCGATAATGTTTGAAATCGCCGGGACTTACGCGAGAGCCTGTCTCTCTGTCCGTACCCGCAAACTCTGTAGCGATAGCCATGATCAACACTGCTCCGAATAGCCGTTCAACTTATGAATCACCGCAGGAATTCCTGCTTTTGAAGTCACCGGATTCCATTTTCGGAGATGAGGCGTCGAGTTTCAAAACAAATAAGTCTATTTAATCAGGCGGTGGCGGATGTTTTTTCCATAACACCCACCACAACGCCCAAGCATCTACTTAGCCAAACACCACCTGTTTTAAAGCGGCGTCGGAAGGATGAAATTCAACTTGTCCGATATTTTCAATATTTTTCTCGAAAGGCAACGTCCCGTAAATTTCGGGATCGGCCGCGACATCAAAAAGCGCCGTATATCCGTTTCTCAAATAGAGTTCCCTGGCTTCCGGCTGCCGGAAACCAGTGGTCAGATAGACGCGGCTATAACCCTGCCGACGCGCCTGCGCTTCCAGTTCATCCAACACCTTTTTGGCCAGCCCCTGTCGACGGAAATCACTATGTGTCCAGATGCGCTTGAACTCGGCGGTCACATCGTTATAGCGCATGAATGCGCCACCAGCGATTGTCTGGCCATCACGAAGCAACAACAGGAAATTGCCGTGCGGAGGCGCAAAAGCTTCCGGCGGATATCTGTTCATTTCGGCGGCTGCACCCTCTTCATTGAAATAGGTGCCGTAGCGCGTGTCGTACTCAATCGTCAGCGCCTCGATCAATGGCACTGCACGAATATCGGTCGTTGAAGTGTAGAGAAATTCATCCGCCATGATGGGCCATCCATGTTGAAGAAATCGTGCAATCTCAGATCAGCGATGCTTCGGTCAGCCGAACCCAAAACAACGCGGCTGGAAGCAGGATTTTATCGTTGAAATTGTAATCGGGGCTGTGCAGACCGGCACTTTCACCATTGCCGACGAAGAAATACGTTCCCGGCTTTTGTTCGAGCATGAAGGCAAAATCCTCACTCGCCGTGCGCGGTCGGAAATCTTCGATAACTGTGCCGGTGGGGAAAGTGCTTAGCGCGACCTGTCGTGCAAATTCCGTCTCGGCTTTTGCGTTGATCAAAGCAGGAAAGCCCCACTGATAATTGACATCAGCAACAGCACCAAAACTTTCGGCCTGTGAACGCGCGACAGCTTCAATCCGCCGCCGCAATTCCTCGCGCACAGTTTGCGAAAACGAGCGGATGGTAATGCCAAGATCAACATGCGCGGGAATGACATTCAACGCATCACCGCCATGAATGGAGGCCACCGTCACAACCCCCATATCGAGCGGATCGAGATTGCGCGCGACCACCGTTTGCAAGGCCAGAACAATGGATGAAGCCACCACAACCGGATCTACCGATTTGTGTGGTTCGGCCCCATGACCGCCACGGCCGTTCACGCGAATTCTTGCCCGGTCCACCGATGCCATCGCCGGGCCAGTCACAAAGCCGAACTTGCCTGCGGGCACGCCCGGCCAGTTATGCAGCCCATAGACGGCATCGCACGGAAAGCGCTCAAAGAGGCCGTCTTCGATCATGCTTCGGGCGCCTGCCCCGATCTCCTCAGCTGGCTGGAAAATCAGGTGCACTGTACCGGAAAAACGACCGGACTGAGCGAGATAGCGCGCTGCTGCCAGCAGAATGGTCGTGTGTCCGTCGTGGCCACATGCGTGCATCACACCGGAATTGCTGCTTGCGTAATCAAGACCAGTTGCTTCGATGATTGGCAGCGCGTCCATATCTGCCCTGATACCAATGGCCTTACCGGAGTTGCCGCGTTTCAATGTGCCAACCACGCCAGAGCCACCAACGCCGGTTGTAACGTCATAGCCCCACTGACGGAGATAATCCGCCACGAGAGCAGAGGTTCGTGTTTCCTTGAACGCCAGCTCCGGATGAGCATGAATGTCGCGACGCAAAGCGATAAACTCGTCGATAAACGAGGCAAGACCCGCCTCGATTTCCAGTTTGCGGTTTACGTCTGGCGACCGTTGAATATTCATGCCGCACCCTTTCGGTGGCTTTCGGCATCATTGTTTTCAACGGGCTTCGCATAACGGCTCTGCGGATGCTCCAATCCAAGATTTCCGCGCAGCGTGTCGTATTTCAGACTGCCTTCATGATATCCGCGCTTTTCCAGAATTGGCAGAACATGGGCAATGAAATCATCCAGCCCTTCAGCAATCACCGGGAAGCCGAGGATGAAACCATCAGCTGCCTTTTGCTCTTTCCAGAGAATGATTTCGTCTGCGATTTTTTCCACCGTACCAATGAAGGACGTGCGTGGTGTGGCAACATTCAGCGCCACTTCACGTAAACTGAGCCTGTTTGCAGCCGCGTCGCGCTTGATACGATCCGTTGTCGAACGGAAGCTGTTTTTGCCGACATCACCAAGATCCGGGAAAGGCGCATCAAGATCATAGGCGGTGAAATCATGATGATCGAAGAAGCGACCGAGATAGGACAGAGCTTCGTTGATGCTTACGAGATTACGGATCGCATGATATTTCTCTTCGGCCTCGGTATCGGTTCTTCCAACGATGGGACCAATGCCGGGATAAATGCCGACATCGTCCTGCGAGCGCCCATGCGCAACAGCGCTGGCTTTAATCTGCGCATAAAATGTTTGGCTGTCCTTGATGGTGCCGGCATTGGTGAAGACGGCGTCCGCATGTTTACCCGCAAGTCCTACACCCGCTTCCGAAGCGCCGGCCTGAAAGATGACGGGCTGGCCCTGAGGCGAGCGCTGGATATTGAGTGGCCCTTCAACCGAGAAGAAGCGGCCCTTATGGTCGAGCCGATGGAAGCCCTCCGGCCTGTAAAACTGTCCGCTCTCGCGATCGCGAACGAAGGCATCTTCATCCCAGGAATCCCAAAGACCTTTAGTCACTTCGAGATATTCATCGGCGATTTCATAGCGTAACGCGTGTTCTGGGTGTGGCTTGCCATAGTTGCGGCCTGAACCTTCAAGCGGCGATGTCACCACATTCCAGCCCGCACGCCCGCCGGAGATGAGATCAAGCGATGCAAACTGTCGCGCAATCGTAAATGGATCGCTATAGGACGTCGAAACCGTGCCTGCGAGACCAATGCGCTTCGTATTCGCTGCGAGCGCCGAAAGGACGGTCAAAGGCTCAAAGCGATTGAGAAAATGCGGAATGGAAATCTCGTTGATATAAAGCCCGTCGGCGATGAAAGCGAAGCTGATACCAGCCTCTTCGGACTTGCGCGCCGTATCGATGAAAAACTGGAGATTCACGCTTGCATCTGCCGGCCCGGATGGATGTTTCCAGGCATTCATATGTCCGCCCGCACCCTGAAGCATCACACCGAATCTGATCTGCTTGGAACCCATTTTAGATACTCCTTATCGCCAGTGGCTTTGGATCAGGCGGCAATTGCCAGACGTTCGCCTGCCAGGCCCTCGATGGCAGCTAATCTTTGCTCATGAGAAACAGCGGGGAACTCGAGCACAAACTCGGCCACCCCATATTGCTCGTGCAGTTCATCCAGCTTCTGCTTCACCTGCTTTGCCGAGCCTGCGAGTACATTTGGATGCTTTTCTTCAACCCGGTAATCAGCCTCTCCAGCCTGCCGCGCAAACTCGGCGGCTGCCTCCTGTGTGCCAACCGAAACGGATTGTCCGGAGGCGAGATGCACCTTGAAGATTTTAATTTTCGAGACCACGGCATCAACCGTATCTTCGGTCTCGGCAACCACTGCGCCAAGCGCCAGAACCGGCACCTTTCCGGTCACTTTGCGATAGGCGTCGAACGTTTTCTGTAGATTGGCAGTATCGCCATTCAAATGACCGGCATAGACAAAATCCCAGCCGGAATGTGCGGCAAGCAACGCGCTTTCCGGGCTTGCGCCAAGCACGAATTTTTCCGCAGAAAGCTGTGGTTTAGGCGTTGCCGCCAGTCCTTCAAACGGACCGGAAGCGATCTTGCCACCGCCAAGAAACGCAGTGAGCTGCTCAAGCTTGCTGTTGAAATCGAGGCGCTTTTCGCTGCCTGTTTCCTGCTGTAACGCCTTGGTTGATAAAGGAAGTCCGCCCGGCGCCTTGCCGACACCGAGATCCACGCGCCCGCGTCCGAGGGCGGCCAGAAGGTTGAAGTTTTCGGCAACTTTGTAAGGGCTGTAATGCTGAAGCATCACGCCGCCAGAACCAATTCTGATCCGCTTTGTCGATGCCAGAAGATAGGAAACAAGCACCTCGGGCGAAGGCCCGGCCAGTTCCTCCGCGTGATGATGCTCCGCAACCCAGAACCGCTTGTAGCCCGCTTGTTCGGCCGCCTGAGCATAAGATACGGTGTTCGAAAGGGCGGCTTCCGCATTGCCCGCTTGTGCTACCGGACTCTTGTCGAGAAGACTTAACTGATAGGGCATCGGTACATCCACTTTCGCTGAGCATCACATCGGGTGACCCCTTCGCGCAAAGCGCACGTCTAGGGATCAGCCTCAGATAGTTTCTCGGCTTCGGGACGAAATCTCAAAGATCAGGCAACTTAAATCTTCTGCATTGCGACAAATTTATTCTGCGGCGCAGTTATATGTTGAAACGGCCTGCTTTGCCCGTTCCCTTCTGCTGTTGCCCAGGCGCTCCACACCGCGGAGCACCGATGATGTTGAGACTTGAACACAAATTGGAAACCAGACCGGTTCGCTTATTCTCAAGGTGAGAGGCTCACGCCTCTTGTAAATCACTCTCATATGTCTTCTTGGTCTTTGGCACGCAGAGGCAGGCAGGCACGATCATCACCGCGATAAGCATCATCGCTACAAAGGTCGCGTGCAGCGCGTGCTGAAGCGCCAGCCGTAGCTCGTGCTGATCAATCAACATCTCCGCCCCATTCAGCAGGTCACGAAGTTGTTCTGACGTAATCGCTTCACCGTGGTTGGCATTCGCAAGACCGTAGGTGAGCACTGCGCCCAGAATGGCCGCGCCGAGTGTGCTTCCCAAATTACGCGAGAAAACATTCGATGCCGTAGCGCTGCCACGCTCTGACCAGCTTACGCTGTCCTGCGTCAAGATTAGTGCCCCGATGTTAAGCAGCCCCATGCCGAAACCCATGATCAGAGAACCGGCTCCAGCCATTGTTGCCGAACTTGACGGGGTGAGCATGACAAGCAGAGAGGTTCCGATTGGAATACAGATGCTTCCGACGATCATGATTGGACGCAGCCCAAAACGCGTAAACTGTCGCGATGCAATTGTTGCCCCGCAGGGCCAGCCCAGCAGCAGCATAGTGAGGGCAAAGCCCGCGACCACGGGAGAACGGTCGAGAACCGTCTGTACATACATCGGCAAAAATGTCGTGAGGCCCATAATCGACATGCTGGCCAGGAAAACTGCAAGATTGGAAAAAGCTATAGGACGCTTCAGCCACAGGTCGGGCGCGACCATGGGTTCCTTCGTGCGGCGTTCCTGCCAGATGAAGGCAATCAACGAAACGGCAAAGAGAATGAATGCCAGAATTCCTTCCAGTGAAACCGCGCTCTCCATCAGGGTAAGCGCAATCATCAATGACGAAATGGAGACAGCGAAAAGTGCCGCGCCGAGCACGTCGACCGAGACCGGTTTTGTCCGCTTCTCTTCATGCAGGAAGAGAAGAAAACCAGATGCCGCCAGAATACCGACGGGAATATTGATCCAGAAAACCCAGGCCCAGCTCAGATTGTGAATGATGAGACTGCCAAGCAACGGGCCGACGACGGCTGACAAAGCCCATACACTGGCAAGATACCCTTGGACCTTGCTACGCTGCGCTCCGGGAAAAAGGTCCGCCACCACAGTCATGGCCGCAGGCTGGATCGCCCCTGCGCCGATGCCTTGCAAAAGCCGGAAGACGATCATCGAAGGCATCGACCAGGCGAAGCCTGCCAAGACCGAAGCGGCGAGGAACAGCGCGATACCGAAAATAAGAACGGGCTTGCGACCATAAATGTCTGCAAGCTTTCCAAACACGACGGTCGTCGCGGTCTGGGTCAACAGGAATGACGAAAAAACCCAGGAATACAGATTGAGTTGTCCCAGCTGTGCTGCAATCTGCGGCATTGCGGTAGACACAATCGTTGCCTCGACAGCGATCATGGCCATGCTTGCCATGATCGCGGCGACAACAAGCCCGCGATGAGAGAGTTTTTCTGTCATGGATCGCTTTCAGACCAGAACTGGTCGTCGTTGAGAGAAGCCTCCTCGCTCCCGGCTTGCTTCTTAGACCCGCTCGACCACCATCGCAATACCCTGCCCGCCACCGATACACATTGTTGCCAAACCGTAGCGGCCACCGATACGTTCCAGTTCATAGCAAAGCTTGATGAGGATGATCGCTCCCGACGCTCCTACCGGATGGCCGAGAGCAACGGCGCCACCATTCGGATTGACCTTATCTTCCGGAAACTCCAATTCTGCGCTGACCGCACAGGCCTGCGCCGCAAACGCTTCGTTGGATTCGATCACATCCATATCGGCTACGGTCAGACCGGCCCGCTGCAAAGCCTGTCGGCTGGCGGGAACGGGGCCCATACCCATTACCTCGGGCGCGACGCCACCAAGTCCGGTTGCGATAATGCGGCCTAATGCCTTGACGCCATGGGCCTTAGCGACGCCCTCCTCCATAAGAACCAGAGCTGCCGCACCGTCGTTGAGACCCGATGCATTGCCCGCCGTTACGGTGCCGTCCTTGCTAAAAGCAGGGCGCAGCTTGGCCATATCCTCCAGAGAAACATTGCTGCGCACATGTTCATCCGTATCAAACAGTTTTTCTGTCCGACCTTGCTTGACGGTAATTGGCAGTATCTGGCCGCTAAAGCGGCCATCTGCGATTGCTGCTGCCGCTCGACGGTGCGATTCAACCGCGAAAGCATCCTGCTTTGCCCGATCGATGCCAGACCGCTCGGCGATATTCTCAGCGGTCATGCCCATGTGACCGTGACCGAAAGGATCGGTCAGAGCCCCTACCATCATATCTATCGCGGTCACATCGCCCATCTTCTGACCGTTGCGTGCCTGCGTCAGTAAATGGCCAGAGCGGCTCATGCTCTCCGCACCGCCAGCAAGCACGATATCGGCTTTGCCAAGCTCAATCTGTTCGGCAGCGGAAACGACCGCCTGAAGGCCCGAACCGCACAAGCGGTTCAAAGTCAACGCAGGCGACGTGTGAGGAACCCCAGCACGAACCGCAACGACGCGCGAAATATACATATCTTCCGGTCTGGTGTGAATGACATTGCCGAAGACTGTCTGCTCAACCTGATCGGGCTCGATGCCAGCACGCGCGATCACTTCGCGCGCCACTGCGGCTCCCAGTTCACACGGAGGAATACCTGCAAGAGAGCCACCAAAATCTCCGATTGGCGTGCGAACCCCGGAAGCAATAACCACTGAACGTTTCATGTTGGTCTTCCTTAAACCTTGTCAGCCATTTCAGGCAAAGCCTGGAACAAATCAGCCACCAGCCCGTAATCGGCGACCTGGAAGATCGGCGCTTCTTCGTCCTTGTTGATGGCGACGATGACGCGGCTGTCCTTCATGCCAGCCAGATGCTGGATAGCGCCGGAAATACCGACAGCGATGTAAAGCTCCGGTGCAACCACCTTGCCCGTCTGGCCGACCTGCCAGTCGTTTGGCGCATAGCCCGCATCGACTGCCGCACGGCTGGCGCCAACGGCAGCACCGAGCTTGTCGGCAACCGGAAGGATCACTTCCTGGAACTTTTCAGCCGAACCAAGTGCACGACCGCCTGAGATGATGATCTTGGCCGAGGTCAGTTCCGGACGATCCGAAGCCGACAGCGCATTGCCAACAAAGCTCGACAGCGCCGGATCGGCAGGCACGGTTGCGTTCTCGACGGCAGCCGAACCACCCTCGCCCGTTGCGGAGAAGGAGGCCGTACG